>DASUYK010000001.1:0-8758 GCA_036377415.1 Solirubrobacterales bacterium
GATTTGAAGCTGGAGTAGGTTCGGCGGCGGTGTTTCGTGGCCGCCGTGTGGCGAAGCCGTCACACTGGCGATCTGAGGTGGGACCGTTACCATGCCGCCCTCATGGCGGTCCCCAAGAAGCGACAGTCGAGGACGCGCCGCGACAAGCGGCGCGCCCAGCACACGGTCCCGGCGCCGCGCCTGAACGAGTGCCCGCGCTGCCATAGCCCGCGCCTCCCGCATCGGGTCTGCCCGACCTGCGGGACCTATGCCGGACGCGAGGTGATCCGCCACGAGGCGCCCGAGCCGGCCGCGCAGCCCGAGCACCCGTCACCGCAGGACTAAGAAGAAGTCCCTGATGGGAGCCGCCCCCGGACGCGAAGCGGAGGAGGCGGCGAGTTGATGTCACACAAGGCCCCGGTGGCGCTCGACGCGTACGGGGCGGACGGCGGCCCCGAGCTCGTCCTGGAGGGAGCCCGGATCGCTGCCGCCGACGGCATCCCCGTCCGCATCTTCGGTCCCTCGTCGCTCGATTCGCCGCCCGGGGTCGAGCTCGACCCGACGGCCGATTGGATCGGGAACGAGGCGGAGCCCGTCGCCGCGGTCCGATCGACTCCGCAGGCGTCGGTGGTTCGAGGAGCGCAGGCCGTCGCGAAGGGCGCCTGCAGCGCGCTGGTGAGCGCGGGCTCCACCGGTGCGCTGATGACAGCGGCGCTCTTCGCGCTGAAGCGGGCACGGGGCGTCCATCGTCCGGCGCTCGCGGTCCAGATCCCGGTTCCCGGCGCCGATCGACCCCCGCTCGTATTCCTGGACGCGGGGGCGAACACAGACGTCCGGCCTCAGCATCTGATCCAGTTCGCCTTCCTCGGCTCGGCCTTCTGCCGGGCGGTCCTCGGGGTGGATAGCCCGCGGGTCGCGCTGCTCTCAGTCGGGGAAGAGCAGAAGAAGGGAAGGATCGACGTGATCGAGGCCCACGACGCCCTCACGAGGGCGACCGGAATCCGCTTCATCGGCAACCTCGAGGGCCGTGACCTGCTCACCGGCGAGGTCGAGGTCGTCGTCACGGATGGGTTCACCGGCAACGTCACGCTGAAGACGCTCGAGGGGACCGCCAGGGCGGTCGCGGACGCGGTTCGGTCCGCGGCGCGGTCCGGCCCGATCTCGGCCGCCGGCGGGCTGCTGCTTCGGCCGGCCCTGGGCGGCCTCCGTCGTAGCATGGACCCGAACTCGGTCGGTGGGGCAATCCTGCTGGGCCTGCGCGGCGTGGCCGTGGTCGCCCACGGAAGCTCGAGCCCGGAGGGAATCGCGAATGCGGTCCGGCTCGCCGATCGTGCCGTGCATGAGCGGGCGGTCGAGCGCACCGCCGAGCTGCTCGAGGCCTCCGGCGCCACCCGTGAGAGCCTTCGCGAGACCCCAATGGAGACACCTGGTGGATAGGGGATAATCCTCGCGATGGAGCGCGACGAGGTGATGAAGCTTGTTCGCGATCACCTGAGCACCGAGCTCGAGGTGGCGCCGGAGAAGATCCAGACCGGGACCAGGTTCCGGGAGGACCTCGATGCGGACTCCCTCGACCTCTACGAGCTGGTCATGGAGCTCGAGGATCGCTACGGGATCCGCGTGAGCGAGGAGGAGGCGGCCGAGATAGAGACCGTCGGTGACGCCGTCGACTTCGTCTGTGCCCGGGTTGATGCGAGGGTCCTCCGATCCGAGGGCGCGCGACAGCGCGACCCGTCTGATGTCGGTGGAGCAACCCGTTAGATGAATAGGGGGAGGCGGACGGCCTGATCAGATGACACCCCGCACCGCCTCGCTGGCGGAGCTGTTCGAGGACACCCCCGAAGAGCTGCGCCGGCAGGCGCTCTCCCACTCATCCTGGGTAGAGCGGCGGACGCAGTCGTACGGGCGTCTCGCCTTCCTCGGGGACAGCGTCCTCGGACTCTCGGTCGCCGCGCTCCTGTTCTCGGAACATCCGGACGCGGACATCGGAGAGCTCACCAAGATCCTCAACCAGGCCGTGAGCGGGCGGGCATGCGCGGAGGTCGCACGCGGGCTCGGGCTGCCCGAAATGCTCACCGAGCGCTCCCCCAGCGACGGTGACGGCCTTCCCGTGGATACGCTGCTCGCCTCGGAACGGACCCTGGCATCGGTCTGCGAGGCGGTGATCGGCGCCTGCTACCTGGCCCACGGCTTCGAGCTGACCTCCCGGGCCGTCACGCGGGCGTTCGCCGACGAGATCGCCCAGGCGACCAGCGAGCGGCTCGACTTCAAGTCCGAGCTCCAGGAGCGCCTCGCCCGAAGCGGCGAGCTCGTCAGCTACGAGGTCTCGAGCGAGTCGGGCCCGCCGCACGACCGGCGCTTCGAGATCCGCGCAACCGTGCACGGCGATCAGATCGGGATCGGGTCAGGAAGGAGCAAGAAGGAGGGCGAGCAGGCCGCGGCCCGCGCCGCGCTCGAGAACCTGAAGCGATGAGCGCGCCCGGGTTGCGTCCGGTCGGCGCGGGAGCCTGTGCACTCCTGCCACCCTTCGAACTGACATGTACCTGAAGGCGATCAACCTGAAGGGGTTCAAGTCGTTCCCCGACCGCACCCGGCTCACCTTCTCGCCGGGGGTGAGCGTGATCGTCGGCCCGAACGGATCGGGGAAGTCCAACATCACCGACGCGGTGCTCTGGGCTCTCGGGGAACAGAGCCCGTCCGCGATCCGCGGGCAGCAGATGCGCGACGTGATCTTCGCCGGGGGGAGCGGTCAGTCGCCCCGCCGCTTCGCCGAGGTCGAGGTGGTGATCGACAACACGGAGGGGCGTGCGGCGAGCGAGTTCTCGGAGATCTCGATCTCACGCCGGATCGAGCGGAACGGCGACGGCGAGTACCGCCTGAACGGCGCCCGCTGCCGGCTGGCGGACATCGTCGAGGCGCTTTCGGACACGAACATGGGCCGCGAGGCCCATTCTGTGATCAGCCAGGGCAGAGTGGAGTCGATCGTCAACTCGAAGCCGAGGGACCGCCGCCTGCTGATCGAGGAGGCCGCCGGGCTCGGCAAGCACCGCAAGCGTCGCCACCGCGCCCAGCTGAAGCTCGATCGGACGCGCGACAACCTCGAGCGCGCCCTCGACGTGGAGCGGGAGGCGCGTTCGCGTCTTCGCCCCCTGAAGCGCCAGGCGGAGGCCGCCGAGCGCACCGCGAAGCTGGTCAGGGAGACCCACGAGCTCCGTGCCAGGCTCGTCGCCGACGACGTCCGCGAGCAGCAAACCCGGCTCGCGGCCGCCGAGGGAAAGCTGGTCGAGGTGCGGGGACGCCGCGATTCGGTCGAGAAGCGCTTCGAGGAGGTCCGGGCGCGGCGGACCGCGATCGAGGAGCGGATCGCGGTCGGCGAGGAGGGACGCCGCCGCCGCGCCGAGCTGCTCGCCGAGGCGAGGGCGGCGACGGAGCGGGTCCGCGCCCGCGCCGAGTCCATCGAGCTTGCGGAACGGGAGCTCCGCAGCGGTCTCGGAGAGCGCCAGCTTCGGCTCGACGAGCTCGATGCGGATCGGGAGGAGGGCGGCGTCGCCGAGCGGATCGGCGAGCTCGAGGCCGAGCTCGCGAAGCTGGAGGAGGGTGCCGATCCCGAGACCTCCGAGCTGCGCGAGCAGGCGGAACGAGCGGAGCGGCGCAGGGCGGAGGCACGGGCCAAGGTCGAGCCGCTCGAGCGCGCGGCCGAGGAGGCGCGCGGCGGGTTGCGGCAGGCGACCCAGATGCACGAGAGGTCCCGCGCCGAGGCGGTCAAGGCATCCGAGCGGCGCGCCGCCCTGGCGGGCGAGCTCGCCGCTGTGGAGGCAAAGCTCGCAAGCGCGGCGGTCGAGGGCGAGCACGAGGCACTCGCGGGGATGCTCGAGGCAGGCTCAGGGCTCGAGCGGGCCGTCTCGGCGGTGCTCGGGGAGCGCCTCCGGGCGTCGATCGTCGACTCGCTGACGGAGGGGCGGAAGCGCCTCTCGGAGGCGGAGGGTGCCGCCCGGACGCTGATCTCGGCGGGCCCGAGCGTAACGCCGTCCGCCGCGCCGAAGGACGGCGCGCGGCGCCTCGTCGACCTCGTCGAGGCGCGCGGGGCGGCTGGGCCGGTCACCGAGCGCCTGCTCGCCGACGCGTGGCTGGTCGACGAGCTCGAGGACCTCACCGAGGGCTTCCGCGGCGTCGCGGTAACCGTCGATGGCGAGTGCTACGACGCCGCCGCGGGAGAGATCCGCCGTCTGCCGAAGGAGGGCACGGACCCGGCGCTCGCGGCGCGCTCCGAGCGGGAGGAGCTTGCCTCCCGGCTTCGCCAGCGCCAGCGGACCGAGGAGCGGGCGAAGGGGGACCTCGAGCGCGCCGATCGGATGCTCGATGAGGCGCGGTCCCGCGAGGACGCTGCCCAGCGGGAGCTCCGAGACGCTCGCCGGGAGCTCGATGAGGCGACTGAGGAGGCGAGCCGCACCGTCTGGCTCGCCGAGCGCCGCGCCGAGCGCGGAGATGGCGAAGGCGGGTCAGCCGCGATCCAGCGCGCCAAGATCGAGGCCGAGCTCGCGGCGGAGCGGCGGCACGCGGAGGCCGCCGAGCGGACCCGAGAGGCTCGGCGACGCGACCGTCAGGAGCTGGAGCGCCGGATCGCTCTGGAGCAGGAGACTCTTCCGGCGCTCGCGCGGGCCGGCGAGGCGTTGCGGCGGGTCGCCGAGCGGCTCGAGCGCCGAACCGGGGCCTTGGGATCCGGGGAGGGCAACGGCGAGGGCGAGATCGCGGCCGAGCTCCGCGAGTGCTCGCAACGGGAGTTCGGTCTTCAGGGCGAGCTGCGCGATGCGAGCGAGGCGATGACGGTGGCCGAGGTGGAGGCCAGCCAGCTCCGCGGGCAGCGAAACGAGACCTCGGCCGAGCTCGAGCGGCTCGGCACCGCGCTCGGGGAGGAGCTCTCGCCCGCGGAGGCGCCGCTGTCCGACGAGGACCGCGAGGGGATCGAGGCGAGACTGGCGCGGCTCGAGCGCAACCGCGAGCAGATCGGCCCGGTCAATCCGCTGGCCGAGCGCGAGTACGACGAGGCGCGGGAGCACGTGAGCGAGCTGGCCGAGCAGCGGAAGGACCTGGAGAAGGCGATCGCTGAGCTGCGCGCGCTGATCCGCAGGATCGACCGCGAGATCGCGGCGGCCTTCGAGGAAACCTTCGAAGCCACTGCTCGCGGATTCGAGGAGATGGTCGCCGAGCTCTTCCCCGGGGGCCGGGGGAGGCTGCGGCGGGTTGACACCGGTCCGAAGAGGTTCGCCGGTCAGGACGGGGTGGGCTCCGAGGAAGGGGACGAGGATGCGGACGACGAGCTCACCCCGCCGGATGAGGACGGCGGGGTCGAGATCGAGGTGACCCCGGCCGGAAAGTCGACCCGGCGGCTCTCGCTGCTCTCCGGCGGCGAGAAGTCGTTGGTGGCGCTGGCCTTCGTGTTCGCGGTGCTGATGGCGCGACCGTGCCCCTTCTACATCCTCGACGAGGTCGAGGCGGCTCTCGACGACATCAACCTCGACCGCTTCCTGCGGCTGGTGCGCCGGTTCGCCGAGCGCTCGCAGTTCATCGTCGTCACCCACCAGAAGCGGACGATGGACGCCGCCGACATCCTTTACGGGGTGAGCATGGGCGGCGACGGGATCACCAAGGTGGTCTCGCGCAAGCTGCCGCGCGATGAGCTGGGCGCCGGGGTGGAGCCGGCCGAGCCCCCGGAGGCTGCGGAAGCCGCCGCCTAGTTACTGTCCGCCGCCATGGCGACGGACTGGCGATCGGCCTTCGACCTCGGTGACGGGGCGGCGGCCACGGACGTTCCCGACGAGGAGCGCGCCGGCGTGTTCGGGCGCCTGCGCGAGGGGCTCTCCCGCAGTCGCAAGGCCCTCACGGCGGAGCTGTCGGCGAGCTTCACCGAGCGGATCGACGAGACGACCTGGGAGCGGCTCGAGGAGGCCCTGATCCTCGCCGACATTGGGGCGAAGACAACCGCCGAGGTGGTCCGGCGGCTCGAAGACGAGGTGGAGGCCGGGGAGCTCACCGGAGGGGAGGGGCTGCGGAATCGGCTGATCGAGGTGCTCGCTGAGACCGCCACCCCGGCCGACGGGCGCATTCACCTGCGCGAGCGCCCCGCGGTCGTGATGGTGGTCGGCGTGAACGGCACCGGCAAGACGACGACGATCGGCAAGATCGCCTGGCACCTGCAGAAGGAGCTCGGCCTGGACGTGATCGTCGCTGCCGCCGACACCTACCGGGCGGCGGCGGTGAACCAGCTCGCCGAGTGGGCCGGGCGGGCGGGAGCCCAGATCGTCCGGGGAGCCGAGGGCGGCGATCCGGGCGCTGTCGCGTTCGACGCGGTCGGCGCCGCGAAGGCGCGGGGGGCGGACGTCGTGATCTGCGACACCGCGGGGCGGCTGCACACGCACGGGAATCTGATGGAGGAGCTGGCGAAGGTCCGGCGAGTGATCTCCAAGCAGATCCCGGATGCGCCCCACGAGACGCTCGTCGTGATCGACGCCACCACCGGGCAGAACGGCATCCGCCAGGCGCAGGAGTTCGGCAAGGCGGTTGAGGTGACGGGCGCCGTCCTCACCAAGCTCGACGGCAGTGCCAAGGGCGGGGTCGCGCTCGCGATTGCCTCCGAGCTGGGCATTCCGGTGAAGTTGATCGGAATCGGCGAGTCCCTGGAGGACCTTCGTCCCTTCGATCCCGAGCAGTTCGCCAGGGCGCTGATCGAGGAGTAGACCGGGCTTACCGGGGCTGCAAGCTCTCGTACGCGGGCGGCAGGGCAATCGGTCAGGCTGAACCCGTGCCGGCGGGAGGCACAAAGATCATCGCCCTGCTCGGGGTGATCATTGCGGCGCTGCTCGCGTTGCCCGCGACGGCGAGCGCGGGCAGCGGCCACATCGCCGCGCTCCAGGTCGCGATGAGATCGCTGGGCCTCTACCCGCATCCGGTCGACGGGGTCTCCGGCCCCTGGACACAACAGGCGGTCCGCACCTTCCAGACTCAGCACGGCCTCGCCGTGGATGGGGTCGCCGGCTCGCGGACGCGGGCGGTGCTCGGATGGAGGGGCCGACCCTTGCTCGGGGCGCGACCGATGCGCAGCGGCAAGCGCGGCTGGGACGTCGCCGCCCTTCAGTTCCTGCTCAACAGCCGCGGCTTCGGGCCCGGCGACTTCGACGCGGGTTTCGGTCCGAACACCGAATCGGCCCTGCGCCGCTACCAAGCGGCCGCCGGGCTGGCCGTCGACGGGGTCGCCGGCCCTTCCACGCTCGCGGCGCTCCGGAGCGCTCGGGTGATCTCGGCCCCGAGCGATCCCGTTCGATTCGTGCGTCCGTTGCCGGGACCGATCGGCGACGGATTCGGCTGGATCCCGCCGGGGCGCCGCCACACCGGGATCGACTTTCCCGCGGCCAAGGGAACCGCGGTCGGCGCTGGCGGTCGCGGAACGGTTGTCTTCGCCGGGCTCAACACCGGCGGCTACGGCAATCTCGTCGTGATCAGGCACCGCCTTGGATTCGAGAGCTGGTACGCGCATCTGTCGGTGATCGGGGTCTCGGCGGGCCAATACGTCGCCGGCGGCAGCACGATCGGCTACGTCGGCTCCACCGGCCGCTCGACCGGCCCCCACCTGCACTTCGAGGTCCGGCAGTTCGGGACGCCGGTCGATCCGATCCCGAGGTTGATCGGCTACGTGCCGCTCGCGCATCCCACCGGTCAGGCGAGCGCCTCCGCGAGCTCCTCCGCGCAAACCGCCGGCAAGAGGCGGAATCGCCGCTGCCGCCCGAACGCCGACGCACGCAAGGGCCGCGACACAGATCCGCTGACGGCTCGTCTCGACCGCTGCCCCAAGTAGCGCGATGCGCAGGATTCGGCCGCCAATGGCGATCTCAAAGCTGCGGGCCGCCAATCCCTAAGCTCCTCCGAGATGTTCGACCAGCTCTCCGAGCGCCTTCAGACCGTCCTGGGCGGCGTCCGCTCGCGGGGGAAGCTCTCCGACGAGGACGTCAAGGCTGCCCTTCGGGAGGTCCGCCTCGCGCTGCTCGAGGCCGACGTGAACTTCAAGGTGGTCAAGGACTTCACCGCTGCGCTCCGGGAGAGGCTTGCCGGGGAGCAGGTCTCCGAGGCGCTCAACCCGGGCCAGACGGTGGTCAAGGCCGTGAACGACGAGCTCACCGCGCTGATGGGGGGCGCCGGCCGCGATCTGGTCTTCGCTCCGACCGGGCTGACGGTCGTCCTGATCGCCGGCCTCCAGGGGTCGGGCAAGACGACCGCCTGCGCGAAGCTGGCCAAGCTTCTCGCGAAGCAGAACAAGAACGTCGCCCTCGCCGCCTGCGACCTCCAGCGGCCCGCGGCGGTCGAGCAGCTCGAGAAGCTCGGGGCGCAGGCGAAGGCCCGCGTCTACTCTCAGCCGGGCGAGACCGACGCCGTCAAGATTGCCGCCTGGGCGCGTGAGGAGGCGAAGCGCGAGAACCGCGACGTCCTGATCGTCGACACCGCCGGCCGGCTGCACGTGGATCAGGAGCTGATGGACGAGCTCGCCCGGGTCCGGGAGGTGACGAAGCCGCACGACATCCTCCTGGTCCTGGACGCGATGACCGGGCAGGACGCGGTCAACGTCGCCGAGAGCTTCGCGGAGACGGCCGACTTCGACGGCGTCCTGATCACGAAGCTCGATGGCGACGCGCGCGGCGGCGCGGCGCTGTCCGTCCGCGCGGTCACCGGCAAGCCGATCATCTACGCCTCGACCGGCGAGAAGCTCGACGAGCTCGAGCGGTTCCACCCG
>DASUYK010000002.1:0-13926 GCA_036377415.1 Solirubrobacterales bacterium
ATCGCCGGGTAGAGGGTCTCCTCGACCGCGCGGCCGAGGCGATGGATCTCGTCGATGAAGAAGACCGTCCCCGGCTCCAGTCCCGTCAGGAAGGCTGCGATGTCCGCCTTGCGCTCCAGCGCCGGGCCCGCCGTCTGCACCATCGGCACGCTCAGCTCGGCGGCGATGATGTGGGCGAGGGAGGTCTTGCCCAGTCCCGGCGGGCCGGCGAGCAGGACGTGATCGAGGGGCTCCCCCCTCCGGCGCGCCGCCTCGATGAAGATCCCCAGCTGCTCAGTCACCTGAACCTGGTTCACGAAGTCGTCGAGCGTCGGGGGCCGGAGCGATCGGTCGAAGTCCTCGTCCGCCCCGACCGCCCGAGCGTCGTGAATGACCACTTCCCCCTCCGGCTCGTCCGGCTCGATTCCTGGGGTACGGATCCCCTTGCCGGGCTCGATCTCCGTCACCGGGTCACTCTCACGCCGCCTTCGCTCCCGCCGCGTTGCGGAGCGCGGCCTGGATGATCTCCTCGGGACTCTCCCCCTCGGCGTAGGAGAGGAGTCTCTCCGCCTCGGCCGGCGCGTACCCGAGATTCAACAGACCCTCGCGCGCCATCGCCCGTGGATCCTCCTCTCCGGCGGGGATTGCGGGGCGATCCGCGTCGGTCTCGATCTCGCCCGCGATGCTCTCGCGAAGCTCGACGATGATCCGCTCGGCCGTGCGCTTCCCGATCCCGGGGACCGCCTGGAAGCGCTTTGCGTCGCCGGCCGCGATCGCACGGAGAAGCTCGCGAACGGGACCGCCGGAGAGCGCCGCCATCGCAACCTTCGGGCCGACCCCGCCGACGGAGATCAGGTGGAGGAAGAGGTCCCGCTCCTCCTCGCTCGCGAATCCGTACAGGCTGAGGGAGTCCTCGCGGGCGACAAGGTGTGCGTGGAGGGACGTCCGCTTGCCGTGAGCGGGAACGGACTTGAGCGTCTCGGCCGAGACCGCAAGGCGGTAGCCGACGCCGTTCGCGTCGATCACGACGTGGTCCGGGCGACGCACCAGGACCTCTCCGCTGACGGAGGCGATCATGCGTTGAGATTCTGGGCCGTGGCCCGGATGCCTTCCCGGCCCATGCGGAGCCGGGTGAGCTAACCCACCATCCGCTGGCGTGTCCCGATCGTGGAGGTTGTCCCCACGCGCGGGTGGCCGAAGTGCTCGACCGCCGAGCGCGAGCCGACCGTGCCGACGTGGCAGATCGCGACGGCGAACGCGTCGGCGGCGTGATCGGGGGCCGGCGGCTCCGGCAGCCCGAGCAGGCTCGCCACCATCCGCTGGATCTGGTCCTTCTCGGCGGACCCGGACCCGCATACCGCCTTCTTCACCGCCTGCGGGGTGTAGTCGTAACAGGAGAGCTCATGCCGGGCGGCCGCGAGCAGGGCGACGCCTCGCGCCTGCCCGACGCTCAGCGCCGATCCGACGTTGCGGTTGAAGAACACCTCCTCGAGCGCCATCGCCCCCGGCTCGTGCCAGCGGATCAGCTCACCCAGTGCATCGTGCAGGCGGGCGAGCCGCCTCTCCGTGGAGAGATCGGGCTCGGTCTCGATAACGCCCCCGTCGACGGCCACCATCCGCTGCCCGGCCGTCCGGACGACCCCGAATCCGGTGTTCGCGATACCGGGGTCGATACCGATCACGATCATGCTCCCTGATTCTGGCTCGCGGGCCGGATGTCCTGCAACGGACCCGTCGACGCGATCCCGGGTGATTGGCGAAGAACGCGATGAAGGAAGAAGGCAGGCCCCGAGGTTGATCGGATGGCTAAAGCCCTGTCTCGGCTGCAGTCGATTTGACCTCGGGAAGTCGCTGCGAGTCGTGCCGGCGGCCGCGTTCGAGGGGTAGGCGGTGGCGGACGATCAGGCAGCGGGTCTTCGCCCGCTACGGGCGCACTTGCCACGTTCGCGGCGGACCTGCCGTCGATGTGGACCATTTGCTCCCGATCGCCGACGGTGGCTCCGATTCCCTGGCCACCTGAGGCCCGCCTGCGCCCGCTGCAATCGCGGCCGGCGCTGAAACGGCAGTCGGGTCAGTCCCGCCTACTCCCGCAGCCCGGCGGCTTCGAGGGCTTCCTCTCTGCTCGCGTAGTCACGCACGGAAACGATCATTCCGTCGCGGAGGCGGTGGACGCTGGAAATCCGCTGGTCGAGGTCGATACCGCTTCCCTTGCCCCGGCCGAGATATCTCGCTATGACGAGAACTCGTCCGTCACCGAGGTCCCTCAGTTCCTCCACTTCGACGCGAGGGTTTTCGGTTATGTCGCGTCGCGGCCGGATACGGTCGCGACGCCGAGCAGAGGACCAAGCACCGTCCTCCACTCCACATCAGGGTGAAGCAGCGGCTCGACGCTTGCTCTATCAAGGCGGCTGAACCCGTCGAGTACCTGCCGGACGACCTGGACGTTCTCCTGCGACACCGCCCACGCAGTATCTCGCGCCGGGCTTCTACTCCGCCAGCGGGTCGGGCACCGCCCGGGCGACGTAGCGCCCGCCGTCCGGCCTGATCACGATGCAGCCGATGTAGCCGTCGATGATCGGGGCCAGCGACCCGTAGACCCGGTGGCGCCTGACGGCGCCCCCTCGCATTACCCTCGCATCACATCAGGCGGCGGCTTTCTCGAGGATCTCCTCCGGGACGTCGAAGTTCGCGTGGACCGAGTCGACGTCGTCGTGCTCCTCGAGCGTGTCCATCAGACGAAGCAGTCCGGGAGCGTCCGACTCGCCGACGTCCACCGTGGTCTTCGGCTCCATCGAGAGCTCGGCCGACTGCACCTCCACCCCGGCTCCCTCCAGCGCCGAGCGAACGGCGGAGAGGTCGCTTGCCGCCGTGATGATCTTGAGCAGGTCGCCGTCCTCGGAGACGTCCTCCGCGCCAGCGTCGATCGCCGGCATCAGGTCGTCCTCGCCGTAACGCTCGCCGTCGACGAGGATCACGCCGCGCTTCTCGAACTGCCAGGCGACCGACCCCGGCTCACCGAGGCTGCCACCGTGCTTCTCGAATGCGTGGCGCACCTCAGACCCGGTGCGATTGCGGTTGTCCGTCAACGCCTCGACGAGAATCGCGGCGCCGCCGGGGCCGTAGCCCTCGTAGACGACGCTCTCGATCGCCGCGGCATCGCTCCCCTCGCCGCTGCCCCGGTCGATCGCGCGCTGGATGTTGTCCTTCGGCATCGAGGCGTCCCGCGCCTTCTGGACGGCGAGGCCGAGAGCCGGATTCGCGTCGACGTTGCCCCCGCCGTCCCGAGCGGCGACGGTGATCGCCCGGGCGAGCTTCGTGAAGAGCTTGCCCCGCTTTGCGTCGGCGGCGCCCTTCTTGTGCTTGATCGATGACCACTTCGAGTGACCGGACATCGACTCGATTCTAAGAGCGCGCCGGGGCGAGACGGGGCGCCGAAGGCGCCCCGTCATTCCCTTCTCCGAGGCCACTACTTCGGGTTCGTCGCCCTGACCGTCAGCGTCCAGCAGAGCAGCGTCCCCGCCGGGCTCGTGTTGTCGTCGTCCTCGACCAGCAGGGACCAACTCGCGTTGGTCGCCTTCTTGTCGCCCAGCCCGTTCAGCAGGCCGAGGCTCTCCATCGGAGCGAAGGTGCCCGCGAACGGCGCCTCCAATCCGGGGGTGTCGATTCGCGTCGGCGTGTTGCTGTCGAACACCGTGAGGATCCCCGCGCAGCTCTCCGGTCCCGCACCGTAGTTGTTTCCGGTGCCCCCGACGTCGTGCGAGAGGTTGATCACTCCCCTCGGGGTAGCGAGGTAGAACTCGAGGTCCCTCGCCGACTGGTGCTGTGCGCGCACCCCGACGTTGACGTCCTTGATCTTCCCTCGCGGGTTGAGTCCCTTGACCTTGATCGCCGAGCGAACCAGCTGCGTCGCCTGACCGGCGCCGTCGGGGATCGGAATCGGGACCCCGCCCGAAGGGCTGCCGACTCCGACGCTGAAGGTCTTGGTGATCACCTTCTTCCTCGCCTCTGCGGCAGGGGCCGCGAGGACGAGACCAAGGCACAGGGCCGCGACCATCAGGCCCAACTTGCGTCCGTTCATCTTGTCCCTCCCTTTCCGACGTGCAGGAGGGCTCGTTCTCCCCGGCCGAGCTCCTGCCGTTGTCGCCCCTAGAACCCCTCCCGGGATCGAAGTTGCGCCGAACCGGCCCCGAGGCGGTTTCCGCCGCCCGGGGCCGGTTCGCGTCAGATGAGCGAGGTGCTCAGGCCCTTTTTTTGCTCAACGTCCCCGAGATGAGGAGCGACGGGGCGACCCTGCAGCGCCGCTGTCGAACCTGTGCTCTAGACCACGAACCGGCCGTCGCGCTGAAGCGGCTTTCCGTCGACGTCGATCCGTCCGCCCCGGCGGAGGTCGCAGATCATGTCCCAGTGGATCGCCGACTCGTTCACCCCACCGGTCTCGGGATATGAACGGCCGACCGCGAGGTGAACGGTCCCGCCGATCTTCTCGTCGAGGAGGATCTCGCCGGTACCCTCCGTGATCCCGTAGTTGGTGCCGATTCCGAGCTCACCCAGCCGGCGGGCTCCCTCGTCGGTGTCGAGCATCTGAATCAGGAAGTCCTCGCCCTTCTCGGCGGAGGCGTCGACGACCCTGCCCCCCTCGAACCGGAACCTGACCCCGGCCACCTCCCGGCCCGCGTAGGAGGCCGGCAGGTGAAAGATGATCTCGCCCTCCGCCGAGTCCTCGACCGGGCCGGTGAAGAACTCGCCGTCGGGCATGTTGTGCTTTCCGCCGGCGGCGATGAACTTCCGCCCCTCGATCCCGATCCGAAGATCGGTCCCCTCGCCGCTGATGTGCACCTCCCTGCGGCCCTCGACCCATTCCGCCAGCCGCTCGGTCTCCTCGGATTGCCGCGCCCAGGCCTCGACCGGGTCCTCCTCGGTCGCCAGGCAGGCGCCGTAGTAGAAATCCTCGAACGCCGCGAGGCTGAGGCTGGCCTCCGAGGCGTAGGCGTGGGTCGGAAACAAAGTGAGGGCCCACCGGTAGACGCCCTCCGCGCTCCGCTCCATCGCCCGCTTCATCAGCTCCTGTGTGGCGGCCTGGCGCTTCGCTTGGCGCTCGGGGGGAACCGCCGAGAGCGCGCGCGTGTTCTGGCTCGCCATCACGGCGATCCGGACGTCGGCGTTCTCGACCGCCCATCGGGCGACCGGCGAGACCCACTCGAGCTGTGCATCCGACGCGTGCTCGAAGTAGGCGCCGGCCTGACCCTCCATCGCCATCTGAACGATCGGGTTCCCGCCCGCCCGAAGTACCTCCTCGTAGATGGCCTGGAGCAGCGGCTCGGCGGCCGACTCCCCCTCGATCGTGCACACGTCGCCCTCCCGCACCCTCGTCGAGTGGCGGACGAGAATCCGGGCAAGCGCGGTGACGCGGGGATCCCTCATGCCCGCGGAAACCTAGCGGCGGGCGCGATCGCCAGTTCGCGCCGCGGTGCACAGCGCCATGAAGAGGGCGTGCAGCCGGCTGTCGTCCGTGAGCTCGGCATGGAAGGCGACCGCGAGGATGCCGCCGTCGCGGACGGCGACCGGATGCCCATCGATCTCGGCGAGCACCTCGACGCTCGGACCGTGCTCCTCGACCCAGGGTGCCCGGATGAAGACGGCCCTGACACGCTCCTCGCCGAGACCTTCGATCGAGAGATCCTGCTCGAAGCTCTGAAGCTGGCGGCCGAATGCGTTCCGCCGGCAGAGGTAGTCGGCGAGACCGAGGTGGTCGCGGTCGCAGACGATCATCCCGGCGCAGCTGCCGAGGATCGGGCGACCCGCCCGGTGGTGGGCGCGAACCGCATCGTCCAGCCCGTCGCGCTCCATGCCCATCGAGATCGTGGTCGACTCGCCACCCGGGATCACCAGCCCGTCCAGGTCGTGGAGCTGCTCCGGCGCCCGGATCTCCGTGGTCGCCGCACCCAGCGACTCGAGCATTCGCCGGTGGGCCCCGAAGTCGCCCTGGACCGCGAGGACGCCGATTCTCAATCTCACCGGTTGCTCCTCTCGCGTCAGGCGGGTGGGGCTTGCGCGCCCCCTCGCATCTGCGGAGCACCCTCGCATCTGTCGCTCGTCAAACGCCTCGACCCTGGAGCAGCCCGCCGTCCCCGGCCAGGGCCTCGATCTCCAGGCCGGGCATCGCGTCACCCAGCTCCATCGATGCGCGGGCGACGCGCTCCGCGTCCTTGAAATGTGTCGTCGCCTCGACGATCGCGCGCGCCCGCCGGGGCGGGTCCTCGCTCTTGAAGATCCCCGAGCCGACGAAGTTGCCCTCCGCGCCCAGCTGCATCATCAGGGCAGCGTCGGCGGGCGTCGCGATGCCGCCCGCGCAGAAAAGGGGCACCGGCAGCCAGCCGCGCTCGGCAACATCCTGGACGACGTCCAGCGGCGCCTGAAGCTCCTTCGCGGCCGACGCGAGCTGCTCGCGCCGCAGCGAGCCGAGCCGCTTTATCCCGTCGGTGATCTCTCGCATGTGGCGAACCGCCTCGACGATGTTCCCTGTCCCGGCCTCGCCCTTCGAACGGATCATCGCCGCGCCCTCGCCGATCCGCCGCAGGGCCTCGCCCAGGTTGGTCGCTCCGCAGACGAACGGGACCTCGAAGGCGAGCTTGTCGATGTGGTTCGACTCGTCGGCCGGGGTGAGCACCTCGGATTCGTCGATGTAGTCCACCTCGAGCGACTGGAGGACCTGGGCCTCGGCGAAGTGCCCGATCCGGGCCTTCGCCATCACCGGGATGGTCACGGCCTCCTGGATCTCCTTGACCACGGCCGGGTTTGACATTCGCGCCACCCCGCCTTGACTTCGGATATCTGCTGGAACGCGCTCGAGCGCCATCACCGCGCAGGCGCCCGCATCCTCGGCGACCTTCGCCTGCTCCGCGGTCGTGACGTCCATGATCACCCCGCCCTTGAGCATCTCGGCCAAGCCCGTCTTCACTCGGAATGTGGCTCGCTCCGTCATTGCGAATCCCATAGTAGAAGGCGGCCGATGCGGCGAGTCTGCAGCGCCCGATGCACCGGCACAAGCGGCGAGGAGAGCACCGCCGCCGGATCGACGTTTACCTCGTTGGTGGGTGGGCAACCTCGTTGTACCTCGCCCATAGGGGCACAGCTGGGTGAGGTGGCGTAAGCAAGTTTGGGGTCCTCCCCCGGGCCCCTGAGATCAGGCTGCAGGTCCGGATCGCCCCCCGGGCCTGCGGCTGCTTGCACCGTTCCCTACTTGAGCTTGAAGGCGCGGATCCGGTCCCGGTGCGCAGCCTCATCTCGCGAGTACACGCCATGCGCGAGCGCCTGGACGAGGCCCATCAGCGCCGCGTTCGAGCGAATGTAGCTCGGGCCGTTCGACGAGTAGTAGAGCATCAGCTCGGAGTGCTCGGCGACATCCGAGAGCGTCGCGTCCGTGATCGAGAGGGTGCGTGCCCGGCGGTGACGGGCGAGCTTCAGGGCGCGCAGGATCAGCGGATGGGCTCGCCCCGCGGTGAGCACGACGAGCAGCGTGTCCTCGTCCATGCGGGAGAGCTTCTGGATGTTGTCCTGGCTCGGTGAGGCGACGATCTCGGTCCGGATGTCGAGCAGCCCGAGCAGGTGGCGCAGGTAGCTGGCGAAGAAGGCCATCTGCTCGACCCCGACGATCAGGACCCGTCTGGCCGTGGCGAGAGCCGAGACGGAGGCCTCGATCTGCTCGCGGGTCAGACTCCGGGCGGTCTCCTCGATGTTCGCGTAATCGGCGCCGAGCGAGGCCTCGAACTCCGAATGGTCGAAGTTGAAGAGCGCCGCGGCGCCGCCGCCCCCTCCCCCGTTGCCGTTCGGGGCGCCCTCGGCGACCTTGTGGCGGTACTCCTCGATCGCCGCCTGCTGAAGCTCGGGATAGCCGTCGAAGCCGAGGGCCTGTGAGAAGCGGACCACGGTCGACGACGAGGTGTTGGCCCGCCGCGCCAGCTCCTCGGCGGTCTGAAACGCCGCCTCATCGAGGTGGTCGACGATGTAGCGGGCGACGTCCTTCTGGGAGCGCGAGAAGTCGTCGAATCGCTCGGTGATGAAGTCCGAGAGGCTCTTTCGCGCCGGGTGGGCCTTGGTCGCAGTCCGTGCCACGGCGGCTCATTTCGCTACCGAGGCGGGATTCCCTTCCGCAAATCTCGACGCCACTGTGATTGGATCGGATCGATGACCCTGGATCGCGAGCTGCGCAAGCTCAATCGGAACATGATCGCCTTCGATCTGCTCCTCGGATCCGGCGCCCTGCTCGCGCCGTCGGCCACACTGAAGGCGCTCGGGCACAGGGAGCCTTCCGACGACGCCCGCGAGCTCTTTCGGCGCTGCGCACCGATCTGGCTCACCTTCTCGGCGGCACACCTGGTTGCTCATCGCCGTGACCGCACGAAGGACTGGTGGGCCCTGTCATGGCTCCGCGGCACGGAGCTCGCGACCGACATCCTCTGGTCCCGCTCGACCGCGTTCTCGCGCCCGGGCGCCCGCGCGGGCCTCTGGTTCGCCGGTGCGGGCAACCTCGCGATGGCGGTCGGCTTCGCGTACCTGGCGCGGGCGCGCCGCTAACTACGGCGTTCGGGTTCCCTGGCTGCAGACGGTGAACCCGAGCTGCCGGGCGAGCTGCTGGCGACCGGCCGCGCCGGCGGCCGCTTCCTCCTGAGCCTTCCCGTACACATCCCCGTCCCTGCGCTCCGCCGCCTCCCTGCCCTCCTCGAGCAGATCACCGACCTCGTCCCGCCCGTCGAGATAGCGCTCGTAGCGGTCGCGGATCTCATCCGGAGGCTCGAGGTCGCGGAGGTCCGCCTGCGCGCCCTCCGTGACCGCGAGCAGCTGCGCCGCCTGTTGCTCGCCGACGGCCGCGCTGGTCAGCGGCTCCGCCTGGATCTGATCGAACTGGCGGCGCTCCTCGAAGCAGATCCGGTCGCCCCTCTCCACCAGTTCCTCGGCGCTGACCTGCTCGGAGCCTCCGCCGCAGCCGGCGAAAGCGCCGGCAACCAGGACCATCAGGAGGGTGAGTGCGAGCGATCCGCGGGGGCTCATCGGACCGGCACTCTAGAGATGCGAGGGCGCGCCGAGCCGGAGGCGAGGCGCGACCCGTTTGATCGTCGGCCCGGCCGAATCGCCTGCTTCAATAGGGAGACCGGAGAAAGGAGGTGGTCCTAACTTGAATTCCATGCTTAACGGGACGCCGGAGGTGCAGGGCCGCTAGGCCCGGGCGCTGGAAGGCCCCCATGGGGGTCTTTGAATAGGGCCCAAGGGGCCGGTGGGTGGCACGCGGCCACCCGGCGGAATCCAACCCGGGCACCGGCGAGCAAGGGAGGTGGGAGCTGTCCCGCCCCACCGTCAATCCCACGCCCGTTCAGAACCGCGTCGAAAGCGAAGGGCCACCCCCAAGAGGTGGCCCTTCGCCTTTCCGGGTCTACGAGCTGCCGAGGCCAGGCCGCTGGCCTACGGCCGCCCCTCCGCGCCGCCGACGGCGACCCGCTCCACGTCGAGCCGCGGCAGGATCCGCTCGAGCCACGCGGGTATCCACCAGTTGCGGCTGCCGAGCAGCTGCATCACCGCGGGTACCAGGACCATCCGGACGACGGTCGCGTCGAGGAAGATCGCCGCGGCGAGCCCGATCCCGAACAGCTTCAGGAAGGTGTCCGGCGCCGCCAGGAAGGCGAGGAAGACGACGACCATGACCGCTGCTGCGGCGGTGATCACCCGGGCCGTCTTGGCGAGCCCGTCGGCGACCGCCCTGCGGGTGTCCCCATCCTTCAGGTACTCCTCGCGGATCCTGGAGATCAGGAAGACCTCGTAGTCCATCGAGAGCCCGAAGAGGATCGCGAACATCATCACCGGCATGAACGGCGCGATCGGCACCTCACGATCGAGGCCGATCAGCTCACCGAGCGCCCCGCCCTGAGCGAAGAGGGTCATCACGCCGTAGGCCGCGCTCACGGACAGCAGGTTCATCACGCCCGCCTTGAGCGAGATCAGCGGCGAGTGGAAGGCAACGAGCAGGAGGAGGAAGGAGAGCCCGACCACCCCGATGATGAACACCGGCATCCGGTCCTTGATGTATTCGCTCTGGTCCTCGAGCGCGGCGGTCACACCCCCGACCTCGGCGATCACGCCGGTCCCCCTGAAGGCCTCGGGCGCGACCGTCGTCCGGATGTGGGTGACCAGATCCTCCGTCTCCTCGTCCTGGGGAGAACCCTCGGGGATCACCGTGACGATCGCCGCGTCCCCCTCTTCGTTGATTTGGGGAGGCGGAACGAAGGCGACCTCGGACTCGCTGCGGAGGCGCTCCGCGAAGGAGTCGACCGCCGCCTCGTCGTCGGGGCCGGACAGCTCGGCCGCGATCACCAGCGGCCCGTTGGTCCCCGGCCCGAACCCCTCTGTGTTCAGGTCGTAGGACTGCCGGGTCATCGTGTCCTTCGGGTCGTTGCCGGCGTCCGGGAACCCGAGCCGCATTCCCAGCGCGGGGGCCGCGAGCGCAAGCAGGATCGCGGTTGCGACGATCGCGGCGGTCCACGGACGCCGCTGGACCGCATGGCTCCACCGCGCCGCGGGCGACTCGCTGTCTCCCTCGGTCCTCAGCGTCCGGCCGAGGAACGGGATCCGGAGGCGGTCAACCCTCGGTCCGAGGTACGAGAGAAGCGCCGGCAGGAGGCTGACAGCAGCAAGCATCACGACCAGGACAGCGAGGGAGGCCGAGATAGCGACCCCGTACATGTAGGGCAGGGCGGTGAGCGACAGACCGAGGACGGCGATCACGACGGTCAGACCGGCGATGATCACGCTGCGCCCGGCGGTGGTGACCGCCTCGACAACGGCATCGTGACGGTCCTTGCCGGCGTGCATGCCGGCGCGGAACCGGGTGAGGACGAGCAGCGAGTAGTCGATTCCGACCCCGATTCCGATCAGGCCGGAGACGGCGGTCGTCCAGTCTGGAACGTCGACCACGTTGGCGAGCAGCGCGATCAGGCCCCCGGACGAGATCCCAAGGCCGATCAACGCGATCGCAAGCGGCAGCCCGGCCGCGACCACGGAGCCGAAGGCGATCAGTAGGACGATCGCGCCCCCGAGGAATCCGATCCCCTCGGGGCTGGCCTGCTCCTGCGCGGTGTAGATCGGATCCCCGCCGAGCTTGATCTCGAGCCCGTCGCCGCTGTTCCCCTCGGCCGCGTCGATTAGCTTCTCGCCGTCCTCCTTCTCGACCTCCCACCCGTCGACCGTCAACGGGAGCGTGGTCGACACGATCTGACCGTTGTCCGAGACCCGAATCGGGGTGACATGAGGATCAACGTGATCGACCTTCTCGGCTTCGTCAAAGAACGGCTGCAGACGCTCCTCTGCCGCCGCCGGGCTGGCAAAGCCAGCGGCATCCTTCGCAACGACGTAGATCTCCTGGCCGGAGTAACCGTCGAAGCGCTCCTCGGTGAGGTCGCTCGCCGCCTTCGACTCCGATCCCGGTGTCTGGTAGTCGGCCTCGTATTCGCCGGCCAGGGAGGAGCCGAGCCCGATGATCAGGATCGCAGCGATGATCCATCCGAGGACCATCCGGCCGCGGCGGCGATACGCGATATCGGCGAGGCGGGCGAGGCGTCTCGTCATCCGGAATCCTTTCTCTTCTCGGCGGCCGCTTCAGGGCCTCCCGGCCCGTTCCCTTGAGATTGCTTTCTAGCAATCCGGGTTGCTCCGGCCGTCAGCCAGTGTCTCTTGCGGTATAGACCGGCGCGAGCGCCGAAACTAATCGCGTTCGACCGCGCCCATTCCCACCGTAGAGCCAGCTCGGGCAAGAGTCCCCGCGCGGTCTCCTCGCCGCCGCGCAGATCCGGCGATACTGCCGGGCGATGTCGCAGCGGAACATCGAGGTCGTTCAGGAGATGGTCGATGCCCTGAACCGACGTGATCCGGATGCGTTTCTGGCCTGCCTCACTCCCGACGTCGAGTTCGATGATCGGGACGGCTGGCCCAAGAGCCGAGGGATGTATCACGGGCGGGCGCAGGTGCGAAATTGGTGGGACGCGTTCCTCGCCGTCTGGGAGAAGGTTCATGCCGACGTCGAGGAGATGGCCGAGGGGGGCGGCGGCCGGGTCTTCCTCGGGGTGCACGGAACGTTCAGCGACGAGACCGACGGCGCCGCGACCGAGGCCCGCGCCTGGTACGTCCTCTGGGTCACGCGCGGAAAAGTCTCACGCTGGAAGCTCTTCTGGGCGCGGGAGCGAGCCCTGGAGGCCGCCGGGCTGCCGGATTAGGGAGTGCCCCTGGCGCCGGGGCTCCTATGGATTCGGCCTCGGTCCGTGTCGCGGGCGCACTCGACGTGCCGGACCGGCTCGGAAGGCGGTTCGTCGCCTCCCGCCAGCTGAAGCCATGTCGTCGGGTCGGGACGATCCTCAACGAGGATCGGCTCCCAGAGGCCGAGCGGTTCCCGGCAGTGGGCACAGCGGGGAGGTGGAGAGATCCCTGCCATGCTCCGATTGAAGCGCCCCGAGGTGCGCTCGCCCTCTGTGCAGACCACCGAGATCACACCGGAGTGCGGCTGCTCGCCATTCCCTGCAAGCGAAGCCGGATTCCTCGTCGTCGACGGTGCCGCCGTTCGCGGCCCTTTCCGACACCCGCGGGTCGGAGCCTCAGCCTTGTCCCTCGACACGCTCCGTCGTCACCACGAGCGCGAACAGGATCTGTCGAATGTCATCGTCGGGCATCGATTTGAGCGAAGTTACTACGGCTTGCGGGCCTCCCTCACGCATCTGTTCGCGGAGTCGGGCGAAGGTGGCCAGTGACTCCTGCATCGCCGCCACGATTCTCTTCTCTTCGTCGGTCACGTCGCCCTGGGCGCTCCGAGAAAACGCCGCATATACGCGCCCGTATGCGGGCGACCAAGCGGCGGTCTGCGGGCTCGGACGCCACCCGCCCCGGTAGGCGATACCGCGCGGGCGCCCAGCCTTCTGGATCGGCAAGAGGGAGGCGGGAAGATTCGGCGTGCCTGCTGAGTCTGGTGAGTTGCCCATGCGACGCTTCCAGCGAGATCCCCAAGGCTTCGTGCGAGACCTCGCTGCGATGGTGGTCTTCCTCGGCCTCCTGGCCTTCGCCCTCTGGGCGGGGAGCCAGTGGGCAGGCCTCGGTATCGGGGAGATGGTCGAACTCCCCGGGATGATCTGTTTCCCCATCCTCCTTTTCGGGGTTGTCTTCGGGTGGTGGCTGGGCGAAGACGACTCCCGAGCGCCGAGCGAGCGGCCCCACGTGTGAGGCGTCCGATCGCGGACCTCCACCAAGGGATCAGGGGATACTGCGAGGAGCGATGAAGCTCTACGTCTGCTGGGGGACTTTCCGTCCCGATCGGGGCCACGCTTGCGGTGAGGCCCATCAAGCTTTGATCAATGCGGGCTACGAGCCGGAGGTAGTCAGGACCGGTGGTTGCTACCGGACCGATCCGCTCTTTCCAGGCCGTCGTCGGATCAAGCGCCTGACCGGCAACTACAAGGTGCCCACGCTCGTACTCGACAACGGCACCGTCATCGACGGCTCGCAGAACATCATCGAGTGGGCTCGGACCAACGAAGCCGCCGGGCTGCGGGAGTAGGCGATGTCGGAGGAGAACGTGGAGATCGCGCAACGGTTCTTGCAGGCCTGCGCCAGCGGCAACTTGGACGGGGCGCTTGCTCACGCGGACCCGAAGATCGTCTGGAACCCGACTCAGGAGGGGCAAGCCGAAGGGATCACTGCGGTTCGGGCCACGATGGAGCGGTGGGAAGACAGCTTTGAGGATCTCGAAGTGACCTACGAGGAGACCATCGACGCCGGCGACCGCGTGCTTGTCAAGACCCACGTCTCCGGACGCGGGCGCGGAAGCGGAGTCGAGGTGAATACGCGCTCCTACATGCTGTGGACCTTGCAAGGCAACAAGGTGGTGCGCATGGACGAGTTCACCGAACGAGCGGATGC
>DASUYK010000003.1:0-2534 GCA_036377415.1 Solirubrobacterales bacterium
GGCTCCGATCGGGCCGCCCGCTATCTGCGCAAGTTCTACCCCTGGTACCTCGAGCGTCTCGAAGCCGATCGCTCGACCAGAGAGGCCCTCCAGGGGACAGACGACCTCGGCGCGGCCCGAGCTCTGGTCGCGGACCTCGACCGCCTGCCGGCGGCGGCCTGATGCCCCCAACGGGCGCGCACATGTCCCTGACATCGCGGGTCGCGGCGTGGCGGGAGCGCGGTGCGGATCAGGAGTTCCGCGGCCGCCGCATCCACGTCTTCAGGCGCGGCGGCCGCGGACCGCTCCTGCTCCTCCTGCACGGGTTCCCGTCGAGCTCCTACGACTGGCGGCTCCTGCTCGAGGAGGAGACCGAGCACGGCGTGATCGCCCCGGACTTCCTCGGCTTCGGGCTCTCCGAGAAGCCGCGCGACCATCGCTACACCCTGCACTGGCAGGCGGACCTGGTCGAGGAGCTGGTCCGGCGAACGGATCCCACGACTCCGGTCTTCCTCGTCGCCCACGACATGGGCACCTCGGTCGCGACCGAGCTGATCGCGCGCGACATCGACGGGTCGCTGGAGATGGACCTCCGCGGGGCGCTGCTGCTCAACGGGTCGATGGTCCAGGGCGCGGCGAGCCCGACGCTCGCGCAGCGGATCCTCCGCAGCCCGATCGGCCCGATCTTCTCGCGCCTCTCCAGCGAGCGCTTCTTCCGCCAGCAGTTCGGCTCGATCTTCTCGCCGGGCCACCCGCTGACGGACGAGGAGGCGGAGGATCAGTGGGCGTTGATCTGCGCCGGTGGTGGGCGGACGCTCAACCACAGGACGATCGCCTACATGGAGGAGCGCTTCCGGCATGCGGAGCGCTGGCACGGCGCGCTTCGGGACTGGGAGCAGCCGATCCACCTCGCCTGGGGGATGCTCGACCCGGTCGCGACCGAACGGGTCCTGGACGCGGTTCTCGAGCTCAGGCCGGCGGCGCCGCTCACCCGGTTCGAGGACCTCGGTCACTACCCGCAGATCGAGGATCCGTCCCGCGTCAGCGCCGCGCTGCAAGCCGCGCTGGCCGCCTGATCGAGCGCCTCGACCACCCGCGAGGGCGGCGCTATACTGTCGCGCTTCGCCCGGGCCGTTGCGGGGTATCCCCCGTTGGCGCGGGCTCATTTTTCGCCTGATAGCAGGGCTTTCACCGACCGTATAACTGACGAATCAAGGGAGAGAGTTGGTGCGCGAGACACTGATCACCCCTGAGGGGCTCGAGAAGCTCAAGGAGGAGCTCGAGTACCTGGAGACCGACAAGCGCCGCGAGGTTGCCGATCGCATCAAGCAGGCGCGGGAGTTCGGGGACATCGCGGAGAACTCCGAGTACGACGACGCGAAGAACGAGCAGGCGATGCTCGAGCAGCGGATCGCCTCGCTCCAGGACCGCGTCCGCCGGGCCGCCGTGATCGACAAGACGCATATCGACACCGAGACCGTCGGCGTCGGCGCCGTGGTCCACGTCAAGGATCAGAAGTCGGGCAAGTCCCAGAAGTTCCAGATCGTCGGTTCCGCCGAGGCGGACCCGCTGGAGCACAAGCTCTCCAACGAGTCGCCGGTCGGCAAGGCTCTTCTCGGCACGAAGAAGAACGACGTCGTCACGGTCGAGACCCCGCGCGGGCCGAAGAAGAAGCTCAAGGTCACGAAGATCGAGGCCGCGTAGGGCCGCGCAATAGGCTCCGCGTCGTGAACGAGGAGCCAGAGCGCGAGCGATCGGACCTGCTCGCCGAGCGGCGGGCGAAGCTCGAGAGGCTGCGAGAGCAGGGGATCGAGCCGTTCCCGCACGCCTTTCCCGACCGAACCGAGATCGCCGCGGTTCGCGAATCGCACGAGGAGATCGAGGCCGGTGAGGAGACCGGCGACCGCTATCGGGTCGCCGGGCGGCTGATCGCCCGCCGGGGGCACGGCAAGGCCTCCTTCCTCGACCTCCGGGACGGGACGGGGCAGATCCAGATCCAGGCCAGGGTCGACGAGCTCGGCGAGGCCTACGAGGGGTTGCTCTCCCTCGACATCGGGGACATCGTCGGGATCGAGGGGATCGTCTTCGCCTCGAAGCGCGGAGAGCTCTCGATCCGCGCCGACGCCTGGGAGCTGCTCTCGAAGAGCCTCCGCCCCCCGCCGGAGAAGTTCCACGGCTTGGAGGACCTCGAGACCCGCTACCGCCACCGCGAGCTCGACCTGATCGCGAACGAGGAGACCCGCGAGCTCTTCCTGAAGCGCGCCCAGGTGATCGCCGAGGTTCGCCGCTGGTTCGACTCGCGAGGGTTCGTCGAGGTCGAGACCCCGGTGTTGCAGCCCCTCTACGGTGGTGCCCTCGCCCGTCCGTTCACCACCCACCACCATGCGCTCGACCGCGACCTCTACCTGCGGATCGCCACGGAGCTCTACCTGAAGCGGCTGGTGGTCGGCGGGATCGACAAGGTCTACGAGCTCGGCAAGGACTTCCGGAACGAGGGCATCTCCTACAAGCACCAGCCCGAGTTCACACAGCTCGAGTGGTACGAGGCATACGCC
>DASUYK010000004.1:0-6061 GCA_036377415.1 Solirubrobacterales bacterium
AGTACGAGGCCGGCCCCGCCGCCCTCGAGGCGCAGGAGGAGTTCGAGCGCCAGCAGAAGCAGCTCGAGACGAAGGTCTACGGGGGACAGTAGAGTCCGCTGGCCCCCGGTGGAGGGGCGGGGCGCCGATCGGGGGTGGCAATGCCGAGGGGAGAGTTCTCGGCGCCCATCCCCTTAAGGGGGCGTGCTCCCCCAGGTCGAAGAGCTCGCAACGGTAGTGGTGTGCGAGGACGATGACATGACGCGCGAGCTCCTCTGCGACCACCTGACTGCTGATCGCTACCGCGCCCTGCCGGCGCCGAGCGCCTCTGATGCTCTCCGCCTCTGCGGCTACAACCATCCCGACCTGATGATCCTCGACCTCGGGCTGCCGGACGCCCCGGGAATCGACGTACTTCGCGAGATCCGACGGGCCGAGGATCGCTTCGATCCCGACCTGCCCGTGCTCGTGCTCTCCGGACGGTGCAGCGAGGCCGACCGGCTGCGCGGGTTCGAGGCGGGTGCTGACGACTTCGTCTCGAAGCCCTTTCACTATCCCGAGCTGGTCGCCAGGGTCGCCGCGGTTCTGCGCCGGCGGCAGGGACACCGGGCCGGCCCGGTTCAGGTCGGAGAGCTCACGGTCGATCCCGTGACGCGCCGGGTACGGGTAGGGGATCGCGAGGTCCAGCTCGCGAACAAGGAGTTCGCGCTGCTTCGCACCCTCGCCTCCGAGCCGCATCGGGTGTTCACGAAGCAGGAGCTTCTCCGCGACGTCTGGGGGTTTCGCTCGATGGGTCGTACCCGGACCCTGGACTCACACGCGAGCCGCCTGCGGCGCAAGCTCGACCCGAACGGCGTCCGCTACGTGTTCAACTGCTGGGGTGTGGGCTACCGCCTGCTCGGAGGGTGATCACCCCCGGGCACAGGCGCTCCCTGAATCGGGCTCTGCACGAGCTTCGGCGACCTCTGCAGGCCCTGGTCTTGCTAGAGGATCCTCCTGCTCGGCCAGCTTCCCAGCCCTCCGCCGCCGGTCGGCGTGGGCTGCTCGAGCTGATCACTACGGCGCTCGACGACCTGGACCGGGCGGTCAACGGGGGCGAGGGGTCGACCGGGTCGCGACGGTTCTCCTGTCGTGAGCACGTCTTCGCCTGCCTCGAGCGCTGGCGTCACGCGGCCGCTCCGGCCGGCGGCTTCCGTCTCTACTGGGACGCAGGCCCAGCGCCCGTCGAGGGCGATCCCGTCCGCTTCGCGCAGGCGTTCGACAACCTGATCGCGAACGCCCTCGAGCACGGCGGTCCGCCCCTGGTGGTCACCGGAGCGCGGGTGGCGAGCAGGGTGCGGATCACGGTCGCGAATGGCTCGGGGGAGACGGGTGGGGGCGACGGGGCCCGGGGCTCCGGCGGGAAATGGGCCGATCCCCGCCGCGGACACGGCACCGACGTGGTGACTGAGGTCGCGAGCGCTCATCGTGGCCGCTTCGCGCTGTGTCATACGGGGGGTGGCTCGGTGGCCGCGCTCGAGTTGCCGCTCGCCGAGCCCGGCTACGCGCGCGCGGCATGAGCAGGCGCGCTCGCGCGCTCGGCTTCCTCGCCGCTGCACTGATCTGCGCGATCCTGGCGGCGACCGTCGCAGGTCGCTATCGCTCCCGGGTCGAGGGCCGGTACGGACCGTTGCGGCCGGTGGTCGTCAGCAGTGCCGAGCTGCGATCGGGGGAGCCGCTCGGGCCGGAGCGGGCGCGAGCGGAGATGTCGATCCGTCGCGTTCCCGCGAGATTCATCCCGCCGGGCGCGATCGCGAGCCCCGCCGAGGCGATCGGCCGAGCCCCGATGGCGACGATTCCACCCGGCAGCTACGTACTGGACGCTCAATTGCAGATCCCCGACGTCGAGCCACCCCCGCCGGCGCCGGTGGGATCCGGGCGCCGGCCCGTGCAAGTGCCTGTCGCCGGAGCCGAGGCGCTCTTGATCGGCGGATCGTCACCGGAGGGGAGCAGGGTGGACGTCGTCGTCTCACGGCAGGCGGGACTGGGATCCTCGGCCCACGCTCGCATCGCCGCCTCCTCCGTCAAGCTGCTCGCCCTCCACGGTCCCGCCGGTCCCGGGGAGGGATGGTCGGCGACCCTCGCGGTCACCGAGGAGCAGGCGCTCGCACTGATCGCGGCCCAAGCGGCTGGGCGTGAGATCAGGCTCCTGCCGCAGCCTTGAACGCGGCCTCGGCCTCGTCGCCGTGGACCGCGAAGATCACCAGCTCCAACCCGCTTTCGCCGTTCAGGTGGCGGCGCACCTCCTCGACCTCGATCCGAGCAGCCTCCTCCAGCGGGAATCCACCGACGCCGGTCCCGAAGGCGACGAGTGCGAGGGTCCTCGCGCCGAGCTCGTCTGCCTTCGCCAGGGTGCTCGCGGTCGCGCGCCGGATGACCTCGGCGGACGTCGGCCCGCCACGCTCCATCGTCGCCGCGTGGATCACCCAGCGGCTTGGCATTTCACCGGCGGTCGTCCCGACCGCCTCCCCGAGCCCGATCGGGGCGACCTCGTCGCTCTCGGATTGGACCGCGGGGCCGCCCGCCCGGGAGATCGCGCCGGCGACGCCGCCACCGTGTCGCAGCTGTGTGTTAGCGGCGTTCGAGATCGCATCGACCTCGAGCTCGGTGATGTCCGCCTGCCGGACCTCGATCTCGGCCATGCCTCGATTGTCACGGATCGGGGGCGAAGCCGTCCACCGGATCGCTCAGGAAAGGGTGAACGAGGAGGTCCGTCGCAGACATCTCGACCGGCTCGCCGCGGAGCTGCGAGGACGGCTGATCGAGCGCCGCCGAGCCGAGGCCGCGGCGGTGGGCGCGAAGCCCGCACCCCTCCCCGAGGCGGTCCGGGAGCTCGTCGAGTTTGACGCGGCGGTCCTCCAGCCCCAGACCCGAGGCCGACTGGTCGAGCTGATTCTTCGCGAGGCCGTCGGCCTCGGCCCGCTCGAGGAGCTCCTCGCAGATCCCGCCGTGGAGGAGGTGATGGTCAACGGTCACCAGCGCGTCTACGTCGAGCGCTCCGGACGGATCGAGCGGACCGAGGTCCGGTTCGCATCCGAGCAGGCGCTCCGGGACGCGATCGAGCGCATCCTCACCCCGCTCGGGCGCCGAGTCGACGAGCTCAGTCCGATGGTCGATGCGCGACTCGAGGACGGCTCGCGGGTGCACGTGATCATCCCACCGCTCGCCGTCGATGGGCCGTCGCTCTCGATCCGCCGGTTCTCGGCTGCGCGACCCGGGCCTCGGGAGCTCGTCGAGCTCGGGACGCTGACGGCGGAGCTTCACGATGAGCTTGCGGTGGCGGTCGCCGCCCGGCGGAGCATCCTGGTGAGCGGGGGAACCGGCTCCGGGAAGACGACGCTGCTGAACGCACTCTCGGCGTTCATCGAACCCACCGAGCGCGTGGTGACGATCGAGGACGCCGCCGAGCTCCGGCTCAGGCAGCCGCACATCGTTCGGCTCGAGAGCCGTCCCGCCAACGTTGAGGACAGAGGACGGGTCACCATCCGCGACCTGCTGCGCGGGGCGCTTCGGATGCGGCCCGACCGGATCGTGATCGGCGAGGTTCGCGGCGCGGAGGCGCTCGACCTGCTGATGGCCCTAAACACGGGACACGAGGGCGCACTGTCGACCGTGCACGCGAACTCTCCCGAGGACGCGCTCCGGCGGGTCGAAACTCTGGCGCTGATGGCGGGGGTCGGCCTTCCCCACCAGGCGATCCGCGAGCAGCTCGGCCGCGGTCTCGATCTCGTGATTCACCTGGCACGGCTCAGCGACGGCTCCCGCCGGGTGGTCGAGGTCGCCGAGGTCGTGCGGGCGGCCGGCTCGGTGGGAGTTCGCGGGCTCTACAGGCTGGGTGGCGAGGAGAAGCGGGCTTGGGCGAAGCGCTCCTGATCTCGCTCGCGGCGCTCGCGGGCGGCCTGATCGCGATCGCGGCACGCGAGGCCGTGCTTTCGGCGCCTCGATCGGCGGCCTGGCTGCGCGAGGCGATCGCGCCGCTCGCTCGCGCGGGACGCGAGGGCTACACGCCGAGCGCCGAGGAGCAGCGACGGCTCGCCCTGGTCGGAAGCGGGGGGATCGCCGCGGTGACGATCCTGCTGGCGGGCATCGGCCCGCTCGCGGCCGCCGCAGCCGCCGGCCCATGGTGCGTCGGCGCGATGGTCGCCCGCCGGCGGGAGCGATACAGGCGGACGGTGGAGCGATCCGTTCCGGAGGTCGCCGCGGCGATCGCGGATGCGATCTCTGGAGGCCACTCGGTCCGCGGAGCGCTCGTCGCCGCACCCGGCTCGCTCGACGGCCCCTCCTCGGCCGAGCTCTCCAGGGTCGCGGTCGATCTCGAGGTGGGTGCTTCCACCGCTGATGCACTGGCGGCGATGCGCTCGAGGCTCCGGTCGGAGCGGATCGACTCGCTGACCTCGGCCCTGCTCAGCCAGCAGGTCGCCGGCGGCGACGTGGCGTCGCTCATGAGGCGCCTCGCTGCCGCGGCTGCGGACCGCGACCGGGTTGCCGACGAGGCCCGGGCGGCGACGACACAGGCGCGGTTCACGGGTCTGCTCGTGGTTGCACTCCCGGCCGGGGCGGCATTGTTCGCTGAGCTCATCCAGCCGGGCTTCGTATCACGCGTGATCGCGGAGCCAGAGTCGGCGGCGATGCTTGCCGCCGCCGCCGCCCTTCAGCTGATCGGGTTCTGGCTGATCCGGCACCTAGGAAGGCCAGCCGAGTGACGGCCGCGCTGATCCTGGCGGTCAGCGCTGTGATCCTCACGGTGGCCGCGGCCGCAGAGTTGATCCGACTCGGCGGTACAGGGCACGGAGAAGCCCCGCGCAGAATCGCAGCGGCGGGAAGTGAGGTTCTCGTGCCCGCCCACGCTCCGCTCGATTCCGTGATTGTCCGTCTCGGACTCGGGTCACGGCTCACCCGCGCGGGACTTTCGGATCGGATCTCCGCGGAGGCGGTGCTCGCCGCCAAGCTCGCGGCGGCGGGCGCCGGCGCCCTATCCGCGATCGTGGTGGCGCCGGCCGCACCGGCCCGGCTTGCCTGGATCGTTGCGGTCGGCCTGCCGGTGGCGGGCTTCCTCGGCCCCGACGCATGGCTCGAGCGCAGGGCGCGCAGGCGACTCGGTTCGCTCCGGGCGAGCCTCCCGGACGCTCTCGACCTCCTCGCTGTCGGCACCGCCGCCGGTCGGAGCCCCCTCGCCGGTATGGCCGAGATGGGGGCGGGGGAGGGACCGCTCGCGTGCGAGCTCGCGATGCTCTCCGCCGAGAGCTCGTGCGGTGCGCCGCAGCGTGAGACGCTCGAGGCGCTTCGACGGCGGGCGCCGGTCCGGGAGGTGGCCGCGATGTGCGGGGTGATCGAGCGCTCGCATCGCTACGGCTCGCCCCTCGCGGATCAGCTCCGCGAACAGGCGAGCGCGCTTCGTGCGGCCCAGAGCCGGCGGATCGAGGAGCAGGCCGCCCGGGCGGCGCCGAAGATCCAGCTCGCCGTCGCCCTCCTGCTCGTTCCCTCGGTGCTGCTGATGATCGCCGCCGGGCTGCTTGCGAACGTCGACCGGTTCCTCGCGGGGCTCTAGGTGCTCAGCGCCCGAACCTGATCGGCTCGAACTCATAGCCGCGGTCCCGGCGGACGCGCTCGAGGCCGAAACTGGTCAGGTTGAGGTTCACCGCCATAAGGGTGGGCACGCCCGGATTGCGCAGCGGTATGCAACGCGGGTTGCAGGGAGGAGGGGTGCGGGGGGCTCTCGACGCCGTTCACGGAGAGCCCGGAAACCGCTTCGGAATGGGGTTTTCGGCCCCTCATCGACTCGACTAGCAATTCCGTCCGACGGATCCGGTCCAATCCCGGGGCCACGATGTGTTGCAAAGTGGGACAGAGTGGGTTAGCGTGGCGGAGCAGAGTTGGTCATAGGGCCGGGGTGATGAGGCTCCTCCCACCTCACCACCCCGGCCCGCTCCGAATGTGATGAGAGGGTGCTCCGAGGCGAAGCCGAGGAGCAACCCGCTTCAAGTCGGGAGAGGAAGCCCACTTTGTCGTTTCTCGGTCAGTACGAGCACAATCTCGACGCGAA
>DASUYK010000005.1:0-11791 GCA_036377415.1 Solirubrobacterales bacterium
CGCGACCCTCTCCGCAAGCCTGCGGACCCGGGCCTCCGACTCACGGCGCGCGTCGTCCGCCGCCTCCCGCAGTCGCCGGTCCATCTCGCCCCGAAGCCGCCTCACCTCGGCCTTCGTTCCCTCCTCCGCGGCCTCCGCCCGCTCCTCGGCGGCAATCGCGCGCTGCTCAGCCTCGTTCAGGCGGGCGGTGAGCGCCTCGAGCCTCTCGTCGGCCTCCGCCGTGCGCCTGACCGCGTCCTCGCTCTGCCTCTTCGCGCGGGCCTTCGCCTCCTCGATCGCGGCGTCGGCGCGCTCGCGCGCCTTCTCCTTCAGCCGCTCGATCGCCCGGACGGCGCTCTGGCGGGTTGCACTCTGCTGCTTCTCCGCCTCGGCAACGGCCGCCTCGGCCCGCCTCGCACGCTCCTCCATCTCCCGAATGCGGCGATGCGCCCGCCGATGGCGCTCCTGCGCGTCCGCGAGCGCACTCTCGAGAGCCGCGGCCCGGCGCGCCGCCTCCCCCGCCCGGCGCCCGGCCTCGCGAATCGCCTCGCGGGCCTTCTCGATCGTCCGGGACTCGATTCGCTTCGCGTGCTCGATCGCCCGCTTCGCCTCCTCGCGGGCGCCGGCGGCCGCGGTCTCCGCTCGTGCGGCGTCGCTACGCGACCTCGCCTCGCGGGCCCGCAGCTCCGCGATCAGCTCGGCGGCCTTCGCCCGGTAGCGCTCGGTCGCCGCTCGCGCCTCGTCGATCTCGGCGCGGATCTCGTCCGCATCCATCGGGGCGGCCTCGGCGTCCGCCTCGTCATCGATCGGCTCCAAGCGCTCCGTTTCGGACACTCCCGTCGCCCTCCGGGTCGGCTCAGTCGGCCAGCTGCCGGTCGGCCAGCTCGCGTTTCAGGACCTTACCCGTCGCGTTGCGTGGAAGCTCATCGACGAAGACGATCTCGCGCGGCACCTTGTAGCGGGCGAGGTTCGACCTGACGTGGGACTTCAGGTCGTCCTCGCTGACGTCGGAGCCCTCCTCCTTGACGACGAACGCGCGGAGGCGCTGGCCGAACTCCTCGTCCTCCACCCCGACGGCCGCGGCCTCGACCACCGCCTCGTGGTCGGAGAGCAGGTCCTCGACCTCGCGCGGGAAGACGTTCTCGCCGCCCGAGACGATCATCTCGTCGTCGCGTCCGTCGATGAACAGCCGGCCGTCGTCGTCGAAGTGGCCGACGTCGCCCGAGGAGAGAAGGTCCCCGAGGCGCTCCTTGCCGCCGCCGCCGGTGTAGCCCTCGAAGGCGAGCTGGTTGCCGATGAAGATCCGGCCCGTCTCCCCCGGGGGGAGGTCCTCGCCCTCCTCATCGACGATCCTGATCACCGTTCCTCGGGGCGGCCTGCCGGCGGTCCCGGGCGCCGCGCGCATGTCTTCCGGGGTGGCGATCGAGGCCCAGGCGACCTCGGTCGAGCCGTAGAGGTTGTAGAGGTTGTCGCCGAACTCGTCCATCCACCTGGTCGCGAGCTCCCCCGGAAGAGCCGAACCGCTCGCCGCGGTCACCTCCAGAGCGGATAGGTCGTAGCGGCGCTTCACCTCATCCGGCAGCGCGAGGATCCGCTGCATCATCACCGGGACGACCGCCAGGACCCGGGCGCGGTGCTCGGCGGTGGCCCGGAGCGTCTCCTCGGGGTCGAACTTCGGCCGCAGCACCATCGTCGCCGCCGTCGGAAGGCTGAGAATGAAGTGCAGGAACCCCCAGGAGTGGAAGAGCGGCGCAGCGATCATCACCGTCTCTCGGGAGCGCCTGGGGATCTTCGCGAGCAGGGCGGCGAGCGCGCCGAGTCCCTCGGGCGCCCCGCGCTCGGCGCCCTTCGGGGTTCCGGTCGTGCCGGAGGTGAGGATGATGTAGCGGCCGTGCTCGCCCGGCGGATCGACCTCCTCGCCGTGGGCTCCGGAGATCAGCTGCTCGACGGTGGCCTCGTCGGTCCCGTCGACCGCCTCCCATGCCACGTAGCGGCGCAGGGACCGAGCCCCCTCCGAGAGGAGCTCGGTGAACTCCTGGTCGTAGATCAGCGCGGCTGGGCTCTCGCGCTCGAGCACGTCGGTGAGCTGCGGTCCCGCGAAGGCCGTGTTCAGGTAGAGCGCGACCGCCCCGAGCTTCGAGCACGCCATCGTCGCCTCGATGAAATAGCGGTGGTTCCGGCACATGATCGCGACGCCGTCGCCTTCGCCGACCCCCTCGTCGCGGAGAGCGCGCGCGAGCGCGTTGGAGCGGCGATGCGTCTGCCCCCAGGTGAGGGAGCCGGCCTCGTCGACGATCGCCGTCTCGTCCGGGTGGGTGATCGCGTTGGCGGCAGATCCGAGGGCCGGCGAGGTCCCCCAGCGGACGAAGCGTTCCCCGATCCGGGCCAGCTTGTCCGGCCGGATCGGCCGGATCAGCCCGACCTCGGCGAACACGCGGAGCTCGAACGCCGCGTCTCCGAAGGCGGTCGGCAGGCTTGACGCGAGGCCTCCAAGCCGCTCTGTGAGCCGGTTCTGCGTCATCCAGCACAAGCTTATGCCTCGCGACGACGCAGGACAGCTCCTCGGCAGCTAGCATTCTGTCGCAAGAGCGGGAACACGGGAATTCGTGACGAAGAACCACACTTATCGACGGCTGGCGGGGCTCGCAGTGGCTGCCGCCCTTTCGCTTGCCCTCGGCTCGCCGCTTGGGGTCGCGCAGGTGACGGACCCATATGGGGAGCAGCCCCCACCCGTGGTTGAGACCCCGGGAGGCACGATCGGCTTCGCCCCCTCGCTCCCACCGCCGGTGCCAGCGTCAGCGGATACCTCGGCCCAACTGAAGAACTGCATCAAGAAGGCGAAGAAGAAGTTCAAGAACAACCCGGTGAAGAAGAAGAAGGCGATCAAGGCCTGCAAGGCGAAGTTCGGCTGAGCCTCGCCTCCCGTTAGCGGGTCGAGCTCCGGGGGCTCTCAGGGAAACGCGTCACCGGTATCGACCAGCGCGACGGCGACGCAGGCGATCCCCTCTCCCCTTCCGATCGCCCCCATGCCCTCGCTGGTGGTCGCCTTGACGTTGACCTGAGCGGAGAGCACCTCACCGAGGCGGGCGGAGATCTCGGCCTTGTGGGGCGCCAGGTTCGGCTCCTCGCAGATCACCGTTACGTCGACGTTGGCGACCGCACCCGGAACCCTGCCGAGGGCCACCCTGAGCATGTCGATCGAGTCCGCGTCCCGCCACTCCTCCTCGTCGGGAGGGAAGAGCTCGCCGATGTCACCCAGCCCGCAGGCGCCGAGGATGGCGTCGATCACCGCGTGCGTGAGCACGTCCGCATCGGAGTGGCCGACGAGGCCGCGCTCGTGCTCGATCTCGACACCGCCGATGATCAGGCTCTCGCCCTCCTCGAGGCGGTGGCTGTCGTAGCCGATGCCGACGCGCAGGCCCATCAGCCCTCGGCCCCCTCTCCGCCCGCGATGCTCGAGGGGTCGGCGCCGGTGAGCCCGAGCGGCTCCAGCCGCCGCTCGCGACCCTCGAACACGCAGATCCGGTCCACCCCCAGTTCGCCGAGGAACTCGACCGCCTGCTCGTAGCCGAACCCGACCTGATCGGGGGCGTGGGCATCGGAGGAGAGGGCGAAATCCGCCCCCGCCTCGACGCACATCTCGGCGAGCGCGCGCGACGGATAGATCTCCCCGACGGGCTTGCGCAATCCGGCCGTCGAGACCTCGACCGCGATCCCCGAGTCCGCCACCGCCTCGACGAACGGCTCGTAATGGAAGCGCGGGTCCCGCCGTGGCGCCGGGCGGTCCTCGCCCCAGATCTTGATCAGGTCCGGATGGGAGACGATGTCGAAGAGGCCCGACCTGGCGAGCTCGGCCTGCCACTCGAAGTAGCTCTGCCAGAGCGAGTCCGGATCCGAGAAGGACTCCCATACGTCGTGGCGCTGATCGTCGACCGCGCCGAGGTCGCCGAGATAGTGGACGGAGCCGACGACGTAGTCGAAGCGGTGGTCCTCGAGCAGGGAGGCCGTCCTCTCCTCCGCTCCCCTGACGTAGTCGGCCTCGATCCCCAGGCGGAGGGGAGTGGTCCGGACGAACTCGCAATATTCGCCGAGGTCATCGACCGCCTGCTCCACCCAGTAGGAGTGCCGCCAGATCGCGAGCGACTGCCCGAACCGGTAGAGGTGCTCCGAGACGCCCAGCTCGTCGATCCCCTGCTCCTCCGCCGCGGCGAGGTAGTGGTCGACGTTCTCGGGCGTGAACGCGTCATCCGCCTTCCCGACCTCGTCGACGCGCAGATGCAGGTGGTAGTCGGTGAGCACGGGTTTACGCTACCCGCCATGGTTCATCTACGGATCGTCGCTCCGAGCGGCACTGCGGAGCATGCCCTGGACCTGCTCAAGGCGACGCCTTCGGTCTGCAACCTCGTCTACCTCGCGGGAGTGGCACACAAGCCGGAGGGCGACGTGATCCTCTGCGACGTCGCCCGCGAGGACGCGAGCGTGATCGTCGGCGACCTGAAGGAGTTCGGGATCGAGCGAGAGGGCTCGATCGCGATGGAGGACATCGACTCGCTGATCTCCGAGGCGGGGGAGCGCGCCGAGAAGGCGGCGGCGGGGGCACCGTCGGACGCCGTCGTCTGGGAGGAGGTCGAGGCCCGGACCTCGGAGAACACCGAGCTCTCGGCCAGCTACCTCGCCTTCATGGTGCTCGCCTGCCTGATCGCCTCGGTCGGGATCCTGCTCGACTCGCCGATCCTGATCATCGGCGCGATGGTCGTCGGGCCGGAGTTCGGCCCGCTCGCCGGCCTCTGCGTCGCGATCGTCCAGCGCCGCCCGGAGCTGGCGAAGAGATCGCTGTTGCCGTTGGTGGTCGGGTTTCCGGCCGGGATAACCGCCGCCTTCCTGTTCACGCTCGTGATCGACGCGGTCGGCCTCACCCCGGAGGATTTCTCCGCCTCGGTCCACCCCAACACCGATTTCATCTCCGACCCCGACGCCTTCTCGTTCATGGTCGCCGCCTTCGCCGGGACCGCCGGGGTGCTGTCGCTGACCAACGCCAAATCCGGCGCCCTGGTCGGGGTCCTGATCTCCGTCACGACGATCCCGGCGGCCGCCAACATCGGCGTCGCCGCCGCCTATGGCGACTTCGACGAGTGGATTGGCGCTCAACAGCAGCTCGCAGTCAACCTGACGATGATCTGTCTTGCCGGGATCACCACCCTCTTCATCCAGCGAAAGCTCTACCAGCGGCGCCGCCGCGCCCACCTCAGTGACGAATCACGCGAAGCCGGGGGCCTCCCGGTGGGCCACAGCCGGCGCGACGCCGAGCTGGTGACGGCACGCTCGAAGGCGAAGTCCGGCACCGTCGACGGCGGCAGCTGAGCCTCCCTCTAGAGTCCTGCGCCCTTGCTCGCCAACCTCGCCATCGTGGTCGTCGCCTTCTGGCTCGGCGCCGGCGCGGCCGAGCTCTTCGGCGCCGTCAACATGGGTACCGCGCTCGGGGTCGGCTCCATCACCTTCTCCCTCGCGCTGGTCTACGTGCTGCTGAGGCGCTAGCCCGGCTAGATCCGCAGCCAGCGCGGGAGGACGAGGCCGAGGAGTGAGCGCCGGCCGCACTTCGGGCAGCGCGAGAACGAGTGCTTCAAGGTCGCGCCGCAGTTGCGGCACGCGGGGAGCTGCTTGACGACCGCCTTCACCGCACCGAGTCTAGGCCCGCTCGCGCAGGAGCAGCTCCGCCACCCGAAGGTCGAAGGGCGTGGTCACCTTGAGGTTGTCGCGTGAGCTCGAGTGGATCAGGACCGTGCCCCCGCGGCGCTCGACGAGCATCGCGTCGTCGGTGGCGTCCGGGTAGGAGTCGGGGTCCGAGAGGGCCTCCCGGAGCGCCTCGGCCCGGAAGGCCTGGGGCGTCTGGACCGCCCAGAGGCCCGAGCGCTCGAGTGTGCGCTCGACCCGGCCGGACTCGGAGGCGAGCTTGATCGTGTCGGCGACCGGGGCGGCGGCGATCACGGCCGACGCGTTCTCCTCGGCGGTGAGCTCGCCGACGAGAGCGTCGATCAGTCCCGGGGTGACGAGCGGTCGGGCCGCGTCGTGGACGACGACGATCTCGCCCTGGGTCAGCTCGAGCGCCTTCGCGACCGATTCCGAGCGATGCTCGCCGCCGGTGACCGCGACGACCCCCTGGTCGGCGACCGCCCCGTGCCCGCCGGGCGGAGCGGCGATGACGATCTCGGCGATCGTGCCGGCCGCGCGAAACGCCTCGAGCGACCACTCGAGCAGCGGTCGCCCGGCGACCTCGACGAAGGCCTTCGGGCCGCCGGCTCCGAGCCTCTGCCCGGAGCCGGCGGCCGCGATCACGGCCGATGCGGCGTTGGTTGCCGTCCTAGGCAGTCGCCTTGACTGCTCCGAAGCGCTCCTCGAGCAGCCCGTCCAGGTAGGCCTCCGCGCCGTCCTCGTCCTTGTCGAGCGCGTACATGAACTCGGACGCGAGGATCTTCTTCGCGCGCGTGTACATCTGCTTTTCGCCGGTGGAGAGTCCCTTCTCCCACTCGCGGATCGCGAGGTTGCGAACCACCTCGGCGAGCTCGTAGACGTCGCCTGTCTTGATCTTCTCGCGGTTGTGCTTGAAGCGGCGGTTCCAGTTCTTCGGCATCTCGGAGACCTCGTCGGTGAGTACCCCGATCACCTTCTTCACCTGCTCCTCGTCGATCACGCGACGGAGCCCGGCCCGGTGGGTGTTATCGCAGGGGACCATCACGGTCATGCTGTTGTGGAGGATGTTGATGGTCAGGTAGTCCCGCTTCTCGCCCATCAGGTTTTTGCTCTCCTTCTTCAGGACCACTCCCGCTCCGTGATGCGGGTAGACGACGTTGTCGCCGACCTCAAAGTGAATGAGGGGCGCCTCGATCTCGAGGTCGGCAACCGCCGCCTCGTCCAGTACCTCCTCTGCTGTTACCTGGGGAATTGGTCTCTCCTTTCGTCGAGACGGCCAGACGGGGCCGTCAGCTCTGCAAGTTCCGGTCGACCAGGTCGACCTCTTGAAGTCTGCGGACGCCCTCGCGGATGTCCTTCGCGCGGGCGGTTCCGACGCCCTCCACGGCCTCGAGGTCGTCGTCGCTGGCGGCCAGGACCTCCTCCAGTCCGCCGAACTCGTGGATGATCCGCTGCACGACCAGCTTCGGCAGGCGCGGGATCCGACCGAGCAGGCGGTAGCCGCGGGGCGAGACGGGGAACTCGAGGGTGGACACCTTCCGGTCGTAGCCGAGCAGCTCCGCGAGGCGGCCGAAGTCGAGCAGGTCCTGATGGGGCATCCGGGCGATCGAGGCGAGGGTCATCGCGAGGTTCTCCTCGGTGTCCTCGACCGAGTAGTCGCGGATCAGCGCCGCCTTGTCCGCGGCGACGCCCACCATCGTCTCCTCGAGCTGCATCTCGATCAGCCGTCCCTCGGTGCCGAGCTCGACGATGTAGCGCTCGACCTCGACCGCCATCCGGGTGACGAGCTCGGAGCGCTGGAGGACGGAGAGGACCTCGTAGAGGACGCTGGCCCCCTCGAACTCGAGCTGGGTGAGCCGGGTCGAGACCGAGTCCAGCCGGGCGCGGTACTTGTCGAGCGTCGCGAGCCCCTGGTTCGCCTTCGCCAGAACGGCGGGAATGTCCTGGAGGATGTACTTCATCCCCCCGAGGTAGAGCGTGACGACGTCGCGCCTCTCGGAGATCGCCACGATGAGGGCGTCCGTCTGCTTCGAGACGCGCTCGGCCGTGCGGTGGCGGGTGCCGGTCTCGGCCGAGAGGATCGTCGGGTCCGGCATCAGCTGGACGTTGGCGCAGACGATCGTGGTCGCCTGCTCGTTGAGGACGATCGCGCCGTCCATCTTCGCCACCTGGTAGAGCAGCGCCGGCGTGTAGTCGATGTCGAGGTTGATCCCCCCCGAGAACAAAAAGGAGACCTCCTCAGGGTCTCCGATCAAGATCAACCCGCCGGTTCGCGAGTGGACGATGTTGTCGATCCCCTCGCGGAGGGCGGTGCCCGGGGCGACGACGTCGAGGGCCCGCAGAAGTCGGGGGTCCTGTCGCGCCTCCAACTCCTGTAGATCGTCTCCGGGGAGGGCAGACGCCATCGCCGATGATGAAAGCAGATAGCGAAGCAGCTTGATTTGCGGCGAAATCCGTGTTGATAGGTCGGGTTAAGCCTTGTCAAGTGGGCCCGTCAAGCCGCTCTGGCGGGCGGGTCCTGTCGTCGGGTCGCGCTCGCGGCTCGAGGGACCTCGCCGCGATTCGCGATCCGACGCCACCCGCCCGAAAGAGCGCTCTTGACGCTTCCCACCGGCGAGAGGCCGGGGATCGCCTCGTCGGCCGGCGGTGGGCCGAGGACCCGGTCGAGGCCGAACTTGCGGGCCTCCGCGACGCGGCGATCCGCGTGTGCGACGTAGCGGATCTCTCCGGTGAGCCCGATCTCACCGAAGCACGCGAGCGGCTTCCCGTCGGTCTCCAGCGCGCGGCCTGAATGGGCGGAGGCGACCGCCAGCGCGATTGCGAGGTCGGCCCCCGGCTCGTTGACCCGCACCCCACCGGCGACGTTGACGAAGACATCGGCTGAGGAATGGGAGGTGCCCGCATGTCGGGTCAGCACGGCGAGGACGAGCGCGAGCCGGTTCCGGTCGATCCCGGTCGCCGTCCGCCGTGGCGGGACGATCTCGGTCGGGGCGACCAGCGCCTGGACCTCGACAAGCAGCGGCCGGGTCCCTTCCATCGCACAGAGGACCACCGAGCCCGGAGCCGGCCGGGCCTCGCCAACGAACCGGGCGGAGGGATCGAGCACCTCGACGAGCCCACCCTGCTTCATCTCGAAGACGCCCACCTCGCTGGTCGCCCCGAAACGGTTCTTCAGGGCGCGGAGTGTCCGGAACGTCCGCTCCCGCTCACCCTCGAAGTGAAGGACGCAGTCGACCAGGTGCTCGAGCGCCCGCGGGCCGGCGAGCGATCCCTCCTTCGTCACGTGCCCGATCAGGATCATCGTCACGTCGAGCCGCTTCGCTGCCTCGAGCAGCGCCGTGGTCGCCTCGCGCACCGCCCCGACGCTTCCCGGCGCGGCGTCGGCGATCGCGAGGGTCTGGACCGAGTCGATCACGCAGGCCGCGGGCCGCTCGGCCTCGACCGCCGCGAGCACTGCCTCCAGCGACGGCTCGGCCAGCATCGGGACTGAGAGCGCCGCTTCCCCGAGCCGCTCCGCCCGCCGCCGCACCTGGGCGGCCGACTCCTCGCCGGAGACGTAGAGAGTCTTCTGGCCCGAGCCTGCGATGTTCGCGAGCGCCATCCCGGCCAATGTGCTCTTCCCGATTCCGGGCGCGCCCCCGAGCAGGACCAGCGAACCGGGGACCAACCCCCCGCCCAGCACGCGGTCGAGCTCCGCGATCCCGGTCCCGAGCCGGGAGGAGCGCTCGGCGCGCACCTCGCGGAGCGGGACCGGCTTCGGGGCGCTTGCCCGGCGAGCGCCGCCGCGGCGCCGCGCCGGGGCGGCGGCGCTCACCTCCCCGAGCGTGTTCCAGGCCCCGCAGCCCCCGCACTGCCCGGTCCAGGTGAGGGCGGAGTGCCCGCACTCGGAGCATCGGTATGAAGCCCCTTTCCCAGCCACTCCCTCAGGCTACGGAGGGCCCCCGACGCCTCCCGCGCACACTGTGCCGGAGTCGGCCCCACTTCAACCCTCCGCGCGGACCGAATGCCACAGTCCGATGCGTTCAGGCCAACGTGGCTCCGCCGGCGCTAGCCTCAACCGATGCCACTCAAGGTCGTTCCCGCCGGCGACGAGCGATGCGACGTCCACAACCAGCGCACGCCGCAGAAATACGTCTGCGAGTCCTGCCTGAAGGAATTCGGGATCGAATCCCCGGAGTCGGAGGCGGCGACCGTCCACCGCCCATCCCGCCGGACGCGACGGCGGCGGGCATTCCGCCGCTGGCGATCGCGGCTCGATTGGAAGGTGCTGCTTGGAGCTGCGGTCGGGGTGATCCTGGTGATCGCCGTGGTGGCTGCCGTCGGCAGCCTCGGCGGCGGCGACGGCGGCGAAACTGAAGGGAACGTGCCATCGGAGGCCGATGTCGTGGAAGGCCTCGACCTGCTCCCCAATCCCAGCGGCTCCGGCTGGATCACCTCGGACGGCGCGTGCGCGGTCGTCTCGATCGATATCAGCGAATTGGCCCAACCGGCCCAGGAGGGGGAGGAGCTCCCTCTCGAAGCGACGAATGAAGCGGGGACGGTGGGCGCCGTCGTGATCCAGAACGACTTCTCCAGCACCCAGGCCGAGTGCGTCGGCCGCGTCGACACCGCGCTGAAGGCCGAGTTCTAGTGCAGAGGGCTATCCCGGGTTGTTCGGGAAAGGTGCGCCGGCGAAGAACGCGAACCAGATCGCGAAGCCGATCAGGGAGATGATCGCCGTGGCGACGAACAGCCGCTCCACCGGATCGCTCCGGTGGTCTCCCGGCCGGTAGGGCGTGTCCCGCATGCTCCGGTTCCAGGGGTCGCGCGCGCCCCGCCTGTGACCGGACTCGCGCTCGAGCAGCCGGCCGCGGACCCAGGAGGCGATCAGGAGCAGTCCCCAGTAGCTGACGAGGATGCCGGTCCCGATGAAGGCCGCCACCGGACCGGTCACGGCACCGGTCTTCCCGTAGAGCTGGGAGGCGAGGAAGATCCAGAGGAGGGGCACGCCGAACCCGATCAGGATCGCGCCGACGAGCGTGAACGCCGTCGAACCCGTCCCTTGCAGGACTCTCCTGATCGTTTCAAGCACTGCGGTCATGGCGGTCCCCAGCGCGATCCCCGCGCGGTCTGCTGCCTCGACCGAGGTTAGCGGGCAGGCTCGGCAGCCAGGTGCCGCAAGTCGCGATCGGGGTCGATTCCCCACTCCCGCCCGAGCTCCGCCAGCTCGGGCGTGACGCCCCACCGATCGGGCCGGTCCTCGCCGGAGTGGTCCGGGGTCGCCCCCTTCAGCGTCATGCAGCCGGTGTTGTCGCCGATCGCCCTGATCTCGTCGACGTCGTCAGCGCTCAGACGCTGCTCCGCGGGCAGGGAGGCGAGCTCAGCGCGCTTCTCCTCGATCGGGCGCGCTCCCTCTCCGATCTCCTGGATCAGCGTGGGCACGACGCACTCGACGGCCTCGTGGGCGAGGTTCCACTGCGAGGCGAGCTCGATCGGAGTCAAATCGGCTCGCTTCGCGATCGGGCGGATCCGGTCGATCTTCTCCCGGCCCTCGGCGATCCAGCCCGTTGGCCGGAAGGCGCGGTGGTCGCCCGGCGGAAGCTCCGTCTCGGGGGTGACGTCGTCCCAGAAGATCCCCCCGAAGTCGACCACGCGGGTGATCACGCGAACGCCGTGGCGGGCCGCCGCCTCGAGGCAGAGCTCGGCCGGCCACGGCTCGAACGGGTTGAGGATCACCATCGCCCAGTCGATCCGCTCGCCGAAGCGCTCGAAGCAGCCGATCACGTCGAGCGTGAAGCCGTTCGCCGGACCGGGGGCGACGCCGATCGCATCGGCGAGCCCGGCCTCTCTCAGGGCGGACATCCCGTCCCACACCGCCTCGCTCTCGTACCCCGTCCGATCCGGGTTGTGGAGCAAGAGGAGGTCGAAGCGGTCCTGGCCGAGCCGCTCGAGGCTCCGCTCCGCCGCCATCCGGAGGTAGGAGCCGTACTGGTCCGGTGGGCGAAGCCGCCGGTCCGTGAAGCGCGGGAACCCCTTCGGGCCGTCCCGCTCCCCCTCGTAGAAGTCGTGGCCGATCGCGCCGACCAGGCTGTACCCCTCCCGCGGGATGCCGGCGAGCGCGCGGCCGAGCAGCGAGTCCGCCTCG
>DASUYK010000006.1:0-4192 GCA_036377415.1 Solirubrobacterales bacterium
GATCGTCGACCGTAGTTGAGGTGGATGACCCACTCCTCGGAATCAGGGCCCCAGCGATCGGGCCCCATGGTCACCAGCACCACCAGAGCTGCCGCTTGCGCGAGTAGATATAGCGAATCAGGAGGTCGGGATCCGGCGCGCACCGCGAGAAGTCCGCCGAGACGTGCAAGGTCGCCGTCTGCGATCATGCCGAGCCCGTCCTACTCCACGCCGATCAGGCGATGCACGAGGCGCCCGCCGTCCGCGCCGATGAGGTAAGCGGCGCGCCCCACGTACTCGCGGCCTGAGGTGTTGTCCGGGATCAGGGTCTGGACGCCATGTTCGTCGTGCTGGAGATCGGTCAGCTCGTGACAGAACATGATCCGCCCGGGAGAGAGAGCTCCTCCGCACGCGCCTTCAGCAGCGGCTCGAGTCGAATCCGGGGAAGGTTCAGTCTGTCGCCCCGGGCTCGCGGCGCCCGCGGGGCGACCCGAAGTGAACTGGTGTTCGTGGGCCCAGATGATTCGCCGGTGCCTGTTAGACAACGTGTCACCGGCTTCACTCGGTCATGCCTGACGACGGCGAGCTCGGTGGCGGGGGTTCGACGTCTTCGGCACCTACCGCGGCGGCAGCGGCCTCGGTGAGCCCGCGTTCGGTGAGCTGTTGGTGCGAGAGCATGCGCTCGCGCCGAAGCGTGACCTCAACGGCCCGCGCGTCGGGCGTGCCCAGGGCTCGACCAGTCAACGACCGTGGCCACAAGCGCTTCGCGCGTACGACATTCACCTCTGTCGCGACGACGAAGAGCTGCACAATCAGACTGACGTAGGCGAGCAGTCCGATGGTGGTGGCGAACGGTCCGTAAATGCCGGAGGTCCTGGCGATCACGTCTTGCACGTAGATCCCAGCCACGAGATTCAACCCGTAGCCGCCCACCGCCATCAGGATCGCCCCCGGAACAAAATCGCCGGTTGGCGTCGGCTCGGCGATGCTGAGGTGGTACATGGCGATGGCGATCAGCGCACCGAGCACCACGTTCGCGATGGCCGCGACCACCAGTCCGGCGGCTGACACGGTCGCCGTGACCGTCAGCCCCGCGACCACGCCGAATGTGACGAGCCCGAGACCGAGCAACCCAAGGATCGCCAGGCTTCGGGCGAGCTTCGGGAAGAATCCCGGTCGACGGAATCTGGCCACGCCCCACACAGTGTTCACCGCGTCCTGCAGGACTCGCACGACGCCCATGCCGCCCCACAGCGCCACTGCGAGGGACGCGATCATCACCCAGACGTTCGCCTGGAGCGTCTGCACTTCATGCTCAACCGATTCCTGCAGCCCGACGACGCCAAAGGGAACTCTTGACCAGATCGCCTCGAGGACGCGATGCAACAAATCAGGTCGATCTCCAAGGATCCAGGTCGCCACGGTGACGAAGACGACCAGCAGCGGGAACAGCGAGAAGAAGCCGTAGTAGGAGATGAGTGCGCTGACCCATCCACCGTTGTCCTCGCCGTATCGCTTGAACACGGCGAAAGGGAAGGCGAGCAGCCGACGACGCCGTTGGACGCGATCGATCCGATCGACGACCCTATCGACAAGGGTGGCCACGACGGGATTGTGTAGGCGCCGCCTGAATACTGGGCCACCTGCGCCGGTCTAAAACTGGTCCACTCGGCGCAGGGCCGGAGCCATCCGGCCGGGCTCTGACCCTGGCTCGACCAAGAGGTCGAGACCGGGAGAAGGCAGTTGCTTGACGTGGAGCAGTGGGCGGAGATCAGGCGGATGGCGAAGGTCGAGCGGCGATCGCAGCGGGAGATTCACCGCCTGACCGGGATCCACCGCGACACGATCCGTCGCGCGCTCGCCGCAGACGAGCCGCCGAGCTACGGGCCGCGGCCGAAGCGCCCCTCGAAGCTCGGTCCCTTCGTTGGTGAGATCGAGCGACTGCTCGACCAGGAGCCGACGCTCTCGGGCGTCCGCATCCGCGAGGAGATCGAAGAGCTCGGCTACTGCGGCGGCAAGACGATCCTCGACGATCTCTTGCGCGAGCTCCGCCCCCGCTACCTGCCACCGCCGCGCACCCACCAGCGCACCGTCTACCGACCCGGCGAGCTGGCCCAGTTCGACCTCACCGAGCCCCGGCGCGAGATCCCGGTCGGCTGGGATCAGCTGCGCAAGGGCTATCTCGTCACCTGCAAGCTGCCCTACTCGCGCGCCTTTGCCGGCGCCCTGGTCTTCTCGAAGGAGTTTCCCGACATTGCCTGGGGCATGAGCCGCTGCCTTGAGAGGCTCGGTGCGCTGCCGGCAAAGCTCGTTTGGGACCGCGAGGGTGCGATCGCGCCGCGCGGTCAGCCGACCGAGCCGTTCCTCGCCTTCTGCGGCCAGCTCGCGCTGGGCTGGATCGTCCTCGACGCCGGCGACTGCCAGGCCAAGGGGGCCCTCGAGCGCGACCACCGCTTCGTTCACGGCAACTTCGAGGCCGGCCGGTGCTTCGCCAACCCGGCCGACTTCCAAGACCAGCTCGACCGCTGGTGCGATCGGATCAACGAGCGCAAGCACCGCAGCACGCGGGCGATCGTCTGCGAGCGCCTCGCCTCAGAGCACGAGCGAATGCGGCCCCTGCCCGAGGCGATGCCCTCAACCGACCGGCGCTGGGTCCTGCGGGTCCCGTCCCAGCCCTACCTGCGCTTCGACCGCAACGACTACTCGCTCGATCCGCGCTTGGTCGGCCGGAGGGTCGAGGTCCGCGCCTCCCAAGCCGAGGTCATCGCCGTCGCCCTCGAGAGCGGCGAGCTCGCCGCTCGCCACCGCCGGGTCTTCGCCGGCGGGCTCACCTTCACCGATCCCGCCCACCAGGCCGCGCTCGAGGAGCTGCGCGGTGAGCGCAAGCGACGCCGGCGAGAGCCCCAGGTCGAGGTCCGGCCCCTGGCCCGCTATGACGCCCTGATCCCGGCATGAGCAAGACCTCCGAGCTCACCCACCTGTTTCGGACCCTGAAGGCGCCGGCGGCGGCCAGGGCCGCTCCGAAGCTCGCCGACAGAGCGCGCGAGGAGGAGTGGTCGCACGAGCGCTTCTTGGAAGCCGTGCTCTCGGCCGAGGTCGCATCAAGGGAGTCCCACGGCGGCGAGAACCGGATCAAGGCGGCTCGCTTCCCGGCCCGAAAGACGCTGGAGGAGTTCGACTTCACCTTCCAGCGCTCGGTGCGCAAGACCGTGATCGAGCACCTCGGCCAGCTCGACTTCTGCCATGCGAAGGAGAACGTGGTCATGCTGGGCCCGCCGGGGACCGGCAAGACGCATCTGGCGATCGCGCTCGGGATCCGCGCCTGCCTCGCCGGCCAGCGGGTCCAGTTCGCGACCGCGACCGAGTGGGTGGCAAAGCTCGGTGAGGCCAAGCGCCAGGGAGGCCTCGAGGCCGAGCTCCGTCGCTTGAGCTTCGTCCCGCTGATCGTCGTCGACGAGGTCGGCTACATACCGTTCGATCCCGAGGCGGCGAACCTGATGTTCAGCCTGGTCTCGGCCCGCTACGAGCGCGCCTCGATGATCGTCACCTCGAACAAGCCGTTCTCGGCCTGGGGCGAGATCTTCGGCGATGAGGTGACCGCGACGGCGATGATCGACCGGCTCGTCCACCACGCCGAGATCCTCTCGCTCAAAGGCGACAGCTACCGGCTTCGCGACAAGGACCTGGGCGGCCCACCGCCGGCCGAGCGCGCCTGAAGCGGACGACGGATCACACGCGCCGGCGCCGTCGCGGGCCGCAGATCGGCTCTCAGGGCCCCGGTCCGGGGCAGATCGGGCTCGGGGGTCAATTTTCGGCCGGCGGGTCCCAGTCGGCTCGCCGGCGCCCGCTCCGCTCGCCCTCCGGGTTTCGCTCCGCGGGCGCCCTACCCAATCTGGGGGACCAGTTTTCAACCGGCAGAAGTGGCCCAGTTTTCAACCGGCCTTGACAGACGTGTTCGCGGCTGAGCCCGAGAACCGGATCGCGCGGGAAGAGCGTGGCGGTGGCAAGACTTCCGTGGTGGGCAGCCCGATGTAGCCAGACTCGACCCGGGAGACCGTGGACGGTGACCAGTCGAGATGGTACGCGAGTTCGCGCATGGTCAAGTTCGCGGCGATCCGCCGCTTTCGGAGTTCCGCACCCAGTTCTCGATAGCAGGCGTCCGCCCGTCTCCTCGCCATGTGGACGACCGTACGGGCGACACCCTCGCCATTTC
>DASUYK010000007.1:0-2121 GCA_036377415.1 Solirubrobacterales bacterium
ATCGAGCTCGGCAGCGCTATGCATTCGCCACGACCCAACATATGGTCGCCGCCGGATGGACCCGCGGGGGCTGACGGAGGTCACGGATACTTTCTGTTGAGAAATAGTTGCAGTTGTGTAACATTTTCTCCGATGGAAGCAGCGACCAGAGAGCGGAAGCCCGCCGCCCGCAGGGGGCACGTCAGCGAGATCTCGATCAAGCTGGGGGCATTCATGCTCCGCTGCCTCGGCGGCCAGGGTGGCGAGGTGTTCAGGGTGATCGACGAGAGTGGCCTCACCTTCGCCCAGATGAAGGCGCTGGTCGTGCTCGAGAGGCCGGAAGTGCCGTGGACCGTCACCATCCTCTCCGAGGAACTCGGGATCTCGGCCGCGTCGGCGAGCCGGGCGGCCGACGGTTTGGTTCGCCGGAAGCTCGCGACCAGGGTGGAGGACCCCGACGACCGGCGCGTTCGGCGGATCGCGCTGACCGCGAAGGGCCGGGAGCTCGCCGATCGGATCATCTCCGCCCGCGTCGCCGGACTGGAGGAGTTCACCGCTTCGCTAGATCCCGGCCACCGGAAGAAGCTCGAGGCGGCTCTCGACGCGCTCCTCGAGCGCCCCGAGCTCGCCGAGATCTACGCCAGCTACGAGAGCAGGGTGCGCCGGTGACCCGCTACCGACACCTGATCACCGACGACAACCGCAAGTGGTGGACGCTTGGCGCGATGTGTTTCGCGCTCTTCATGGTGATGCTGGACAACACCGTCGTCAACGTCGCCCTCCCCTCGATCCAGCGGGACCTGCACGCCGAGATCTCCGAGCTCGAGTGGATCGTCAACGGGTATACCCTCACCTTCGCGGTGCTGATAGCCACTGGCGGCCGCCTCGGCGACCTATTCGGCCGCCGGCTGATGTTCCTCTGCGGCGTGGTCATCTTCGCGGTCACCTCGGCGACGGCTGGCCTCGCCGCGAATTCCGAGATGCTGATCGCGAGCCGCGCGGTCCAAGGAGTCGGCGCCGCGCTGATGATGCCGGCGACGCTCTCGATCATCACCCACGCCTTCCCGGCCGCCGAGCGGGGCAAGGCGATCGGCACCTGGGCGGGGGTCTCGGCACTCGCTCTCTCGATCGGCCCGGTCGTAGGCGGCTTCCTGACCGAGTACGTGAGCTGGCGCGCGATCTTCTTCATCAATCTTCCCGTCGCCGTCGGTGCGGTGGTCGCGACGGTATTCGCCGTGCGCGAGTCGCGCGATGAGACGGTCGACCGGCGTGTCGACTACCCCGGGGTGATCGTCCTGACCATCGGCCTGACCGCGATCGTGCTCGCCTTGGTCGAGGGCAACAGCTGGGGCTGGTCCTCGGCTGCGATCCTCTCGCTGTTCGCGGGCGGGGCGCTCGGGCTGGCCGCGTTCGTGGCGATCGAGCTGCGGGTGGCGGCGCCGATGGTCGAGTTCGGACTGTTCCGGACCCGCCAGTTCATCGGCTCCAACCTGGTCGCCTTCATCATCACCTTCGCGATGATGGGGACCTTCTTCTTCATGGCGATCTACATGCAGGACATCCTCTCCTACAGCGCGCTGGAGGCGGGGATCAGGTTCCTGCCGACGACCATGGTGATCGCCGTCGTCGCGCCGATCGCCGGCCGGCTCGCCGATCGCCTCGGCCCGGTCTGGCCGATGAGCGTCGGACTCAGCGTCCTGACGGTTTCGATGTTCATGTTCTCCGCGATCGACGTGGACACCACCTACGGCGGGTTGCTCGTCCCGTTCGTCCTGATGGGGATCGGCATCGCGCTGGTGATGTCACCGATGTCGACCGCGGCGATGAACTCGGTGACCGTGCAGAAGGCCGGCGTCGCCTCCGGCGTGTTGCAGATGTCGCGAATGATCGGCGCGTCGGTCGGGGTTGCCGCGACCGGAGCGATCTTCCAGTCGAAGCTCGGCAGCGGGTTCGATCCCGCCTCCCTGGTCGCGGCCCCGGAGCAGGCGAGAGCGACGTTCATCGACGCCCTCGGCGGCGCGATGTTGCTCTCCGCATTCATCGCGCTGGCCGGCCTGGTGGTTGCGGTGACCCTGGTCCGGGGCGCCCGGGCGAAGCGGATCACGCCGCCCGATCGAGCCGCCGTTTCCGCTCCGGAAGTGC
>DASUYK010000008.1:0-7007 GCA_036377415.1 Solirubrobacterales bacterium
CGTTGTCCGGGTGACCCTCGAGCTCGGTCGCCCGCACGAGCAGCTCCCGCTTCGAGAGGCCGAGCTCGTAGAGATGGTCGGCGGCGAAGAGCCCGGCGACGATCGCCGCGGCGCTCGAGCCGAGGCCGCGGGTGAGCGGAATCTCGCTGCGCATGCGGAAGGCGATGCCGCCGGCGGGACGCAGGCTCTCGAAGGCGCGCACGATCAGGTTTTCGCGGCCCACCGGCAGCTCGGCCTCCTCGATGTCGAGCGAGAACTCCCCCGCCTCCTCGACCTCGAGCTCGAGCCAGAGCGAGACGGCCGCCGCCATCACGTCGTAGCCCGGCCCCAGGTTCGCCGAGGAGGCGGGGACGCGGACCAGTCTGCGGCGGCTGGGTTGGTGCCGCTGCGTTTCACCCATGCCCAGGTCACTTTCGACCCGGAAAAGGTCGTGGCGACGCTCGTCGCTGTGCATGACCGCCAGAGGACGAAAGCGACTACCCGCTAGTCCTCGAAGACGGCCTTCTCGACGGCGGACACCTCCGCCCTGCAGCCCGTCACCGCCGGCGCCTTGCTGAGCGCCGTATCGGGGTCCTTGAGGCCGTGGCCGGTGAGCACGCAGACCACGGTCTCGGGCTGCTCGATCCCGTCGGCGACCGGCAACCCGTGGGCGAGCAGGCCCGCGATCGAGGCCGCCGACGCGGGCTCGCAGAACACCCCCTCGTTCGAGGCGACCCAGTGGTAGGCCTCGAGGATCTGCTCGTCGGTGACCGCGGCGACCCGCCCGCGGGACGCGGTGAAGGCGTTCATCGCCTCCTCCCAGCGGGCCGGGTTGCCGATCCTGATCGCGGACGCCACCGTCTCGGGGCTCTCGATCGGGTGCCCCTCGACGAGCGGCGCGGCCCCCGCCGCCTGAAAGCCGTAGAGGATCGGCGAGTGGCCGTACTCCTGAAAGCCGGCCCACCACGAAGTGACGTTGCCGGCGTTGCCGACCGGGATCGCGAGCGCATCGGGCGGCCCGCCGAGCTCGTCGCAGGTCTCGAACGCTGCCGTCTTCTGACCCTCGATCCGATACGGGTTGACCGAGTTGACCAGCTCGACGGGGTGTCGGTCGGCGATCTCGCGGACGATCTCGAGGGCCTGGTCGAAGTTGCCCTCGAGCGCGATCACACGTGCGCCGTGCATCAGCGCCTGGGCGAGCTTGCCGATCGCGATCTTCCCCTCGGGGACGATGACGGCTCCGCGGAGCCCCGCCCGCGCGGCGTAAGCGGCGCAGCTCGCCGCGGTGTTGCCGGTCGAGGCGCAGATGATCGCCGTGGCTCCCGCCCCCTTCGCGCGCGAGACCGCGACCGTCATCCCCCGGTCCTTGAAGCTTCCAGTCGGGTTGGCGCCCTCGAACTTGAGATGGACCTCGGCCCCAACCCGCTCCGAGAGCCGGGGCGAGTGGATCAACGGGGTCGATCCCTCGTTCAGGGTCACCACGGGATCGCCGTCCTCGAGCGGAAGGTGCTCGCGGTAGCGCTCGATCAGCGGGACCGGCACTACGTGAACTCTTCCTCGATCACCCGGATCGAGCGTGGCGGCGATCGCAGGAATCGGAGCTTGGCGATCTTCCCCAGCGCCGCGACGAAGCGCTTCTCGCTCACCGGATGCATGACCATGATCAGCTGGGCGTCGTCGCCCGTCCCACGCTGGACGACGCTGCGCACCGAGACCTCGTTCTTACCCAGGATCTCGGCGATCTGGGCGAGGACGCCGGGCCGGTCCTCGACCTCGAGGTGGAGGTAGAACGCCATCTCCACGTCCTTCGCGATCCCCAGCCTCGAGTTCTCCTCGAACAGGGGCGAGCCTCCGGCGATCACCGAGACGACGTCCCCGAGGACCGCCGAGGCGGTCTCCACTCCCCCGGCCCCCGGCCCCGACAGCGTGATCTCGGCGATCGCCGGCGCCTCCACCATCACCGCGTTGAACGCGCCCTCGATCGGCGCCAGGGGGTGCCCCGGGTAGAGGAAGCAGGGAAAGACCCTGACGCTGATCTCGCCGTCCCCGACCCGCTCCGCGACGCCGAGCAGCTTCAGGGATAGTCCGAGCTCCTTCGCGTAGGCGAGGTCGTCGGGCTTGATCTGCTCGATCCCCTCGTAGGGAACATCCTCGAGGCGGACCGGGGCGCCGAACGCGAGGCGGGCGAGGATCGCCATCTTCGCGGCGGCGTCCGCGCCCCCGACGTCGTCGCTGGGATCGGCCTCCGCATAGCCCAGCTCCTGCGCCTGCCTGAGAGCCTCCTCGTACGACAGCCCGCCGCGAGCCATCTCGGTGAGGATGTAGTTGGTCGTCCCGTTCACGATCCCGAACACTTTCTCGATCGGGATCGCGCCGAGGCTCTCCTGGACCACCCGGATCACGGGGATCGCTCCGGCGACCGCCGCCTCGAAGCGGAGTTGCGCGCCGCCCTCCCGAGCCGCCGCGACCAGCTCCTCCCCGTGCTGGGCGATCAGCTGCTTGTTCGCCGTGATCACATGGCGGCCCTCCCGCAGCGCCCGGGTGACGTACTCGAGGGCGGGATCGATTCCGCCGATCAGCTCGACGATCACGTCGCTCTCCTCGAGGATCCTGTCGAAGTCGCCCTCCTCGCGGGAGAGGACGCCGGTGACCTTCGGGCGCCGTCCGGAGACCTCCTCGACCATCTCCGCCCGCTCCTCGAGCAGAGAGCGGAAGGCGCCACCGACCGTTCCCCTGCCGAGGATGCCGATGCCTACGTCAGGCATCACTCGTCCCGGGACAGCAGGTCGTCCCAGGTCTCGCGCCGGACCACGATCCGCGCCTCGCCCTCCCGGCAGAAGATCACGGGGGGCCTGGGCACGCCGTTGTAGTTGTTCGAGAGCGCGTATCCGTAGGCGCCGGTGGCGGGCGTGACGAGCACGTCGCCCACCCTCGGTCCGGCGAGCTCCGCGTCCCTGATCAGGACATCGCCCGACTCGCAGTGCATTCCGGCGATCGTCGCCCTGGCGTCGGGAACCTCAGCGGCCCGGTCCGCGATCACCGCCTCGTAGCGCGAGCCGTACAGCATCGGCCGAAGGTTGTCGGACATCCCGCCGTCCACGGCCACGTAGGTGCGAACTCCGGGGATCTCCTTGACGGTGCCGATCCTGTAGACGGTCACACCCGCGTTGCCGACCAGTGAGCGCCCGGGCTCAACGATGATTCGGGGCGCGGGGTCGAAGACGCGCTGCACGCCGCGGACCTTGACATCGACGTAGTCGTCGATCGGAGGCGGCTCGTCGCTGTCGAGATACGCGATCCCGAGCCCGCCGCCGACGTTGAGCACCACCGGCTCCAGATCCACGGCGGCACAGAAATCGGCGATCACCTCGATCGCCTTCACGTAGGGCTCGAGCTCGAAGATCTGGGAGCCGATGTGGGCGTGGAGTCCGGTCAGCTCCAGATGCTTCGACTCGCGCACCCGCGCGACGGCCCGCTCGGCGAGCCCGTCCGCGAGCCCGAAGCCGAACTTCGAGTCGAGCTGGCCCGTCTGGATGTAATCGTGGGTCGAGGGCTTGATCCCCGGCGTCACCCTGATCAGCACGCGCTGGGGGCGATCCAGCAGGCGGTCGGCGAGCTCGATCTCGTCGAAGGAGTCGAGGATCAGGTGACCGACGCCGGTGTCGAACGCGTAGTGGAGCTCCGCTTCGCTCTTGTTGTTGCCATGCAGGTGAATCCGGCCCGGATCGAAGCCCGCCGCAAGCGCCATGTGGAGCTCGCCACCCGAGGCGACGTCTACCGACAGCCCCTCGTCGCGCATCACCCGGTACGCCGCCGTGCACGGCAGCGACTTGCTGGCATAGACGACCTCGAAGGCCTCCGTGCGCGCCTCGAACGCCCGCAGGTATTCCTGGGCGCGGCCTCGCATGTCGTCCTCGGCATAGACGTAGGCCGGGGTGCCGAACCGGTCCGCGAGCTCGACGACGTCGCAGCCGGCGATCTCGAGATGGCCTCGCTCGTTCACGCGCGATCCCGCCGGATAGACCGGCGATGCAGCGATCGGGTCCGCCGCGACAGCGGATCCCGCGTTGTCGTCCTGCGCACTCATCCGGCGCCCATTCTGACGGGAACGATCACAATCCCCGCAATGGAGCGCTCCGAGACCCGGCTTCCCGACCGGGAGGGCAGCCACGAGGGGCTCGGGTACGCCCTCCGACTTCCCGATCCGAGCCGCATCCCGCCCCCATGGCCGGGCGTCGTCGTCGTCCACGGAGCCGGTTCGCGGAAGGAGAATCACGCCGACTTCGCCCGGCTCGCGACCTCCACCGGGTGGGCGGCGCTCACCTTCGACCTTCCCGGCCATGGTCACTCCGGCGGGGAGATGTCCCGTGACGCGGTCGACGCCGTGATCCGGATGACCCAACTGCTCGCCGCCCACGAGCGGGTCGACGCGCGCCGGGTCGCGGTGCGCGGCTCCAGCCTCGGCGGATTCCTCGCGATCGCGGCGGCCGCGCGGGCGCCCGAGATCGCCGGGGTGATCGCGATCTGCCCGGCTGGGCCGGATCACCTCGCGCGCGGCGTCAGGCGCGGAGAGCTCGAGATGCAGGTCGGCGATCCCGTCGAGCTCGAGGCCTGGCTCGCCTCGCAGGAGCTGGGCGAGGCGGTGGAGCGGATCGCGGGCCGCCCGCTGATCCTCATGCACGCCGAGGGCGACATCGAGATCCCCTTCGACCACTCCGAGGGGCTCTACGCACGCGCCGGCGAGCCGCGCAAGCTGGTGATCGTGCCGGGCGGGACCCACCGGAGCGTTCAGCACGACGCCGAGCTTCAGGGGACCGCGCTGCTGTGGCTCGAGCGCCGGCTGGCGCCCGGCTGAGGCGGTCCCTACGCGAGCCGCCTACAGGTAGCCGAGCGGATCGACCGCCTGGCCGTTGATCCGAACCTCGAAGTGAACGTGCGGCCCGAGGCAGTGGCCGGTACAGCCGCTCACCCCGATGACCTGGCCCTGGCTCACCTGCTGCCCGACGGACGCGCCGAGACTCGACTGATGGGCATCGCAGGTCGAGAGTCCACCACCGTGGTCGACGCAGGTGTAGAGCCCGTACCCGCCGACCGATCCCGCGATCCGAACGGTGCCGGATGCAGCGGCGCGAATCGGGGTGCCGCTGGGGACCGCGATGTCGATCCCCTCGTGCATCCGTCCCCATCGCATTCCGAAGCCGGAGACGACCGTGCCGTTGACGGGCCAGATCAGGCCGCTGCCGCCCGCCCTGACCGGCCCGGCGGGGAGGACCCCCGAGCTCTGGGCCAGCTGCTCGGCGATCTTCTCGGAGATCGCCGTCAGGTCCCCCTCGAGGTCCTCCTTGCGCTCGCGGACCTCCTGGAGCGTCGCGTGCTGCGTTCGCCTGGCTGCAGCGAGCTCGGCCTTTCGCGACTTGAGCTTCCTCTTCGTCGCGTCGAGCTCCTGCTTCCGCGCCGCGATCACGTCGCGCGCCTCGCGCACCGCGTTCACGGTGGCGAGCATCTCGTTCCGAAGCTCGCGCACCCGGGAGACGATCTCGCCGTCCTTGTCGTGGAGATTCTTCAGGTACTCCGTTCGCGCAAGCAGATCGTCGAACCCGCGCGATTCAAGGACCACGGTGATCAGGTCCGGCTCATTCGTCCGGTAGATCGCGACGAGCCGCTCCTCCAGGAGCCCGATCGCCTCACGGAGACGCTGCTTCAGGTATTCGAGCCGAGCCTGCGCCTGATCGAGCTCAGCCTGCTTCTGGGCCAGCTCGGCGGCGGCGACGGCGGCCTTGTTGCGGAGCTCAGCGACCTCCGCGGTCAGCCTTTCGATCTGGGCTGATTCGTGGCTGATCCGGGTCGTGAGCACACCCGCGCGCCTCTCGACCCGCGAGAGCTTCTCCTGCGTCGCATCGAGCTTCTCCTGCAGGTCCTGGCCGGCGGCCGGACCGCCGAGGACCGCCCCGATCGCGCACGCGAGCAGGGCGCAGGAGAGCGCCAGCCGAAGGAGCTTTGATCCCGTCATCTGAGCCTCAAAGGTTGACCACCTCGAGGCGGCCCGGATGAAATAGCCGCTGCAGCCCGGTCAGGCGGCAGCCGTGGCGGGCTCGCCGCTCGACTGAGCGCCCTCCCGCGACGCGCCCTTGGAGGCGGACCCGTTCACGGCGGCCTTCGCGATCTCGGCGGCGGCGGCGAACCGCTCCTGATAGGCGCGTGCCTGCATCCGCGAGATCACAAGGCGCTGCACCTGCGCCGTGCCCTCGAACAGCTGGTAGATCTTGGCGTCCCGGAACCACTTCTCGAGCGGGCACTCCGTCGTCTGCGCATACGGTCCGACGAGGTCCATCAGCGCGGTCGTCGCCCACATCGTCACGTCGCCGGCCTTCAGCTTCGACATCGAGCCCTGGCCGCCGGTCATCGCGATCCCGTTTCGGCCCATCCACGCGGCTCGCTGGACGAGCAGCCGCGACGCGTCGATCTCGGTCGCGACGTCGGCGAGCACCTGCTGGATCCGCTGCTCCTCGAGCGCCGGCTTTCCTCCGTCGAAGGTCTGGTCGGCCAGGTATTCGAGCGTCCACTCGTAGGCGGCCTGGGCGATCCCGAGCGCCGATGCGCCGACTATCGGACGCGTCATCTCGAAGGTCGCGAGGGCGTTGGACGACCCCGCCTTCTGCCCGGAGCGGGCGCGCTCGAGCTTCCGATTCAGCTTGTCCATTCCGCCGAGCAGGTTCTCGACCGGGATCCGGCAGTCCTCGAGGATCACCTCGGCGGTGTGCGACGCGCGGATTCCGATCTTGGACTCCTTCTTCCCCTGCCGAAGGCCCGGCGTCCCCTTGCCGATCACGAACGATGCCTGCCCCCGGTGACCGAGCTCCGGGTCCACCGTCGCGACCACGACGTGGACGTCGGCGATCCCGCCGTTGGTGATGAAGACCTTCGTCCCGTTGAGCACCCACTCGTCTCCGTCCAGCTTCGCGGTGCTCTTCAGGCTCTTCACGTCGGATCCCGCCTGGGGCTCGGTCACGGCGTAGGCGCCAAGTGCG
>DASUYK010000009.1:0-33592 GCA_036377415.1 Solirubrobacterales bacterium
CGAAGACGATCCCCCCGATCCCGAACGGTGAGTACAGCGCCAGCGCCACGATCGCCGTCACCGCGAGGTTGATCCCGGCGATCGCCGTAGGGACCCAGGGTCGCTGGAGGCTGAAGAACGTGCGGGTGAGCAGAAGGAAGAGGCCGTTGAGCGGAAGCGAGAACGCGAACCAGAACAGCGCCTCCGCGACCAGATCTGTCTGCGCCGCATCGAACTCGCCACGCTGGTATACGAGCCGGGTCATCGGCTCGGCGAGGACGAGGATGGCGGCCGCCGCGGGAACCAGAAGCAGGAGGATCTGCCTCATCCCGTTCGCCATCGTCGCGCGGAGGTCATCGTACTCGCGGCGGGCGGCGAACCTGGCGAGTGTTGGGAAGACCACGGTCGCAACGGCGACGGAGAAGATCCCCTGCGGGAGCATGTAGATTCGGAACGCCTTGTCGATCGCCGCCGGCGCCTGATCGGAGACGAGGGTCCCGAAGAAGCTGTTGATCAGCAGGTTGAAGTTGATGAGGCCGAGGCTGAGGGTCACCGGCAGCATCAGCAGGAGCACCCGGCGAACGCCCGGCATCCGCCAGTCGAGCGTCAGCATCGGCCGGAACGGGGTGTTCCGCAGGTCGAACGCCGGGATCGCGAGCTGCAGGGCCGTTCCGACAAGCACCCCGATCGCGTACGCGTAGATCCGGTCGTTGCCCTCGAACGCAGGCTCCAGCAGAACGAGCACGGTGATGATCGCGACGTTCCAGAAGAACGGCGAGATCGCGAAAGCGGCGAATCGGTCGTAGCTGTTGAGGATCCCGACCACCATTCCGGTGGCGCCCAGCATGATCAGGATCGGGAACAGGATCTGCGACAGCGTGACCGTGAGGTCGAGGATCTCTCCGCTGAACCCGGGGGCGAAGATCGGAACGATCACCGGCGCGGCGAGGACGAAGATCGCGGTGATCGCCCCGAGCGCCAGCGTGACCAGGTAGATCAGCGTCGACGCGAGCCTGAACGCCTCCCGCCGGTTGCCCTTCTCGAGCTCCTCGGTGAAGACGGGGACGAAGGCGGCCTGGATCGCCGCATCGGCGAACAGCGATCGCACGAGGTTGGGGATCTGGAACGCGATGGTGAACGCTGACATCGCGCCGCTGATCCCGAAGTAGCTGGCCGCGACGATCTCCCGGACGAGGCCCGCAACTCGGGAGAACGCGGTGGCGATCGAGAAGAACGCCGTCGAACGCCCCAGCCTCCCGGCCTTCTCGTCGAACTCGGGTGGGATGAACGGCTCCGCCGGCGTCGGCGCCGGGATCGCCATGAACGTCGAGGTGTCCATCGAGACCGCCTCATGCCGGCGCTCGATCCGATCCGCCTCGCGCTGCCTGACCGCCGGGAACTCCTTCGTGGACGGATCGAACGGCTCCGCCGGAGCCGGAGGCTCTCCGCCCAATTCCTCGCCGCCACCCCGCTCGTTCATTGCTCTATTCTCATTCGCCGCCCGCCTCGCGGGTCTTTCCATGGCCAATATCGCGTCACAGAAGAAGCGGATCGCACGCTCGGAGCGGGAGCGACTCGAGAACCTGCGCTTCAAGAGCGCCGTCAAGACTCATTTCAAGCGACTCGAGGCCGCCATCCGGTCGAACGACTCCGGCACCGTCGAAACGGAGCACAAGGCGCTCGTCTCGCGCATCGACAAGGCCGTTCAGAAGGGCGCGCTTCACCGGAACACCGCCGCCCGGAAGAAGGCCCGGGCCGCCGGCATCGTCCGCGGCTCCACCCAGCCACAGGCCTAGAGGGCCCAGGCGAGCGGCTCGGTGTCCTCGGCCGCAGTACCCACCGCCCTGCGAAGCGAGAGCGTGAACGCGACGATCTCGGCGTAGTCCGAGCCGCCACGAGACCAGAGCTCGAGGTCCGCAAGCGCTCGAATCGACGCGTCGAGGTCCTCGGGGGTCCTTCCCCTCACCTTCGAGACCAGCATCTTCGCCGCGTAGGGGTGCATCGAGAGCCCCTTCGCGACCTCGTTCGGCGGGCGTCCCGCCTCGAGCTCCCTGGCGGCGCGCAGCGCCTGGCGAAGCCGAGGAGCGAGCGAGTAGACGATCCGCGGGAGCGCCTCACCCTGGCCCACCAGGCGTTCCGCCACGCGCATCGTCGTGGACCGATCGCCGGCCACCACCGCGTCCGCGAGGCTCCAGATCGCCTCCTCCGAGGTATCCGCGACCATCGCGTCCAGATCCTCGAGACCGACCCGGCCTTCCTCGCCGCTCCACAGCGCAAGTCGCTCGAGCTCATTCCGAAGCCTCAGCGGCCGAGGGCCGAGGCGCTCGATCAGCGCCCTCGCGGCGACCGGCTCGAGCTCGAAGCCGAGCTCCCGGGCCTCCGCGACCAGCTGCTTCGGGAGCTCCCGCTCCCTCGGCGCGTCGTATGTCAACACCTCACCGCCGGCGACCTCGACCGCCTTCGCCAGTCCGGCTGGCGACTTTCCGTGCGCGACGAGCGCGACCGTGGTATCCGGCGGGATCTCCAACAGGGCGTCGACGGCCCGCTGGGCGTCCGCCTTCGCCCAGGCCTCGACCCCGTCGACCAGCAGGTAGCGGCGCGACGCGATCAGGGAGATCGCGGCCAGCGACCCCGCGAATGCCTCGGCATCAGGCGAGCGGCGGCCCTCGCCGGCCTCGAACAGCTCCAGGGCACCGGGGCCGCCGTCACGCTCCGCCCGCTGTCTGAGGCGCGCCCGAGCGCGGGCGATCTTCGCCTCGTCGGTCCCGGCAATCAGATAGGCGGGTTTGATCTCTGTCATTCGCGGTCCGGCGAGTCTAGGGACGGGCGGCGACAGCTAGCCGCCACCGGGCTCGGCGGTCCACCCCGAAACAGTCACCTCGATCGCGATCTCTCCCCGCTCGTCGGTGCGCATCGTCGCGATCGGGTGAGATCGGAGCGCCCCGATCGTCTCTGCAGCCGGATGGCCATAGGGATTCGCGCCCACGGAGACGACCGCGAGCCTCGGGGTCGTGCGGTCGAGCAGCTCGTCGAGGCCGGTGTCCCGGGAGCCGTGATGGGCGACCTTGAGCACGTCCACAGGCCCCGGATCGATCGGCACGACCTCCGCCTCGGCATCGCCCGTGAGGAGGACGGAGAAGTGGCGCCAGCTGGCGAGCAGCACGAGCGACAACTCGTTGGGGTCCCTGCCCGAGCCGGAGCGCAGCTCCGGCGGCGGCCAGAGGGCATTGATGTGCAGGTCGCCCGAGCCGAACTCGCCGCCCTCAGCAAGCCGGGACGGCCTTGCGCCGGCTGCCAGGGCAGCTCCGCGCAGGCGTGCGTCTTCCGCCCCGTAGATCAGCCGATCGACCTCAACCGTGTCGAGCACCTCCCCGAGACCGCCGGAATGGTCGGACTGGTCATGGCTGATCACCACGGCCGCAAGCGAATCGACGCCAAGCTCGCGCAGGCGATCGTCCACCTCGCTGCCCGGTGGTCCGGCGTCGACGAGGACGGGGTCGGACTCGGGGGGATCTAGGAGGATCGCGTCCCCCTGGCCGACGTCCAGGACTCGGACGACCAGCGCCCCTTCGGCGGTTCCCTCTGGCCGACCCGCCAGGAGCAGGCCGACCGCAAGAAGGACTGCGCCGGCGACAGCGAGGATCGCCCCCCGGACGAGCCTCACTTCGCTCGGCAAGACCATTCCCGGAGCGTTCGTCGTGCGACCTCGCCGCCGCCGCCGCGGTAGCGCCAGTCCGCGCCGATGCCGGATCCCCAGCAGGGCCAGCTCCACCGTGGCGATCAGAACCGCATAGGTGGCCGTCACCGAAAGGACGGTCGGCAGACGAACCGTCAGGAGCGCCCAGTCGGGCCCGGCGAGCCAGTGGGCGATCTGGGCGATGTACGCGAGACAGAGCGAGTTCACCCAGTTGACCGGCTCCACCGGAATCGCCGGGAGCTGCCCGGCGATCCCGGCGAGCATCCCGAGCCACATCGCCGGGGCCACGGCGGGAAGGGCGAGAACGTTCGCCGGCAGAGCCGCGGGCGAGAACTGCTCGAAATGGTGGGCCATCAGCGGCGCGGTGGCGAGCGTGGCGGTGACGGTGACGGCGACCCCCTCCGCGATCGCGCGCCGGGTCGAGGCGCGGTCCGCGTCCGCGACGAGGATGGGCACGAGCCGCGCGGACCAGAGCAGGATTCCGATCACCGCGGCGAAGCTGAGCTGCCAGCCGACGTCACCGCCGGCGCGTGGATTGACCGCGAGCGTGAGTCCGGCGGCGAGGAGGACCGCATACCACCGCGATCGAGGCCGGTCCGCTAGTGCGGCCACCATGCCCGCCGCTCCCATCACCCCGGCCCGCTGGATCGACGGGCCGGCGCCGGTAACCGGTACGTAGATCGCGATCAGGCACAGGGCCGCAACCAGTCGCGTCCTCAGGGTGAGCCCGAGCAGGGCGAGGAACGGCCACGCGAGCAGGCAGAGGAGGACCACGTTCTGACCGGAGACCGCGAGGAGGTGGGCGAGCCCCGACCGCCGGAAGTCCTCTCGAATGCGGCCGTCGATCAGGTCGTCCTCGCCGAGAACGAAGCCGCGTGCGAGCGATGACTCCCGCTCGCCCATCCCGCGCTCGAGCGCACGCTCGGCCCGCTCGCGAACCGCGTCGATCGCGCCCTCGATCCCCCCGCGCCGCCCCAAGCCGAGCTCGATCCGCTCGGAACGCAGGCTCATCGCGATTCCCTGCCGGCGCAGCAGCGCCTCGCGCCAGGGTTCGGGGCGACCGAGAACGCCCTCAGCCCTGATCGCCCTCCCGATCGGAAGCATCTCGACCGGCTCCTGTGCGACAACCAGCACGCGTCCCGCGGGAGTGTCGAGCGGGAAGCCGACCTCTCCGTCGTCGCGCCGCGGCGCGCCCGCGATGAACCCGGTGAGCTGCATCGCGGTGCCCTCCTTCGCTCGCAGGGAGCGGCCGTCGATCGCGTGGATCCGGGCTCCCCCGACGAGAAAGCCGGTGAGTGCGGCAACCAGGGCGACAGGCACGAGCCAGGCGACCGACGCGTCCCACGGCCCGCCTCCGCGCGGCCGGGTCGCGACGAGCGCGACGACCGCCAGCGGAAGAGCGCTCGCCGCGGCCAACGAGGGGCGCGCGGGCGCGCTCGGCGCCAGGGCGAGACCCACGGTGACGCCCGCGAGCGCCGCGAAACGCCACTCGCGGGCCGGGTCGCCGCCCGGGTTGCACCACCGTTGTTTCACTCGTTGTTCAGGTGGTAGGCGCTAGGCTCATTCCGACACGGAGGAGGAAGTCAATGACGGACAGCAAGCAGTCCGGATCAGGCGCACAGAGCACCGGCGCCACCCAGCGTTATGGGGAGGTCCTCGAGGAGCGCCGGATGGACATGAAGTCCGCCGAGGGCCACGCGGGCAGCGTTCCGAGGGGCAACCCCGAGCCCGAGGAGGAGAACGTTGGCCATCACCGGGACGCGTACGAGCGGGTGCTGGGTCACTGACGCTGGGCTCACGGCTGCAGGCCCGCTCGGAGTGATTCCATCGTCGAAGGCCCGATCCCTGGCACCTCGTCGAGCTGCTCGATCGATGAGAGCCCGCCTCGCTGGTCGCGGAACTCGACGATCTTCTGCGCGGTGACCGGACCGATCCCCTCGATCCGGTCGAGTTGTTCCACGGTCGCGGTGCCGAGGCTGATCGGTCCCTCCCCGCCCGGCGAGGATCTCGGGGGCGCTCCGGGCCCGGGCACGACGATCTGCTGACCATCGCTCAGCCTGGCGGCGAGGTTGATCGAGTCCGCGCCGGCGCCGTGGGTCAACCCACCCGCCCTTCTCACCGCATCGGTCACCCTCGCGCCGGTCGGCAGGCGGTAGACACCGGGCCGGCGGACCGCCCCGGCGACGTGGACGATCACGTCGCGGCCGACCTCCGCCCGCCCGCCGGAGTCCGCGGCGAAGCTCAGTCCGGCAGCGGCGGGAGAAGCGCCCTCCGACGAGCGGATCCATCGGGCGCCCACGAGCAGCACCGCAACGGCGATCGCTCCGTAGACGAGCATCTGCGAGCGGCTCAATTCGGGCACGCGGCCCAGCGTTGCCGCCGCGGATGCCCGAAAGGCGCCCGCTTCGTCACCGATCAGCGCCGCGGCCGGGTCAGATCAGCGGATCTCGAACCCCCCCACGCCCTCGGGATCCTCCTCGATCACCTCGACCGATTCCACGAAGGCGCGGCTCGGTCCCCGTCGGCAGAACTCCACCAGCTCCGAGACGGCAGCCGGCTCCCCCTCGAATGCGGCCTCCACGGCTCCGTCCGGCCGATTGGTCACCCATCCGGTGACGCCCGCCGACTCCGCTCGCCGGCGGGTCGTATCCCGAAAGAAGACTCCCTGGACCCGCCCCCGCACGACGACACGTCTGCGGATTGATCCGCTCACCTCAAGTGCGACGGCCCGTGTGCCAGCGGCGTCAGTAGTCCTCGTCATCGAAGTCCGTCGCGCCCGCGGGAACGCTGGGAGCGAAGACGTCGGCGACGGTGACCGGCGGGGACTGGACGGAGACGCAGCAGAGGTCGCCCGTCCCGTCGTTGGCGATCGAATGGTCGGTGGCCGGCGGGACCAGGATCAGGTCGCCCTCGCCGATCTCCTGGGTGTCTCCGGCGACCGTCATCCGACCCGATCCCCTCACCACCACGTAGACCTGCTCGGACTCCTCGTGAGAGTGGAGCTCCTGATGGATCCCCGATGGGACATCGATCCACGTCACGGACATGTTCCGCGAGCCCATCTCCCCCGCGTCCATCAGGACGTGGGTGCGGAGCTTGTGCCACTCCTCGACGGGAGCTTCCCCGAGCCGCCTGACCAGCACGCGCTTTTTCTAGCAGACGAGGCCGTGCGGGGGGGCTGCTGCGCTGTTAAGCCCGCATTCCCAGGCGGGGGCCCTTCACCTGACCACCAGGTTGACGAGCTTCCCGGGGACGACGATCTCCTTGACCACGGCCTTCCCGTCGAGGTGGCGCCGGACGTTCTCGCTCGCCTTCGCGAGCTCGATCAGCTCCTCCTCCGGGGTGTCGGCGCCGACCTCGATCCGGTCGCGGAGCTTGCCGTTCACCTGCACGACCAGCATGTAGGTATCGCGCTCGAGCAGGGCCGGGTCCGCCTGGGGCCAGGGTTGCTCCCAGACCCGAACGCCCTCGAGCCACTCGTAGACCTCGGCGCCGAGATGGGGCGCGAATGGGAAGAGCAGCGAGGCCGCCGACGCAGTGGCGAAGTGAACCGTCGCCGCACCGGCCGGATCGTCGTAGAGGCCGTCCTTGAACCGGTAGATCTCGTTGACCAGCTCCATCACGGCCGCGATCGCGGTGTTGAACTGGAAGCGGGGCTCGATGTCGCGAGTCGCCTTGTCGATCGCCCAGTGGGCCTTGGCGAGCAGCCCTCGTGCCTGGCCGGTGGCGCCGTCCGCGGAACGGTCGGATTCGGTGCGATCCGCCACCTCCCGGCCCAGCCGCCAGAGGCGAGCGAGGAACCGGAAGATCCCCTCCACCCCCTCGTCGGACCAATCGCCGCCCTTGATCGGTGGCCCCATGAAGCAGATGTAGGTACGGAGCGAGTCGGCCCCGAAGCGGTCGACGAACTCCGCAGGGCTGACCGTGTTGCCCCTGGACTTGGACATCTTCGCCCCGTCGCGGGTGATCATGCCCTGGGTGAAGAGATTGGCGAACGGCTCCCGCGCCTCCAGCAGCCCCATGTCGTGCAGCGCCTTGGTGAAGAAGCGCGCGTACATCAGGTGGAGGATCGCGTGCTCGACCCCCCCGATGTACTGATCGACCGGCATCCAGTAGTCGGCCGCCTCTCGTTCCCAGCACTCCTCGTCGTTCCGGGAGTCCAGGTAGCGGAGGAAGTACCAGGAGGAATCGACGAAGGTGTCCATGGTGTCCGTCTCGCGGCGCGCCTCGCCGCCGCAGGAGGGGCACTCGATGCGGACCCAGTCCTCCGCTGCGGCCAGCGGGCTCCTTCCCTTCGGCGCGTACTGCTCGATGTCGGGCAGGAGCACTGGGAGATCAGCCTCGGGCACCGGGACCATCCCGCACCGATCGCAGTAGACGATCGGGATCGGAGCGCCCCAGTAGCGCTGGCGGGAGACGAGCCAGTCGCGGAGGCGGAAATTGACCGCCGCCTTGCCGCGGTCATCGGAAGCGAGCCACTCGATGATCTCGCCGTACGCCTCGCGATTGTCTTTGCCGTCGAAGCGGCCGGAATTGACCATCCGGCCGTCGCCGCTATACGGGAGCCCCTCGTCGTCGCGGGACTGCTCGGGGTCGGTGCCCTCGATCACCCGCCGAACCGGGAGCTCGAACGCGTTCGCGAACTCATAGTCGCGCTCGTCGTGCGCGGGCACGGCCATGATCGCGCCGGTCCCGTACTCCATCAGGACGTAGTCGGCGACGAACATCGGGATGCCCTCTCCGTTCACCGGGTTGACCACCTCGCGGCCGATGGGGACACCGGTCTTCTGCCGGTCCTCGTCCGCGCGCTCCTCGGCCGGGGCGCGGGCCGATTCGTTCACGTAGTCGCGGACCGCTTCCTCGTGCTCGGTCCCCGCCGCGAGGCGCTCCACCTCAGGATGCTCGGGAGCGAGGACGAAGAAGGTCGCGCCGAAAAGCGTGTCGGGCCGCGTCGTGAACACCGGGAAGTCGAGGTCGAGCTCCTCGCACCGGAAGACGACCTCGGCGCCCTCGGAGCGGCCGATCCAGTTCCGCTGCATGGTGACCACGTTCTCGGGCCACGACTCGAGCAGCTCGAAGTCGTCGAGCAGCTGCTGCGCGTACTCGGTGATCCGGAAGAACCACTGCTCGAGCTGGCGCAGCTCGACCAGCGTCCCGCAGCGCTCGCAGTGGCCGTCGATCACCTGCTCGTTGGCGAGCACCGTCTGGTCCTTGGGACACCAGTGGACGGGCGCGTCGTGGCGGCGGGCGAGACCTCGCTCGAAGAGCTTCAGGAAGATCCACTGGGTCCAGCGGTAGTAGGAGGGCTCGTGGGTGCCGAGCTCGCGCGTCCAGTCGATCGAGATCCCCCAGCGCTTGAACTGCTCGCGGAAGGCGGCGATCGACTTCTCGGTGGCTTCGCGGGGATGCTCACCTGTCTCGATCGCGTTGTTCTCGGCCGGCAGGCCGAAGGCGTCGTATCCCATCGGATGGACCACGCGGTAGCCGTGCCGGCGGCGGAAGTGGGCGATCGCGTCGCCGACGGAGTAGGTCTTCAGGTGGCCGACGTGGGGCTCGCCTGACGGGTAGGGGAGCATCTCGAGCACGTAGCTCTTCGGCTTCTCCGCGTCGAACTCGGGAGCGCCGGGATTTGCGACCACCCAGGTGTTCTCGGCGTCCCAGACGCGCTGCCACTTGCGCTCGATCGCGAGCGGGTCGTAGCGCTCGCCCTCGGGCGGCGCGGCCTCTTTCTCCGGGGTCGCCATTCGCGGCCAGTTTACGTAGCGCCTGCCGGGCCGCCGCGATCCGGTGCCAAGGTCGACTCGTATAGTCAATGGACGAGGAGAGGGAAGGAGGGATCGGGATGTCGAGGTTGATCAGGCTGGATCGGACGGGGCACACCGAGCTCGCGAGCTGGACGATCGGCGACGACGTCGCGCAGCGGGAGGCGATCGAGGCCTTCCGGCGCGAGCTCGACGGGGGGATGCTGGCGAGCGCGACGCTCGCCGACGGCTCGGCCGAGGTCGTGCGGGAGCTCCCCGTCGACGCCGAGCTCGTCGTCATGCGCCGCCCGATCATGGGAGGGTGCTCCGAGGCGTAGCCGAGGAGCAGCTTCGAGGGTGCGCATGCGCGACCCTTCTGGTGATGATGGCGAAGCCGTGAGCAGTGCCGTGCTGGCCGAAGCCGCCTCAATGCCGTGGCGGCGGCGGGCCGATCATCGGAGCCTGCGGCGCGAGGGCAGGATCTGGACCCTGTGGAGCGCCGGGATCGTCCTCACCTTCGGCCTTCCCGCCGCGCTGCTCATCTGTCTGGAGCCGCTGGCCTTCCCCGTGTCGGCGATCTTCCTCGGTCACGGCGTGGCGGTCCTTCACCTCCAGGCCCGGCGGGGCGCGCGCGGGGTGAAGCCGCTGGGTGCGGCGAGCGACTCGGCCGACCGGATTGCGCTGGGTCTACTCGCTGATCTCGTCGGACACGAGGCGCGCGAACTGCTCGCCGAGGCGGGGCTGGCGCTTCAGCGCGGCCGGCTCGGTGCCTGGCTGGTCGGTGAGGAGGGAGCGATTCTGATCCGGACGGGCGGGCATCGCGCGCACTGCTTCTGCGTGCGCGTCGGCGAAGCCGAGGGTCTTCCGCCCGGCGACCGGGCTGCCCACCTGCTGCTCGCCCTGCGGGAGGACGAGGAGGGGTTCGCGACCGTCGCGAACCGGAACTTCTCCGGCGCCATCTGGCGGCTGCGGTGGCAGCTGCCGCGCCGGGCGCGGCCGGCCCTCAGCCGCGCGCGGGCGCTCGCGCGCCGCTAGGTCCGCCCCGCGGTCAGCCGGCGCCGTCGCCCGCGTCGGTGGAGACCTTCTGCTCTAGCTGCTTGACGACCGCCGGATCGCGGAGGGTGGTGACGTCGCCGAGCTCGCGGCCCTCGCCGATGTCGCGGAGGAGACGGCGCATGATCTTGCCGGAGCGGGTCTTCGGCAGATCGCCCGTCCAGATGATCCGGCTGGGCCGCGCGATCTTCGAGATCCGCTCCGCGACGTGATCGCGGATCTCCTTCTCGATCTCGTCCGATCCCTCCAGGTTCCCCTCGAGGGTGACGAATGCGCAGATCGCCTGACCGGTGTCCTCGTCTGCGACACCGATCACCGCGCACTCGGCCACCTTCGGATGGGATACGACGGCCGACTCGACCTCGGCAGTGGAGAGCCGGTGTCCAGCGACGTTGACCACGTCGTCGGCTCGACCGAGGATCCAGAAGTAGCCGTCCCCGTCCTTTCGGGCGGCGTCGCCGACGTAGTAGGTGGTTTCGTCGAACCTGCGGTAGTAGGTCTCCTCGAAGCGGTCCTCCTCCTTGTACAGCGTCCGGAGCATTCCAGGCCACGGCCGGCCCAGGATCAGGAGACCCTGGCCGCCCTCCACGTCGTTGCCAGCCTCATCGACGACCCGCGCATCGATACCGGGCAGCGGCCTGGTGGCCGAGCCCGGCTTGGTCTCAGTGAGGCCGGGCAGAGGGCTGATCAGGATGTGGCCGGTCTCGGTCTGCCACCAGGTGTCGACGATCGGGCAGCGGGCGCCGCCGATCACCTCGTGGTACCAGAGCCAGGCCTTTGGGTTGATCGGCTCGCCGACCGTTCCGAGCAGCCGGAGCGAGGAGAGGTCGTGCTTGGCGGGGTACCCGTGGCCCCACTTCATGCAGGCGCGGATCGCCGTTGGGGCCGTATACAGGATCGTGACCCCGTATCGCTCGACGATCTCCCACCAGATGTCCTTGTCCGGATACTCCGGGGCGCCCTCGTACATCACGCTCGTGGCACCGTTGGCGAGGGGGCCGTAGACGATGTAGGAGTGGCCGGTCACCCAGCCGACGTCCGCGGCGCACCAATAGACATCGGACTCCGGTTTCAGATCGAAGACGTAGCGGTGGGTGAAGGTGGTGCCGAGGAGGTAGCCGGCGGTGGTGTGGAGAACCCCCTTCGGCTTCGCCGTCGAGCCGGAGGTGTAGAGGACGAACAGGGGATGCTCGGCCTCGAGGGGCTCGGCCGGACACTCGTCCGCAGCCGACGTCATCGCCTCGTCGAACCAGAGGTCGCGGCCCTCCTTCATCTCGCAGTCCGTGTCGGTCGCCCGGACGACGAAGATGGTCTCGATCGAGGGGGCGTCCGTGAGCGCCCCGTCAACGGCGCTCTTGATCGCGGCGGTCTTGCCCTTGCGGCGGGCGCCGTCGACGGTGACCAGGGCCTTGGCCTCGGAGAACTCCATTCGCTCGCGGACCGCCTCGGGGGAGAACCCGCCGAAGACCACGTTGTGCGGAGCGCCGATCCGTGCGCAAGCGAGCATCGCGACGACCACCTCGGGGATCATCGGCAGGAAGATCCCGACGACGTCGCCCTTGCGGATCCCGCGGTCCCGCAGCGCGTTGGCGAATCGCTGGACGTCGCGATGCAGCTCGGCGTAGGTGATGTCGCGCTCCTCGCCCTCCTCCCCCCGCCAGTGATAGGCGATCCGGTCGCCGTTCCCTGCCTCGATGTGACGGTCGAGACAGTTGTGGGAGACGTTCAGCTTGCCGTCCGGGAACCACCGGTAGAAGGGCGCGTTCGACTCGTCCAGGACCTGGGTCGGGGACTCCGCCCAGTCGATCAGCTCCTCCGCATGACGCGACCAGAATCCCTGTAGATCGCGCTCGGCCTCCTCGTACATCGACTCGTCGCTGACGAGCGCGCGCTTGCGGAATTCCTCCGGCGGGGGGAACCGCTCGATCTCGAGCATCGACTCGAGTCGCTTCTCGAGGTTCTCGGTCGTCACCTCAGTCGCCATCTCTCCTCCTTCTTGAACCGCGTCCTGAACCGTATATTCGCAATCAGTGGGTGCGCGCAAACCTGCTGACTTGCCGGGGTGGGCGGTGGAGCTGCTCGAGCGTGCCCGGGTGGCGCGGTTGGGGCTGCTCGACCAGACGGGGGCGCCGCGGGTGCTGCCGGTCACCTTCGCCGTTGCGGAGGGGCGGATCTGGAGCGCGATCGACCGAAAGCCGAAGGGGGAGGGGGAGCCTGCTCGGCTCCGATTCCTGCGCCGGGACCCGAGGGCGGCCATGACCGTCGACCGGTACTCCGACGATTGGGAGCGGCTCGAGTGGGTCCAGGTCCTGGGAACCATCGAGGTGCTTGACGTGGCGGGGGGCAGCGCCGGACTCGAGTCCCTCAGGGAGAAGTACGAGCAGTACCGGCAGGAGCCGCCGCCCGGCCCGGTACTGGCGCTGGATCCGGATCGGTGGCTGTGGTGGCGAGCCGCGAATCCGGGGGGCCGAGGCGGGCGTAGCGGCGGCCGCGGCGGGTGATCAGGATCTCGTCGCCGGCGGCGGCGCGCTGCATCCAGTAGCCGAAACGGTTGCGGAACTCGTGGGCGCCGACGACGGCCGACCCGCGCCTGTCAACGTTCTCCTGCCCACTTGAGGAATGGAGCTGGTGGGACTCGAACCCACGCCCTTCCGGCTGCCAGCCGGACGCTCTTTCCAACTGAGCTACAGCCCCACGGAGCTCGTACTCGGCTGCGTAGTGTACCCCTGCCCTCTGGCCGTTCCTGGCACTCTCGACGCGCAGTGACAACCAACCCTGATCTGTAATGCGCTCGACCGGAACCAGGAAGCATTTCCGGAGCTCGTCGCAGTACGCGGCAACAGCGTCGATCTCACCCACGTCGTATATCCCGCGTATGTATCCGCGAGTCGGGCTATGCGAACACCGGCCGAGCCGGATTCTTACGACGGCGCCCTTGAGGGACGCCCACTTGCACTGCACACGCAGCGGCTGACCGCCAACCTCAATCACCAGGTCGTAAGGGGGATGGTCTGTCAGCGGTCGAGCGACCGTGCAGCCAGCCCGGATCGCGGCCAATGCAATCTCAGCCTCCGCGATGTCCCCCTTTTCATTCGGACCGAGCACGAACCTACGTTGGTCTGAGCCACGTGCCGCAGGACGCGGCGAATGTCGGGAATCTGTGACGAAGACGAGTCGGAAGGCGCGCCGCGCTAAGCCGCGCGGTCCTGCTGGTCCTCGTCCAGGTCGAGGACGACGCCGTGGCCGCGGGTGTCCCTGACCCGGAACTCGAACGGCGCCCGCTCCTCCAGCTCCCGCAGCAGCTCCACCGGCCCATCCAGGCTCATGGAGACCGTCGCGCGGCGGTCGGCGAACCGCGTCACCCGGATCTCCGACGCACCGTCGATCCCCGCCGCGGCATCCTCGAACCCGGTCAGCTGGGCGAAGTCGCTGAGCGGTCCGACCTCGACCTCGACCTGACCCGCAAACACTCCGCGCGCAGCCGTCCGGGCCGGCTCGGTTCCGACTCGCGACCGCTCCTCCTCCATCCCCAACCGGGCCCTGGCCACCACGGCGAGCTCGGAGACCCTCGCCCCCAGCTCGTCCCGCAGCTTCGACAGCTCCGTCACCCGATCAGCCATCTGAATCGCGTCGTCCAGCGCCTTCATTCTGATCCGGGTCGCCTGCCGCCGCGCCTGCCCGTAGATCTCCTCGATCCCCTTCGTGACGGCGGCGGCCATCGGCCGCCTGATCAACTCCTTGACCCGCTTCTCCCTCTCCACCACCCTCTCGGCGAGCCGCTGCGCCTCCCGCTCGAGGCGGGCGAGGCGGGCGTCGCGCGCCTCGATCGCCGCATCGACCTGCTTCGGGTCATAGCCGCGCCTCGTGCGCCGGAAACGCTCCTTCGACACGCCCCGCAGCCTAGGGTCGCCGCCGGACGACTAATTGAGAACCAACGACCCCTTGTTCGGCGGCCACAAACACCGCCGCCGGATCCACCGCGGCCGCATCTAGGCCGCGCCCCGCGCCCCGGCGAGATCCAGCTTCAGCTCCTCCGCCTCGCCCCACAGGGTGTCGAGCCGATAGCGGTCCCGCAGATCCGGGCTGAACACGTGCAGAACGCAGTCGAGGTAGTCGATCAGGATCCACTCCCCCTCCCGCTCCCCCTCCACCCTCGCAGGCAGCAGGCCGTCCCTCTTCAGGCGGTGGTAGACCTCGTCGTGGATCGCCTTCGCCAGGCGCTCGTTCCGCGCCGTGCAGATCACCAGGTAGTCGGTGTAGCCGACCAGCCCGCTCACGTCGAGCGCCACGAGGTCGGTCGCCTTCTTCTCATCCGCGATCGCCGCGAGCTGCCGCGCCAGCTCGGCTGACCGGGCCCCCGCGGCGCTCACCGGTACAGCCCCCGCTCCCCGATCAGCTCCAGCACCGGATCCGGCACCAGATGTCGCAGCGGCCTTCCCTCCCGCGCTCGCTGCCTGACTGTGGTCGAGGACGCTCCGCAAAGTGGCATCTCGATTATCTCCGCCCGATCGGCGGCACCGAGCCGCTCCAGCGCCGAGGAGACCGCTCCCAGCCCGACCCCCGGTCGCGGGACCACCCCGACGGTCGCCAGCTCCAACACGCGCCGCGGCTCGCGCCAACTCGCGAGGCCCGCGGCCATGTCCGCCCCGAGCAGGAAGAAGAGCTCCGTCCCCGGCTCCCGCTCAGCCAGCAGCTCCAGCGTCCGGTAGCTGTAGGAGACCTCGTCCCGCGCCACCTCGAGATCCGACGCCTCGGTCCCTTCCTCACCAGCGGCCGCGATCCTCGCCATCTCCAGCCGAACCTCCGCGCCCGGGTCGTCCTCGATCTCCTTGTGCGGCGCCCGGCCCGTCACCATCAGCAGCACGCGATCGAGGGACAGGGTCCAGCGCGCCTCCTGCGCGAGGAGCAGATGACCGACGTGGGGCGGGTTGAAGGCCCCGCCGAGGACCCCAATGCGAGCGACCGCACTACTCCCTGATCTGTCCGCTGCCGTGGACGACGTACTTGGTCGTGGTCAATTCGCGCAGCCCGATCGGCCCTCGCGCGTGCAGCTTCTGCGTCGAGTTCCCGATCTCGGCCCCCATCCCGAACTCGTATCCGTCGGTGAAGCGGGTCGACGCGTTGACGTACACAGCGGCCGAATCGACCCCGTCGGTGAACTCGTCGCCGACCGAGTCCGACCCGGTGATGATCGCGTCCGAATGCCCGGTCCCGTGCCGATTGATGTGATCGACAGCATCCCCGAGCGAATCGACGACCCCGACGGCCATCTTCAGCCCGTGGTACTCGGTGTCCCAATCCTGCTCGGTCGCCTCCCCGACCGGCGCCGACTCCGCTGCCTCCCGCGTCCGCTCGTCACCGACCAGCTCGACCCCCGCCTCGCTCAGGCGGGCGAGCAGGCCGGGCAGCAGCTCGGCCGCGACGTCGCGATGGACCAGCAGCGTCTCCGCCGCGTTGCAGACACCGGGCCGCTGAACCTTCGCGTTGTACGCGACCCGCTCGGCCATCCCCAGGTCGGCGTCCTCGTGTACGTACACGTGACAGTTGCCGGCCGCCGCATACATCACCGGCACCTTCGCGACCTGCTTGAGCGCGTTCTTCAGACCCTCCCCGCCCCGCGGGATGATCAGGTCGACCAGACCCTCGGCGGTCGCCAGCTCCTCGAGCTGCTCGTGCCCGCCCCCGGCGAGCAGCGACACCGATGCCCCCGGGAGCTCTGCCGCGGCGAGCGACTCTCCGATCAGGGAGGCGAGCAGCACGTTCGAGCTCTCCGCGCTGCTCGAGCCCCGCAGGACCGCGGCGTTGCCGCTCTTCAGGCAGAGTGCCGCCGCATCCACGGTGACGTTCGGCCGGGCCTCGTAGACGACCGCGACGACACCGATCGGAACCCGCTTCTTCGCGACCTCGAGCCCGTTCTCGAGCGTCCAGCCCTCGATCATCTCGCCGACCGGGTCGTCGAGATCAGCGATCTCCCGCACGCCCTTCGCCATCTCCGCGATCCGCTCCTTGGTCAGCGTCAGCCGGTCGATCAGCGCCTCGTTCAGGCCCTCCTCACGGCCGGCGTCGACGTCGGCCCGATTCGCATCGAGCAGCGCGTCGACGTTAGCCTCGATCCGGTCGGCGAGATCTCTCAGGCACGCGTCCTTCTCGGGACGCCCGGTCCGGGCGAGGAGGTGCGCTGCGTCCTTCGCATCGCGACATACCTCTGCAACAGACTTGGCGGCGGTGGCCATGCACTAAGGGTAGACCGCCGGGTAGCCGCGGCGGCACGTCCCAGGCCGGCCCTACTCGCTCGCAGCCTCGGCGCGCGCCTGGGCGAGCTCGGCCGCGACCGTCGCGCGCTGGTTCGGGATCCGTAGGCGCTGCTCGAGGATCGGGATCGCCTCATCCGGCCGGCCGGAGAGCCGCAACGCGTTGCCCAGGTTGAACAGGGCATATGCGTAGTCCAGATCGCTCGTACCGGCCGGGAAGGATGCGACCGCCCGCTGCAGAATCGGCACTGCCTCCTCGGCTCTGCCCTGGTTGATCAGCTCGAATCCCTGCGCGTTCAGACTCGCTCCGTCCACGGATCCCGCGGCGCTGATTGCCGGCTCGGCGGCGCTCGTGTCGGCGCTGCCGTTCTCTGCGGAGCCGCCGTCCGAAGCACTCGTGTCATCGGAGCCTCTCGATTCCGGGCTCTCGGCCGCTCCCCGGTCCTTTTCGGCGACCTGGGCCGGTTCCTCGCCGGAGTCGCCGCCGACGAGCGCGATCCCCGCGGCTGTCAGGAGGGCGAGCCCCAGCAGCGTGAGAGCGAGCTTGGTGGCGAGGCCTGATCGCCGGCGTGAACCGTCCGCTGCCAGTGTCCTGGCCGGGGTCCGTCCGGCCCCCGCCCGCGCGGTCGGGATCGGACTCGTTGGCTCGTCACCACCGGCGGCGAGTGCCGCCTCGAGGTCGTCGACGAGCTCGCCGGCCGAGCGCTGGCGCCGCCTCGGATCCTCGTCGAGCCCCCGTTCGATCGCGGCGGTGACCGTCGGGGGCAGACCCGACGACTCTCGCACCAAATCGGGAGGGCCGCTCGCCGGTCCCGTATCGCCGGAACCCGTGTCCAGGGGACGGCCCGAGAGGAGCTCATATGCGACCGCGGCGAGCGCGTAGATGTCGCTCTCCGGACCGCCGGCCCGGATCCCTTGGCGGCGCTCGGGGGCGATGTAGGGAAGGGTCCCGATCACCTTCCCCTCGCTGGTGATCTGGCTCGCGTCCACCGCCCGGGCGATCCCGAGATCGGCGACCTTGACGGTGCCGTCATCGCGCACCAGGACGTTGCTGGGCTTGATGTCTCGGTGGACCACGCCCTGCTGATGCGCGTGGTCGAGCGCAGCGGCGGTCCCTCGCAGGATCGGGATCGCGTCGGCGCCGTCCACCGGGCCTCGGTTGGCCAGGTCCTCGAGCGACCGCCCGGGCACGTACTCCATCACGATCAGGGCTCCCTCGTCGGTTGCGAGCGTGTCGAAGACGGAGACCAGATTCGGATGGTTGAGCGCGGCCCCGAGGCGAGCCTCGCGCATGAAGCGCCTGAGGCTCTCCTCGGGGGCGTTGGTGTTCAGCCGCTTGATCGCGACATCCCTACCGAGCCGTTCGTCCTCGGCGAGAAACACGGTGGCCATCCCGCCGGCACCGAGCCGGCGGACCACCCGGTAGCGCTCGGCCAGGACAGCGCCCTTGCGGATCTCGGCGGTGATCACGGCGCGCTCCCCGCTGACGGCTATGCGGTGGTCTTCTCGCGCTGGTCGGCGTGAACTCCCTCGGCGAGCTCCTCGACGACCTTCGCGCAGAAGGCGGGCAGGTCGTCGGGCTTCCGGCTCGTGACGAGACCCGAATCCACCACGCACTCCTCGTTCACCCAGTTGCCGCCGGCGTTCCGGACGTCCGTCTGGAGGCTGGGATAGGAGGTCAGGGTGCGGCCGTCGACGACGTCCGCCTCGACCAGCATCCATGGCGCGTGGCAGATCGCAGCGACGGGCTTGCCGGCCTCGAAGAAGCTCCGCAGGAACTCGACACCCTTCTCGTCGGTGCGGAGGTTGTCAGGGTTGGCGACGCCTCCCGGAAGCACCGCGCCGTCGTACTCGTCCGCACTCACCTCGGCAGTGGTGCGATCGACCTCGAAGGTGTCGGCTTTGTCCAGGTGGTTGAAGGCCTGGATCCGGCCGGCCTCGGTGGCGATCAGGTCCGCCTCGGCTCCCGCCTTGCGGACCGCCTCGAGCGGCTCGGTGAGCTCCACCTGCTCGACTCCCTCGTTCGCCATCAGAAAGGCGACGCGCTTGCCCTTCAGCTCGTCGGCCATCTCGACTCCTTTCGTTTCGGTTCCCCCATTGCTACCCGCCCACCCAGGGCTACGAAACGGAGCGCAGAAGGGCCTAGAGCTGAATGCTCTTCACCTCGAGGAACTCCTCGAGGCCGAACCGCCCGTATTCGCGCCCGTGCCCGGACTGCTTGTACCCGCCGAACGGGGCGAGCGGGTTGAACGTCGCCCCGTTGATCTGCACCTGGCCGGTCCGCATCCGGCGCGCGAACTCCTTCGCCCGCTCGGGATCCGCGGACCAGACGCCGCCGTCAAGCCCGTAGATCGTGCTGTTCGCGATCTCCGCGGCCTCGTCCTCGGAGTCGTACGGAATGATCGACAGAACGGGTCCGAAGATCTCCTCCTGCGCGATCGCCATCTCCGGCTTCACCTCGGAGAAGACCGTGGGGCGGACGAAGTATCCGCGGTCGAGCCCCTCCGGAGCCTCCTCCCCGCCCGTGACGAGCTTCGCCCCCTCCTCAGCCCCCTTGCGGATGTAGTCGCGAACGCGTTTGCGCTGGGCATCCGAGACCAACGGACCGAGCCGGGTTCCCTTCTCGAACGGATCGCCCGGCTTCGCCTTTTCAGCCGCGGCGGCGGCGATCTGCTCGGCCTCCGCGAGCTTCTCGCGCGGGACCAGCATCCGAGTGTGGGCGCTGCAGGTCTGGCCGGAATTGAGGAAGCAGTTGGCGACGCCGTGGCCCACGGCCGCCTTCAGGTCCGCGTCGTCGAGGATCACGTTGGCCGACTTCCCACCGAGCTCGAGCGCCACTCGTTTCACCGTCTGCGACGCCACCTCGCTCACCTGCCGCCCGGCGCGGGTCGACCCGGTGAACGACACCATGTCGACTCCCTCGTGGGCGGCGATCGCCTCGCCCACCACCGGGCCCAGCCCGGTTACGAGGTTGAAGACCCCGGCCGGCAGGTCGAGCGAATCGATGATCTCCGCGAGGACGAACGAGGTGAGCGGCGTCACCTCGCTCGGCTTCGCGACGACCGAGCATCCGGCCGTCAGCGCCGGCGCCACCTTGGCGCAGAGCTGATGCAGCGGATAGTTCCACGGCGTGATGCAGCCGACCACGCCGATCGGCTCCCGCACCACGAGGGAGTTCCCGATCTGCTCCTCCCAGGGGACCTCGCCCGCCACCTGGGCCATCGCGCCGAAGTCCATCGCGGGTAGACCGGCCTGGATCGTTCGAGCCAGCTTCAGTGGCATACCCACCTCGGCGGCCACGAGTGCCGCGATCTCGTCCCCCCGCTCGGCCAGCGCCGCGCTGATCGCCGTGCACGCCTCGACCCGCGTCTCCGCAGGCACCTCGCGCCACGCCTCGAAACCGGCTCGCGCCGCCTCGACCGCGCGGTCGATGTCCTCGGTCGTCCCCTCCGGGACCCGGCCGATCACCCGCTCGGTGGTCGAATCGACCACCTCGAGCGTCCCCGAGCCCGCCGGCTCCACCCATTCGCCGCCGATGTAGAGGCGGTCGCGGACGATCTCCTCCGATGGGTGTCCCGTCTGCGTGGGGGTTGGGGTCTCGGTGGCCAAGTCTCGCTCCTCTCGTTATACGTCGTCGACTCCAGGGGCGGACGCCTCTACGCAGGCGCCGCTTCGCTCTTCTCCGCGGTCGCGTCGGCGCCCGCCTCAGTCGCGATCGTCTCGGCAGTCCGGTGGGCGAGCGCCATGATCGTCACCATCGGATTGATACCCGAGGACGAGGGGAACGCGCTCCCGTCTCCTATCCAGACGCCCTTCGTGTCGTGGAGCTCCCCTGACGGGCCCGCGACCGAGGTCGCCGGGTCCGTTCCCATCCGGCATGTCCCCATCTGGTGGGCGCTGAAGAGCCTGTGACCGCCCGCCCTGAACGGGATCCTCTTCACCTGCGCGATGAACGATTCAAGGTCGTCCGCACGGCGCCAGGTGGGAGCGCCCGATGCGAGCGGCCCGATCTGATGCGCGCCGGCGGCCTCGTGCAGCCGGATCTGCACCTCGACCCCGTGCTGCAGGTTGTGCAGGTCGAGCGGGTCCGTGACCGCGTAGGTCGGAACCGCCTCCCCGTTCGCGTCGATCGCCACCCTGCCGCCGGTCCGGTCGCGGGTGAGGCCGATGAACGTTGCCGTGAGTTGGAACTCCTCCATCCGCTGCTTGTGGTCGGCGCCGGAGATCCACGGGGTAGCCGAGCCGATCAAACCGGGGGCGTACTGGGCGGTTTCGATCAGGAAACCGTATCCCTCGCCCGTGTCCGCGAACTCGTCGCAAAGACCTGCCTGCGGCGGGCCCCACCACGCTCTCTGGTCGGTGCCGTACGCGCCTCCGACGACGCTCGACGGGTGCAGAAGCAGGTTTGCGCCCACGGCGGGGCCGCCGAGCCCGGAGCGAAGGAGAAGCGCCGGCGACTCCAGCGAGCCGCAGGCGACGACGACGCGCGGCGCCCGGACCATCACCGCTGCACTCCGGCCGTCGGGTGAGCGCCAGACGGCCTCCACCCCGGCCGCCCGGCCGCCGTCGGCGAGCACCCTCGTCGCCCTCGTGCGGGTGAGGAACCTGGCGCCGTGTTCCTGCGCATCGGCAAGCCAGGTCCGATCGGCGCTTCGCTTGCTCCCGGACTGATCGCCGAAGCCGATGTAGCCGGCGGTCTCCGGAGAGTAGGAGTCGCGGTCGGCGTTCCTGACGATCGTCTCGAAGCTCCAGCCGAGGGCCTCCGCGCCCTCCCGCAGCCGTTGCTGGGCCCCGTTCAGGTCGCTGCACTCGTCGTTCGCCGAGATCCGGCCCCAGACCGCATCGAGATTGCGGTCGAAGTCCGGTCCGTCCAGGCCCTCGAGACCGTGCTCGCTCGCCCATTCCTCCCTCACCCGGTCCCGGGTGCGGAGGCAGTTGGTCCAGTTGATCGTCGTGCCGCCGCCGAGCGTCGTACCCGCCACCAGGCCGACGTTGCCGTCCGCGGTCGGCGTCGGCCCTCCGCGCCAGTACATCTGCCGGTAGGCGGGCAGCTCGAGTTGCCCGAAGTCCGACTCGTTGAAGTACCCGGCGGCCTCGAGCACCACGACGTCCATCCCGCCAGCCGCGAGAACCGCCGCGATCACAGCTCCCCCAGATCCCGAGCCGACGATGCAGACGTCGGCCTCGAGGGATTCCTCGGACGACGCGGGCTCGTGGACCCGCAACGTCTTCGGCACATCCGGGGGCGCCGAGAGCGGCCCCGGATAGCGAAGCGTCCTCCAGTTCGGGTTCTGCCCGGTCGCCGGATCCGGCGCCCCGTAGTGGAGGAACAGCGTCATCCCGATCAGGGCGCTGACCCCCGCAGCGGCGCGCGGGTCCGAAAGGGCGGTGTTGCGCAGGATCTGCTCGCGCGAGGGCTGGGACGCCCTGGTGATCCCCTGCCCGCCCAGCGCTTCGAGCAGCTGGATCAGCCCGCCGCGGAGCTCCGGATCCGGAATCTCCTCGATCAGCTGAACGGCGCCCTCATCGACACCGAGATCGCTCGCTTTCCGTGCCCAGAGACCGTCCGGGTCGCGGCGGCGGGGCAGCGAGGGGACGACCGTGTCGCAGACCGCAGTCAGGATCGCTCGCTGGGACTCGCTCAGCACACCCACCCCGCCGCCTTCCTCTCCGTCGCCCATCGACCGAGACTCTAGTACCCCGGCCTGGCCGGCCGGCCAGTGCCCGGAGCGCCCCTCGCGCTCTCTCACACGCTTAGGTCAGCACGAAGTAATCCCGGTGCACGGCCTCCTCGGAGGCGTGCGGGAGGAGCTCGCGGACCCTCTCGGTCCGCAGGCCCTTGATCCTCCTGAGCTCATCGGCCGAGTAATTGACGATTCCCTTGCCGATCGTCCCCTCGCCCGCGGCGACCTCGACCGCATCCCCTGCCCCAAACTCCCCCTCGACCTCCGTGATCCCGACGGGCAGCAGGCTGCTGCCGCTCTCGCGCAGGACGCGGGCAGCCCCGTCGTCGACGCGCACCGTTCCGTGGCTCGGCTTCGCGTAGCGAAGCCAGAGCTTGAAGCTCGAGGCTCGCTCAGGGTGGGGATGGAAACGGGTGCCGATCGCCTCGCCGGAGGCCGCCGCCACCAGGGTCCCGTCGGCGGTGCCATCGCAGATCACCGCCTCGATCCCCGACGCGCCCGCCATCCCTGCCGCCGCAACCTTGCTGCGCATGCCGCCGAGTCCGAAGGGCGACGTGTGCTCTCCGATCTCGTAGTCGGCGAGCTCCGCCTCGTCGCGGACCTCGGTGACCGGTTCGGCGTCGGAATGCCGGCGGGGGTCGCGCGTGTACAGGCCGGTCTGGTCGGTCAGCAGCACCAGCAGGCGCGCCTCGAGCATGATCGCGACCTGGGCAGCGAGGAAGTCGTTGTCCCCGAAGGTGATCTCGTCCGTCGCGGTCGTGTCGTTCTCGTTGACGACCGGGACGACGCGCCAGTGGAGCAGCCTGACGAGGGTCTGGCGGGCGTTCAGATAATTGGTCCGAAGCTGGAGGTCGGAGGCGGTGAGCAGTACCTGCGCCGCGCGGACCTCGCCGGAGGCGAGCCGCTCCTCGTAGGCGCGGAAGAGGCTCCCCTGCCCGACCGCGGATGCAGCCTGGAGCTCGTCGATCGCCGATGGCCGACGGCCGAGCGCGAGCACCCGCATGCCCCGGGCGATCGCCCCCGAGGTCACCATCACCACGTTCTCCCCGCCGCCGTGGAGCTCGGAAACCTGCGAGCAGACCCGATCGAGCACGTCCGTCCTCAGGGCGCCCTCCTCTCCGGCGACGATCGAGGAGCCGAGCTTCGCGATCACGGTCATGGCGCCGGAGTGTAGGTAGGAGGTGTCCGCGCGCCGGCAGGTTTAGGTCACGACGGATCCAGCTCGAACTCGAGGTCGCCGACGACCACCTCGTCCCCGGGCTCGAATCCCGCCCGGTGGAGCTCCGCGATCACCCCGATCTCCCTCAGGCGCCCCTCCAGGTACTCCAGTGCCTCGGGGTTCTCGAGATCGTGCCGGGCGATCAGCATCTCGATCCCGCGACCGGAGACGCGAAACCTGCCCTCCCCCTCGGGAGTGACGTCGAAGCCCTCGTCCTCACCGGGCCGGTAGGTCCGGTGCTCGACCTCGTACTCCCCCGCACCGGCTCCGGCCGGCTCGGGCGGCTCCCCCTCGGGAAGAGCCCGGAAGATCGCCGTCGTCAGCTCGTCCAGGCCCGCACCGGTGGCCGACGAGATCCCGAGCACCTCGACGGCCGAGGATCCGTGCCGCTCACGCCACTCCCCCACCAGGCGCTTCGCACCTTCCGCGGGCACCAGGTCGATCTTCGAGAGAGCGACGATCTCGGGCAGCCGATCGAGCCCCGCTCCATACCCGGCGAGCTCCCCCCGGACCGCCTCGTAGCTCGATTGCCGATCACCCTCGGATGGCGCGATCTCGACCAAGTGGACGAGCAGGCGGCAGCGCTCGAGATGTGCGAGGAACTCGTGTCCGAGACCGGCCCCCTCGGCCGCTCCCTCGATCAGGCCCGGGATGTCGGCGAGGACGAGCTGGCGGTCCTCGAGCTCGATTGTCCCGAGGTTCGGCTCCACCGTCGTGAACGGATAGCCCGCCACCTTCGGGTCCGCGCGCGTGAGCCGCGCGAGCAGTGATGACTTGCCGGCGTTGGGCAGGCCGATGATGCCGACGTCCGCGAGCAGCTTGAGACGCAGCTCGATCTCGCCGGACTCCCCTTCGAGTCCCCGCTCCGCGAACCGGGGTGCCTGGCGCACGGACGTCGCGAACCGCTTGTTGCCGTGGCCGCCGGAGCCGCCCCGCGCGACCACGAGCCGTTGCCGATTCTCGAGCAGCTCCGCCTCGGAGCCGTCGATCCCCCGGACCACCGTCCCCGGCGGCACCGCGATCACCCGGTCCCTCCCCCGCTCTCCGTGTTGGCGCTTGCCCTTACCGTGCTCTCCGCGGCCCGCCCGGAAGTGCCGGCTTCGTCCGAGCGTGGAGAGGTCCCGGCGCTGCGCGTCGCAGACCAGGACAACGTCGCCGCCGCGGCCGCCGTCCCCGCCGTCGGGGCCGCCGCGCGGGACGTGCGCCTCCCGCCGGAAGCTGACGACGCCGTTTCCGCCGCGGCCGCCCTCGACATAGATCTTCGCTCGGTCGAACAGCATGAGCGGATTCTGGGCGATCGCGTCTACCCAGGCCGGGCGGCGGGGGCAGCCGCGGCCGCAGCGGCGGCGCCCACGGACCCGACCGGCTCCTCAGCCTCGTCGGCCTCGAGGAACTACTCGGCTACTCGCCCTCTACGACGGAGATCGTGCGGCCGCGGCGCCCGGTGGTGAACCGGACGACCCCGGGCCGGGTCGCGAAGATCGTGTGGTCCCGGCCGATCCCGACGCCGTCCCCGGGCCGGAAGCGGGTGCCGCGCTGGCGCACGATGATCTCGCCGCCGGTCACGACCTCGCCCGCGAACATCTTGACCCCCAGCATCTTCGGGTTCGAGTCGCGCCCGTTGCGGCTCGAGCCGAGTCCCTTCTTATGAGCCATCGGTGGTCGCCTCCTTCTTCGCCGCAGGCTTCCGTTGCAGCATCTTGACGTCGGTGACCTCGAGCCGGGTGAGCTCGGAACGGTGACCTGCGCGGCGGCGATAGCCCTTCTTCGGGCGATACTTGAAGACTCGCACCTTCGGCCCGCGTTCGTGCCCCGCGACCTTCGCCTCGACCTTGACCTTCTCGAGGTCCTTGCCGAGAACCATGTCCTTGTCGCGGAAAGCCACCGCGCGAAGGTTGATCTTGTCGCCCTCCTTCGCGCTCATCCGATCGACGAGCAGGGTCGTCCCCTTCTCGACGCGGTACTGCTTGCCGCCTGTCTCGATCACTGCGTAGCTGGCCATGGGATTCCGAGATTACTTGTTGCCTCCGCCCGCGCGTGAGCGTCGCCTGCCGCCCCTGCTTCCGCGACGTCTTCGCCCGCCGGAGGCGGCGGATTCTAGCTTCTCGCCGCCGTCCCCGTTGGAGGCCGGCTCGACGACGTTGCCCTCGCTGTCGAGCAGCGACGCGATCGCCGCGGAGCGGCCGACGCTCTCGATCCGCACCATCCGCTGCTCGCCGACGTGCGAGCCGCCGCCGGTGATGCTGACGATGTAGGAGTCCACCCGGGCGACGGCGTCGTCGACGTTGTACATGTGCGGCTCCTCGACGGTCACCAGCACCTCCTCGCCGACCTGGAACGGGAGGGCGCGCTCCTCGATCTCCTCGCGCCCCCCCGACTCGACGACGTGAAAGGTCTCGAGCGAGAGCGCGTCGCCGCCCTCGAAGTGGAACCGCTTCCCGGTTTCCTCCTCGAGGTCGGTGAGCCCGGAGTCCGGCCGCAACAGCTCCGCGGCCACCCGCGGATTCACCCGCACCAGGTAGGCCTCGGGCTTCGGCTGCTCGTCGACCACCTCCTGGAGCTTGCGGACGATCGAGATCGCGACGGTCTCCTCCGAGCTGACTACACCCTCGCCGTCGCAGGTCGGACAGCGCTTGGTGAGAATCTCCCGCACCCCGTCGGTGACGTTCTGGCGCGTCATCTCGACCAGCCCCAGCGGTGAGACCTCGACGACATAGGTCTTCGTCCGGTCCTCATCCAGGGCGCTCCGAAGCGTCTTCAGGACCATGTCGCGGTTACGCGACCGTGCCATGTCGATGAAGTCGATGACGATGATCCCTCCGATGTCGCGCATCCGCAGCTGGCGAACGACCTCCTCGGCCGCCTCGACGTTCACCTTCGTGATCGTGTCCTCGAGCCGGCCCTTGCCCTTGCCGGTGAAGCTGCCCGTGTTGATGTCGATCACCGTGAGCGCCTCGGCGTAATCGATCATCAGGTAGCCGCCCGAGGGGAGGTCGACGCGGCGCGAGAGCACCGAGTCGAAAGCCTCCTCGACCTTCCACTTCTCGAGCAGCGCCTCCTTGCCGTCGTAGAGCTCGACCCGCTCGGCCAGCTCCGGCGCGGTTCGCTGGAGGAACTTGGTCACCCGCTCGTGCTGCTTGGGGTCGTCGATCACCGCGCCCTCGAACTCCTCCACGAGGACATCGCGTACGACGCGAATCGAGAGGTCGGCTTCCTGGAAGACCATCTGCCCGACGTCCGACTTCGCCGCCCGCTCCTCTACCACCTCGTTGAGGCGATGGAGGTAGGCGATCTCGCGGACGAAGTCCTCCTTCTTCGCACCCTGGGCGGCGGTCCGGACGATCACGCCGCCGTCACCGATGTCGACCTTCTCGATCAGCTTCCGGAGCCGCTGGCGCTCCTTGTCAGGGAGCCGCTTCGAGACGCCGATCCCGCCGCCCTGGGGCATGTAGACGAGGTAGCGCCCCGCGATCGAAAGCTGCATCGACAGGCGCGCGCCCTTCGTCTTCAGCGGATCCTTGACGACCTGGACGATGATCCCCTGGCCGGGTTTGATCAGCTCGTCGATCCGGCGGCCGCGGCCCCTGCCTCGCTTCGGGCCCGCCTGGCCCCCGGGCAGGACGATCTCGTCGACGTGGAGGAAGCCATTCCGCTCCAGGCCGATGTCGACGAAGGCCGCTTCCATGCCCGGAAGGACGTTGTCGACCTTGCCCTTGTAGATGTTGCCGACGATTGAGCGGCGGCCGCGGCGCTCGACGTAGAGCTCTGCGACCTTGAACTCGTTGCTCGGGCTCGCCTTCTTCGGCCGCTTGCCGGCCTTTGGGCTGCCCTTCGCCTCGAGCACGGCGACCCGGGTCTCCCCCCGGTCGACGCTGACGAGGATGTTCTTCTTCATGCGTTTCCTTTCCGCGAGCCACGAGAGCACCGCGCCACCCGGCCGCCCTGGGCGGCCCGGAACTGACGCATTGTGGTTTCGGTGTGTTCTCGGTGGCTCAGCGCAACAGTGGTGTTGGCGCCCTGCTGCGGGAGTCCAGCCGCGCTTGGCTGTGGATGCTCTGCAGGAGTCCTATCGCCAGGAAGGTGACCAGCACCGAGGAGCCCCCATAGCTCATCAGGGGCAGGGTGATTCCGGTCACGGGCATGATGCCCAAGGTCATGCCCACGTTCACGAGGATCTGGAACATGAGCATGGCGGCGATGCCGCCGGCGATCAGGGTCCCGTACAAGTTCTTGGAGAGCGTCAGGATGCGCAGCATTCTCCAGATCAGCAGGGCGTATAGGGACAGTACGAACGCGGCTCCCAGAAAACCGAAGCGCTCCCCGATCACGGCGAAGATGAAGTCCGTGTGCCGCTCCGGGAGGAACTGGAGCTCGGTCTGTGTCGAGCTGTCGCCACGGCCGGTTCGCTCACCGGATCCGATCGCGATCACGCTCTGGTTGACCTGATAGCTCGCGTCGCCGGGATCGTTGCTGGGGTTCAGGAACGCCGTCAGCCGGTCCTCCTGGTAGTTGCGCAGGGGACTCGGCAGACCGGTGGCCGGCGCGATGACCAGGGTGAAGGTGACGGCGAGCGCCGCCACCCCCCCGATCGCCGCGAAATGCGACCACCGAAGTCCGGCGAGGAAGAGAACCGCGAGGGTGATGACCACGAGCACGATTCCCGTGCCGAGGTCCGGTTGAAGGAAGATCAGTGCCGCCGGAGCGAGGCCCAGCGCGAGGATGCGGAGGGTCTGCTGGATCGGCGTGCCGCGGCGGGTGCGCTCGATCACGAACGCCGCGAGGGCGACGATCAGCAGCAGCTTGGCGAGCTCCGAAGGCTGGAAGCGGAAGTACGGAAGCTCGATCCAGCGGCGGGAGCCGCGCGCGGCCGCCCCGAAGACGAGGACGAGGGAGATCGCGGCGATCATCAGCGAGTAGAGACCCACCCGGATCTCCCGGAAACGGGAGTAGTCGATCTTGGCGACGGCCAGCATCAGGATCACGCCGATGATCGCGTACAGCGACTGGCGGATCACGAAGTAAAGCGGCTCGCCGGGGACGTCGTCGGAGGTCGCCATCGCGAGCGTGAAGACGCTGAATGCGATCAGGCCGATCGCGGCGGCGAGCAGGATGCCGTCGAAGTAGGGAAGGCCGAAGCGCTCGCCGATTCCGGTGCGCCCGCGCGTGAGTGTCATTGGCCGTGCCGCTTCCATCGCTAGATCGGCCGCTCCTCGGAGCGACCAGGAGGCAGGTTAGAGATCGGGCTGGACCCGGCCGCCATCACTCTCGCACTCCGCCCGGCCTGGTCGGGTTCGCCACGACCGGCGTGATCGGCGCCTTGAAATGCTGCTCGAGGATCCGGGCGGCAACCGGGGCCGCGGTGTCGGCGCCGAACCCACCGCGCTCGATCGTCACGGCGACCACGATCTGCGGGTTGTCGGCCGGCGCGATCGCCACGTACCAAGACTGGTCGGGCTGGATCCCGCGCTCGGCGGTACCGGTCTTGCCCGCGACCGGGAAGGGGAAGTTGCCGAACACCGCGTAGGACGTTCCTCCGTCCTCCATCGCGGCCCGGGTCAGGCCGTTCATGATCGTCGAGCGGGTCTCCTCGGAGATCTGGATCTGGCGCCTGGGGGCGGGTCGGAACTCCTCCAGGACCGCGCCGGTAACGCTCTCGACACGCTCCGCGAGGTGGGGACGAAGAACCTTTCCGCCGTTCGCGAGCGCCGCGTAGGCGATCGCCATCTGGAGCGGATTCGCCTGGAGGTCGCCCTGACCCACCGCGAGGTTGATGTTGTCGCCGGCGGTCCACGGGCGATCGGTGAGGCCCTCCCGGTAGAGCCGGTTCCGCCAGGCGGGAGTCGGGATCAGCCCCTCGACCTCGGAGGGGAGGTCGATTCCGGTCCGCTCCCCCAGCCCGTACCTGCGCGCCCAGTCCTGGATCTGGCCGTGGCCCCTGGACGCCTTCGCCTTCAGGCCCAGTTGGTAGAAGTAGACGTCCGAGGAGACCTTGAACGCATCGCTCATGTCGATCGGCCCGTAGACGGCGTCGCCCGCGTTCCGGAGGGTCTGGATGTCGATCTTCAGCACGCCGGTGTCGTTGAAGATCGTGTCCGGCTCGATCAGGTTGTGCTCGAGCGCCGCCGTCCCGGTGATCATCTTGAAGACCGACCCGGTGGGATACAGGCCCTGGATCGCCCGGTTCGCCAGCGGCGCATCCGTCTTCCTCGAGGTCAGTGCCCGGTACTGGCTCTGGGTGATCGGCCGGGTGAAGATCGAGGGGTCGAACGTCGGCGCGGATCCCATCGCCAGGATCGAGCCGTCCTGGGCGTTCATCGCGATGAACGCGCCTGGCAGGCCGAACGACCCGAGCGCATCCTCCGCGTAGGACTGAAGGTCGGAATCGATCGTCAGGCGGATGCTGTCGCCGGCCTGGGCGGGCTTGCTGCGCAGCTGGCCGGTCGGGCGACCGAGCGCATCGACCTGGACGCGGTCGGTCCCGGCCTTCCCTCGCAGATAGCGGTCGTACTCGTACTCGATCCCGGACTGGCCCACGGTGTCCCCCTGGCGGAGGCCGCTGTAGCGCGGCTCCTTGAGCTGTTCGGCCGTCACCTCCCCGACGTTCCCGAAGAGGTGCGCCGCGGCCGTGCCCTGCCGGTACTCGCGGGTGAACACGCGCTCGACGCTGACCCCGGGGAATCTCGACTGGTTCTCGCGCAGGTAAAAGACCTTGTCGACGCCGAGTCCCTTCTTCAGGATCACCGGCCCGCCGGGAGCTGCCCGATTCCCCTCCTCGAGCTCCGTGTTGATCTGCCGGCGCGACATCCCGGTCACCGTCGAGATCCGGTTGAGCTCCTCACGCCGCTCCGGCCCGGGAGCGGGCAGATCCTCGGGCCGCACCTGCACGGCGAGCTCGGTGCGGTTTGCGACGAGAACCTTCCCGTCCCGGTCGAGGATGTCCCCGCGCGGCGCCTGGACGCGAATCTCGCGGACCCGGTTGTCGTTCGCCTCCGTCAGGTACTTGTCGCCCTCGAGGATCTGCACGTACCAGAGGCGCAGGAAGAGCACCGAGAAGATCGCGATCGCGATCCCGCTGAGGATCGAGACCCTCAGCGCAAGGGGCGAGGTGCGGCGTTCAGGCTCTGATTCGGGGCTGTGCCGGTACACGGCTGATTCACTGGCTCTCAGGGGCCGGCCTCGGCGCCGCGGGCCGGCGGGATGCGCGCCGCTCGTCGATCAGCGCCGGGCGCACCACAAGTCTGACGAGTAGCAGAACCGGAACGGCGATAACGGCGCCGATCAGCGCCTTCGTGAACGCATCGCGCACGACCAGGAAGCTGACGTCGGCGTCGACGCCGGTGCCGATCTGGATCGCGGCGATCACCGCCGCCCCGAGGAGGGTGAGGGCCCCGCCCAGAACCATCACGGCCACGCGGTTCGGCGGCCCGACCTTCTCGCGATAGCGGCCGGCGACGTAGCCGACGGTGAGCATCGTGAGCGCGAAGGCTCCGAGCGTCTGAAGGAGCAGGCAGTCGATCAGGAGCCCGACCGAGAACCCGAAGACGGCGCCGGTCAGGCTCCCGCCGAGTAGCCCGACGGAGATCACGATCAGGAGCGCGACGTCGGGGCCGGCGGCGAACACGTCCATCTTCGAGAAACAGGTCACCTGCGCCACCGACGCGAGCGCGCCGAGGGCGATCAGGCGGGCGACGATGCCGGAGGTGAGGATCATTCGCCGTCCCCGCCCTCCGTCAGCACCCGGACGAAGTTCATGTCGCGGAGATCCGCGAACGGGCTCAGGTGGACACGCTGGTAGGCCTGCTGCTCCTCCAGCGTCGCGTCGGTCACCTCGCCGATCGGGATCCCAGGCGGGAAGATCGAGCCCAGGTCGCCGGTCGAGAAACCTGCGGTCACCACCATCTGGCCCTCCCCGATGTCGCTGCCGCGCTCGAGATAGCCGAGCTGAAGGTCGTTCGGGTCCCCGATGTTCGGCTCGACCACACCGGTGACGCCGGCGGGAAGCACGCGCGCGGTGACCGAGCTCTCGGCATCGGTGATCAGCGTTACCCGCGCCGTGTTCCCGGTCGTCTGTGTGACCCTGCCCGCGAGGCCGTCGGCAGCGACGACCGGGTCGCTCACCCGGATTCCCGAGCTCGACCCCCGGTCGATCGTGACCGTCGAGTACCAGACCGTCGGCGAGCGCCCGACCACCCGCGCGCTGACCGGCTCGGACCCGTCGGGGACGATTCCCCCGCTCGTCAGCTCATCCAGCCGCGAGAGCTCCTCGGCCTCCTGCTTCGTCACCTGCGCTCGGGCGAGATCGTCGCGGAGGCTGGCAACCTCGTCCCTGAGGCGATCGTTCTCGCCGCGCGCCTCAAAGGTCTGGTCGAACCAGTTGACGAGGTCGCGGACCGGCTTCAGAGCCCGGTCGGCCCCCTCCGAGATCGGGCTGAAGATCGTCGAGACGCCGCCCTGGATGCCGTGCAGGGGGCCCCCGTTTCCCTCTCGGTAGTAGAGGCTTAGAAGCGTCAGCGAGGCGACGACGAGCAGCAACAGCACCGCCCGTCGACGGCGCACCTGCTTGCGGTACATGTCCGGTTCCTAGCTCTCAAGGTCGCTCCCCTCGCCGGCGGCGCGGTGCCCGAATGTAGCGAGCGCGGCTCAACCAGCGTGAAAGAGTTCGCGCGAGGGGCGGGAATGCACGTGAATCCCCTGCAGGAGACCGAGCGCGAGGAAGGTCCCAACGACCGATGACCCGCCGTAGCTGAGGAGGGGAAGGGTGACCCCCGCCACGGGCATGATCGCCAGGTTCATCCCGACGTTCACCATCACCTGGCAGGCGAGCATCGCGACGATGCCGGCGGCGAGGATCGTCCCGTAGAAGCTCGTCGCCCGTCGCACGATCCGGAGCGCACGCCAGAGCAGCAATCCGTAGAGGGCGACGACGAGTACTGCACCGGCGAAGCCGTAGCGCTCCCCGATCACCGCGTAGACGAAGTCGGTGTGGCGTTCGGGCAGGAAGAGGAGCTCGGCCTGGGTCGCGTCGTCGCCGCGGCCGGTGAGCTCGCCGGAGCCGACCGCGATCACGGCCTGCTCGGTCTGGTACCCGGAGTCGCTCGGATCGTCGCCGGGATGGAGGAAGGCCGTAAGCCGATCCTCCTGGTAGGAGTGAAGGACGTCCTGATCGAGTGCGGAGCCTGCGGCGAGTGCCCCTCCGGCGATCAGCGCGGCGGCGGCACCGATTGCCGCGAAATGCTGCCAGGGGATGCCGGCGACGTAGAGGATCGTCAGGGAGACCGCCAGGAACACAGCGGCAGTGCCGAGGTCCGGTTGAAGGGCGACGAGCCCGGCCGGGACGAGGCCGAGCGCAAGCAGCCCCAGGGTCGCCCTGAGGTCGAACCCTTTCCGTCTCACCCGCTCGAAGGCGAAGGCGGCGAGCGACGCACAGAGAAGGACCTTGGCCAGCTCGGACGGCTGGAAGCGGAACAGCGGCAGCTCGATCCAGCGCTGCGAGCCGCGGACCGCGGCACCACCGGCGAGAACGAGGGCGATGGCGGCGACCGTCGCCACGTAGATGCGGACCCGGAACTCGCGCAGCCTCGTGTAATCGAGCCTGCCGAGGGCGATCATCGCCGCTATTCCCACGACGGCGTAGAGAGCCTGACGGGTCGCGAAGTAGCCCGGCTCGCCGGCGATCTCGTCGCGGGTGGCCACCGCGAGCACGAAGACGCTCACCGCGGCCACCGCGACCGAGGCCCCGAGCAGGACCCAGTCCATGCGTAGGAGCCGAAGTCGCCCGAGGACCGTAGGGCGGCGCGGTGCGATCGTGAGTGGCTTCGCCGCCTCCATCACTCGGTCCCCGCGTAGCTGCGGTCGAGGGGGTACGCCGTCGCCTGTCGGTCCGCGTCGAAGTAGCGCTCGAGGATCTGGGCGACGATCGGCGCGGCGGACTCGACCCCGAACCCGCCTCCCTCGACCGTCGCCGTGAC
>DASUYK010000010.1:0-3952 GCA_036377415.1 Solirubrobacterales bacterium
GGACGGAGGAGCGCCTCGAGCCGATCCTCGTCGATCGCCTCGCCGAAGCGGAGGTAGCGGCCGCCGCTCCAGCTTCCGATCGCGGCTCGGCCCGGGATGCGCATGAGGCACACGGTAGCGGCGGCCCCCAATCGCCGGCCCCTCCAGACAGGTAGGTTGGATCCGATGACCACTGCCGGAACCACGACCCTCGACGAGGTGACCTGGGACCTCTCCCACCTCCTCCAGGGTGACGGGATCGAGCCGGCCGAGAGCGAGGAGGCAACCGTCGTCGCCCTCCTCGATCGGGCCGAGGAGCTTGCGGAGTCCTTCGCGCGCGCCTACGAGGGTCACGTCGGGGAGCTCGACGGGCCCGGGCTGGTCGAGGCGATGAAGCGGCTCGCCGAGCTGTCGGAGCTCGCCGGGCGTGCCGCGAACTTCGCCCACCTTCGCTTCGCCGCCGACACCGAGAACCCCGCGAACGGCGCCCTGCTGCAGATGGTGAGCGAGCGGGCCACCGCGATCCAGACGAAGCTCATCTTCTTCGAGCTCGAGTGGGTCCAGGTCCCGGACAAGCGGGCCGAGGAGCTGCTCGCGACCGAGGGGCTCGAGTTCTGCCGCCACTACCTGCGGATGGAGCGCCGCTACCGGCCCCATCTCCTCTCCAAGCCCGAGGAGACGATCGCCACCGAGCTCTCGGTCACCGGGGCGGCCGCCTGGAGCCGGCTGTTCGACGAGCTCACCTCGGCGATCCGGGTGGAGCTTTCCGACCGGGAGGAGGCGGTCTCGCTCGACGTCGCGCTCTCCCGCCTCTTCGATCCCGAGCGGGAGCGGCGGCGGGCGACGGCGGAGGCGGTCACGGCGGCGCTCGAGCCCGGCCTGAGGACGCGGGCGTACATCTTCAACACCCTGCTCCAGGACAAGTCGATCAAGGACCGCCTGCGCTCGTACCCGCACTGGCTCGCCTCCCGCAACCTCGCGAACGAGGCCTCGGACGAGTCGGTCCAGGCGCTGGTCGAGGCGGTGAAGGGGCGCTACGGCCTCGCTCGCCGGTGGTACGAGACCAAGGCGCGCCTGCTCGGGATCGACCGGCTCGCGGACTACGACCGGATGGCGGCCGTCTCGACCGACGACGAGGGGGTGCCCTGGGATCAGGGACGTGCGCTCGTCCTCGACTCGTTCTCCTCGTTCTCGGACCGCGCCGCGGAGGTCGTCGAGCGCTTCTTCGCCGAACGCTGGATCGATGCCCCGCCCACCCCGGTGAAGCGCGGCGGGGCGTTCAGCGCCTCGACCGTGCCGTCGGTCCACCCATACGTCCTCCTCAACTACACCGGCCGCCGCCGCGACGTGATGATCCTCGCCCACGAGCTCGGCCACGGCCTCCACCAGACGCTGGCGCGCGAGCAGGGGGTGTTCCATCAGGACACCCCGCTGACCGTCGCCGAGACCGCGTCGGTTTTCGCCGAGGAGATCGTCTTCGGCAGCCTGCTCGAGTCCGCGAAGACCCCCGAGTCCCGCCTCAGCCTGCTCGCCGAGGCGGTCGAGGGGCAGATCGCCACCGTGTTCCGCCAGGTCGCGATGAACATGTTCGAGGACCGCGTGCACTCGGCCCGCCGAAGCGAGGGCGAGCTTCCGGTGGAGCGCTTCGGCGAGCTCTGGGCCGAGTCGCAGGAGGAGCTGCTCGGCGATTCGGTCGAGATCACCGACGGATACCGCTCCTGGTGGTCATACGTCCCCCACTTCATCGCCACCCCCGGCTACGTCTACGCCTATGCGTTCGGCCAGCTGCTCGCCCTCTCGGTCTACCGCCTCTACACCGAGCGCGGCGAGAGGCTCGTCCCCTCCTACCTCGAGATGCTCTCCGCCGGCGGCTCGCGGTCGCCCGAGGAGCTGGGCGCGATCGTCGGCGTCGACCTCACCGACCCCGGCTTCTGGGACTCCGGCCTCGAGCTGGTCGCCGAGCAGGCCGATGCGGCGATCAGCGCCGCGGACGCGGTGCTCGATTCGCGATCATCGCGGAGTTGACGCAATCCCCGCGCTCTTCGTCACACCTGAGCCGATCTGAAGGTTCGGGCGCGGAGGGTTGAGGTCTCAAGGCGAGACGCACGAGTCAGGATCGTTGCGTCCGGCCGCCAGGTCGGATCCGGTTCGAGTCCGGCGCCCTCCGCGCTTAAAATGTCAGAACTGACTCGTGCACCGGAGTCCACACGCTCCGGTTTCAACCTCGAACGGCCCGCCCCGGCGGGCCGTTCGCATCTCGCGCCTCCCTGGCATGAAAGCAGGAACTCGACCGGCTCCGCGGAGCCGCGCCTGCGCCCGGAGGCGCCTTGCCGCTATCCGGCAGGAACGCGGCCACTGCGGATCCAGGCGGCGTCGGCCCGGGTGGCGCGGCACGCTAGCGAGTTGAGATACGGCTCCGCCGAGCCGCGTCAGATCAGGACTTGTCGCCGTCGCCCGAGGCTTCGGGATCGCCGCCGTCGCCGGACTCGTCGTCGTCGCCCTTCTTCGCACCGACGCCGACCTTCTCGGGCTCCTTCTTCGCCGGCTTCTTCCGCGGCTTCACGATCTTCAGCTTCAGCGGGTGGTCCTCCTCGTCGCCCTTCGGGTCGCGGTCGACCTGGACGGTCGAGCCGGGGGTCATCTCCCCGGCCTTCAGCACCTCGTCGGCGAGCGGGTCCTCGACGTAGTGCTGGATCGCGCGGCGGAGCGGGCGGGCGCCCATCGCCGGATCCCAGCCCTTGTCGACCAGCAGCTCCTTCGCGTCCTTGCTGAGGTCGAGCTGGAGCTCGTGCTCGGCGACCTGGGCGCGGACGCGCTCGACCATCAGGTCGACGATCTCCATGATCTCGTCCTTGGTCAGTTTGTGGAAGACGATCACCTCGTCGATCCGGTTCAGGAACTCGGGCCGGAAGACCTTCTTCAGCTCGCCCATGATCCGCGACTTCATCTCGTCGTAGGTGACGCCCATCTCGTCGGTGACCGAGAAGCCGAGCGGCGTGTTGCGGGCGATGTCCTGCGCCCCGATGTTCGAGGTCATGATCACGATCGAGTTGCGGAAGTCGACCGTCCGCCCCTGGGCGTCGGTGAGCCTTCCGTCCTCGAGGATCTGAAGCAGGATGTTGAAGACATCGGGGTGGGCCTTCTCGATCTCGTCGAGCAGCAGCACCGAGTACGGCTTGCGCCGCACGGCCTCGGTGAGCTGGCCACCCTCGTCATAGCCGATGTAGCCCGGCGGCGATCCGACCAGGCGCGAGACCGCGTGCTTCTCCATGTACTCGGACATGTCGATGCGGACCATCGCGTCCTCGTCGCCGAACAGGAACTCGGCGAGGGTGCGGGCGAGCTCGGTCTTGCCGACCCCGGAGGGGCCCAGGAAGATGAATGAGCCGGCCGGGCGCTTCGGGTCCTTAATCCCGGCGCGCGAGCGGCGGATCGCCTTGGAGACGGCGGTGATCGCCATGTCCTGGCCGATGACGCGCTTGTGCAGCTCGTCCTCCATGCGGACGAGCTTCTTGGACTCGGCCTCGGTCAGCTTGAAGACGGGGATGCCTGTCCACATCGCGACGATGTCGGCGATCTCCTCCTCGCCGACCTCGGGGCGCTCGCCGCCCTCGCCCGAGCTCCACTCGTGCTCGAGCTCCTTCTTCTTGTTCGTCAGCTTGCGCTCCTGGTCGCGGAGGTTCGCGGCCTTCTCGAACTCCTGCGCCTCGATCGCGGCCTCCTTCTCGCGCCGCGTCTGCTCGATCTCCTCCTCGAGGTCGCGGTAGACCGGCGGCTGCGTCATCGACTTGATCCGCATCCGCGAGGCGGCCTCGTCGACGAGGTCGATCGCCTTGTCGGGCAGGAAGCGGTCGGAGATGTAGCGGTCGGCGAGCTCGGCGGCGTTCTCCAGAGCCTCGTCGGTGATCTTCACGTGGTGGTGCTGCTCGTAGCGCTCGCGGAGGCCCTCGAGGATCTGGACGGTCTCCTCGGT
>DASUYK010000011.1:0-3013 GCA_036377415.1 Solirubrobacterales bacterium
GCGAGCGGACCCGGGCCGGCCGGAGCTCGCTGCCTCGTCGTGATCTCCGTGATCGATGTCATGCTCGCCTGCGGAGGTCGCGCCGGCCGCGACGGACCACGTGGTCAGCACCGCTAGCGCGATGACAAGCCCGGCAAGGCCGAGCCTGACCGGGAGGCCGCGCGTCGAAGGCGTCGAGCGCCCGCGAAGTACGAGCATGGCCGTCCCCGCAACGATCCCCACCTCGAGGATCGTCGAGAGAACGTCGATGAACGCGGCGGGCTCGGGAGCGCCCGCCTCGGGGCCGATCGGCAGGCCGATCGTCCGGGAGATGAGCCACACCAGGATCACCACGGCGTTCCCGACGAGCCCGACCAGCAGGAGGCGTCTCGACGGAAGGACGATCACGCCGACCGCCCAGAGGGCCTGCGACCAGGCGACGACGGAGAAGAACACCCCGAAGGCCACGTACTCGGCGAAGTGCTCTCCCATGACGGCAAAGTGGATGCCGGCCGCGGCCATCGACAGCGCGGCGAGCGAGGCCTGCGCCACCGAGACCCTCAGTCCCGCGTCGGTGCGTGCGATCACGATCATGGGGTCCGCGTTGGTGCGTGCGACTGCGCTCACGGGAATGCTCCTTTCGCGAAGCTCACCCACTCAGATGAGGGGCCACAGGGCCGACCGGCTGCTCAGAACTCCCCTCGAGTACGTGGGGCCTGGCGCAGTCAACGAGAAGGGCCGAGTGGGGCGCCGATCGGCGCCCCACTCAACTCGTGACGCCCTATTCGGGACAGCCGGCCCCCGGAGACGGCTGGTCGATCCGAAGTGCCACAGGTGGCGTCTGCGCCGGCACGAAGTAGGACGCGTAGACCACCAGCTCCTCGGAGCCCTCGTTCCGGGCCATGTGGATCTCGTCGGGCATGTTCGAGAAGGACTGTCCCGGCCCGTACTCGATCTCCATGGTGCAGTGCTCGGCGTGGTAGAAGCTCATGGTTCCCCGAAGGATCGTGACCACCGTCGGACCGGGATGACTGTGCCAACCAAGGGTTCCGCCCGGGGCGATGACGATCCGCTGAGCCGCGATCTCGATCGCGCCCTGTGTCTGGAGCTTCACCTTGTTCTCGGGTCCGAAATGCCAGTTCACGTCGAGGGGCCGATCGACCAGAGGTCCCCGGGCCGTCTCTGCGGTAGCTGAGATGACGGGCGTGGCCAGGGCGTTTCCGATCAGCGCGACTCCCAACGCGACGAGTCCAACGATCGCCAACAACACGGTCTTCCGGATCATGGATCTCCTCCTTCGCACGTCGTCCGCGGCGCTTCTCCCGTCTGCAAGGTCACTCCCTTCCCCGGCGCGATGCGCATTGGTCGTGTGCAGCGACGCTAGGAGGTGGCTCGAGTCGGCTCTACGGTGTCAACCCGGTGACTCCTGGGGATGCTGCCTTCCGTCCCACCACGGTGCCGAAGGCTTGACGTCGCCACGGCGATGACGGAGAACTTCCGGTGATTGGGGGAGGAGGTCGATCGCCTGGGCGCCACGCCGCCAGATGGGCAGTTCGACGCGCTGCGCCACGAGATCGCGGAACTTCGCGCGTCGCGCGAGCGACTCGCCATGGCGAACGACGCCGAACGCCGTAGCTTGGAGCGCGCCCTCCACGACGGTGTGCAGCAACTGCTGGTCGGCCTCGCCGCCAACCTCGAGATCGCAGCGGGATCCATCGACGCCGATCCCGCCGCAGCGAAGCAACTCCTCGCGGAGACGGGACGCGACGCGCGGCAGGCGCTCGAAGAGACCCGGAGGCTCGCGAACATGATCTATCCGCCGTTGTTGGAGGCGGGAGGCTTGGGAGTAGCGCTGCGCTCAGCGGCGGCGAGCGCCGACGTACCGGTCCGGATCGAGGTCGCGCCGGACGCGGCATATCCCGCCGAGATCGCGGGCGCCGTCTACTTCTGCTGCCTCGTCTTCCTCGAGGGCGTCGAGGCCGGGACGCCGGTGGCGATCCGGGTCGGCGACGAGGACGGGACTCTCACCTTCGGGATCGCGGCGGACGGCGACGTGGACGTGGATCGGCTCCCGATCCGCGATCGGGTCGAGGCTCTGGGCGGTCGGCTGACCATCGAGGGATCGGGTGACCAGACTCGAGCGGTCGGCTCGCTGCCGCTCCCGGGAGGAGGCTAGTCGTTCTCGCCCAGGTAGAGGATCACTGCCTTGACGCGCTTGTGGACCGACGCCTCCCACGAGAGCCCGAGCTTGAGGAAGATCGAGTGGATCACCTTCTCGACGGACCGTTCGGCGAGGAACAGCGACTCGCCGATCGCCGCGTTGCTCTTGCCCGCCGCCATCTCGCGCAGCACGTCGCGCTCGCGCGGGGTCAGTTGCTTGATGGGCGACCCCTCGCCGCGAGCATTCTCGGCGACCAACGCTTCGACGACCTTGGGGTCGATCACGGAGCCGCCCTCGGCGACCGTACGGATCGCCGATACGAGTTGCTCGACGTCCTGGACGCGCTCCTTCAGGAGATAAGAGCGCCCCGCGCTGCCGCTCTCCAGGAGCGCGAGCGCGTAGCTCGGGGTGGCGTACTGACTGAGCACGACCACGCCGGTCTCGGGGTCCGTCTCGCGCAGGTGCGCGGCCGCCTGGATCCCCTCATCGGCGTGACCGGGAGGCATGCGGATGTCGGTGACGACGACGTCCGGCTTCTCCGCCTCCACCGCGGCGAGCAGCGAGTCGAGGTCGTCGCACACCGCCGCGATCTCGACGTCGGGCTGCGTCTCGAGCAGACGCCGGATGCCCTCGCGGACGATGTAGTGGTCCTCCGCGAGCACCACGCGGATCGGCATAGCCGGAGGATACGGTGCCCGTCGCCCTGATCGTCGACGACAACGAGAAGAACCGGAAGCTCGCCGGGAGCGTCCTGGCCGCTGCCGGCTTCCGGACGATCGAGGCGGCGACCGGCGCGGAAGCGCTCGCGCTCGCAGCCGAGCACGTGCCGGACGTGATCCTGATGGACCTCCGCCTTCCGGACATGGACGGCAC
>DASUYK010000012.1:0-2954 GCA_036377415.1 Solirubrobacterales bacterium
CCTTGGCACTGGGATCGCCTGGGCGTTCACCCGGAGCGCGTTCATCCTCGCGGTGACGGCGCTCGACATCGACGAGATGTCGGGCGGCCGCTTCCGACTCGGCCTCGGTGCGGGCGTGAAGCGCCTCAACGAGACCTGGCACTCGGTCGACTATGGGAGGCCGGCGCCGCACCTGCGAGAGACGATCGAGGCGTGCCGCCTGATCATGGAGAGCGCCGGGAAGGGCGAGCCGATCCGCTATGAGGGCACCTACCAGAAGATCGATATCAAGGGCTGGATCCGGCCCCACAAGCCGGCCCGCGATCGGATCCCGATCTACGCTGCCGCGATGCAGGAGGGGATGTGCCGGATGGCGGGCGACGTCGCCGACGGCTTGATCGGCCACCCGATGTGCCCGCCCCGCTGGGTCGACGAGGTGATGGTTCCGGCCTTCGAGACCGGGCTCTCACGCTCGGGACGCAGCCGCTCCGACCTCGACTTCATCCCCACGGTCACCTGCGCGATCGACGACGACGAGGGGCGCGCGATGGACGCCGCCCGCCGGACGATCGCCTTCTACTCGACGGTTCGCACCTATGCGCCGCTCTGGGAGATGCACGGGTTCGCGGACGCCGCCGCGGCGGCGGGTGAGGCGTTTCGCCGGGGCGACCTGGCCGCGGTCCCCGAGCAGATCCCCGACGAGATGGTCGATGCCTACACGGCCGCCGGGCCCCTGGACAAGGTGAGGGCGCGCGTCTCGGAGGCGGCCGAGCGCTGCGACGGGGTATGGCTGACGCCGGCCACCTACTTCATCCCGTCGGAGCAGATCGCCGAGTATCAGCGCAGGATCATCGAGGCGTTCGGCCCCACAAACCGCTGAGTCGGCTAGTGGGCGATGCCGGTGCCGCCGCGTGGGTCGCCGCTGTGGCGGGCGAGCTCCTCGAGGCGGGCGATCTGGGTCTCGCCCTCGCGCCGGACGGGGTCATCGGCGGGCAGAGGCTCGATCAGCCTCTGGATCCGGTTCCTCACCTGGAGGGCGAAGTGCGGCGTCGAGGGGCCGGCGAGGGCGCGGATGTCCTCGATGGTCACCCTGCGGCCCGGGATCAGCCGATCCGCTCTCTCGGCCTCGCTCACTTGCGGTTCCCCTTCCCTCGGTCCTGTTGTGGTTTGGGGGCGCCCGGAGGGGCGATCTCCGGCTCCGAGTCCGTGATGCCGCCGGTCTCGCCGATCTGAGCGAGTTCCGCGAGCTCGTCGATCTCCGCCTGGACCTGCCCTCCGATCGCGCTTGCGTCACCCATGAGCCAGATGTGGTTGTACACCGCCTGGGTCGGATCGGTCACGTAGCCGGGCTTGATGTCGAGCAGGAAGCTCCTCAGCTCCGGCGGGAGCGCGTCCGCGGTATCGGTGAGCAGCAGCGGCCCCCACTTCCCGCTGGAGGCGAGAGAGGATGCCGCCGCGGCATCGAGCGGGCGACCGGCGTTGGCGAGCTCCATCCCATGCCCCGGGGTCTCGTCGATGTCCCAGCCGAACGAGCCATCCGAGTAGCGGGCGAAGAGCAGCGCGTTCTGGACGACGCCCTCGGCTCCGACCCGGGTGACGGTTGCGGCAACCCGCGCAATCGCCCTCTCCGCGGCCCTCGAGATCACCGACTCGGGGCCGAGGATGTAGACGGCCGCGGCTGCATGGCGCCTCAGCGCCGAGATCGTCGCCGGCGGCACCTCGCGATCGCTGAAGAGCACCGGGTCGCCGGAGCGCGCCGCCCATGCCGCGGCCGGCATCGCGTAACCGGCCTGATCGGCGCTCGCGACCACGATGTGCTCCGGCTCGCGCCTCACCAGCTCCTGGCGAAGCCGATCGACCGAGTTCGCGATCTCTGCCGGCGAGTCGCCCTCGATCTCCTCGCTGCTGAGACCCGATGGGGCGGTGGCGCCGCCGGCGGTGTAGAGGGCGACGTCGCCGGAGCCGCCCCCGCGCGGGTTGAGCTGGCCGAGCGCATCGGCCGTGGAGGAAGGCACCTCGTTCCCGCCGCTGACGAGGATTGGAGCGCGGAACGGCGGTCCCGCGAGGACGGATGCGGCGATCCCCGCCTGCCAGCCGTCCTCGGGCACGAGGATCGCGGCCTCGAGCGGGGGCGCGTCCGGGGAAGGGGGGTGGCTGGCGAGGGCTGCTGCGGCGGCGTCGGCGATCGGGTCCGGACCGGGGATGCGCGTCGTGTTCCGGGTGGCGACGAGGGGGAACCCGAGTGTGCCGACAGGCGCGTCCTGGGTGTCCTCGGTGGCGATCGTCACGACCTTGGTCGCACTCTCCTCGTCCCCGCCGAACGGATCGAGTGCGAGGAGGAGCGCGATCAGGGCCACGCAGAGCAGGGCGCCGGCCCCGATCAGAATGCGGCGGTCGAACTTCGCGGGCAGACCGAAGCGAAGCCAGTCGATCGCGCTCTGGATGGGGCCGGGCAGGCGCACGAGCGGGAAAGCTACCCGCGGCCGCGCGGTCGCGCACAATGCCGAGTAGCAGGTAGCAGGTTCCACTTCCAGTTTGGATAAACTGGCTGACTGACCAGTCAATCAACCCGTTCCCCAGCGGGAAGGGAGGCGATCGGACGATGAACTTCGCGCTCAACGACGAGCAAAGGGAGCACCGTGACGCCGTGCGGAGGTTCTCGCGCGAGGTCATCCGACCGGTCGCCGACAGGCACGACGAGGAGGAGAGCACTCCCTGGGAGGTGATCAGGGAGGCCCGCAGGTGGGGACTCCAGGGAATCGAGCACATGCGGCGCATGGGCACCGATCCGGACGGGCAGTTCGGCGTGATCACCGCCGAGGAGCTCCACTGGGGATGCGCGGGTATCGCTCTCGCGATCCAGGGGTCCGGCCTCGCCGCGGCGGGGATCGCCGCCTCCGGCACCCCGGAGCAGATCGCCGAATGGGTGCCGCAGTGCTTCGGCACGGATGACGAGATTGCGCTTGGCGCCTACG
>DASUYK010000013.1:0-13622 GCA_036377415.1 Solirubrobacterales bacterium
GGCTCGACCAGCTCACCGGCCTGCGGACGATCCTCTCGCCCGCGCGCGCCGACCGTCCCTTCGACTTCGGCGGCGTCCCCACGCTCGACGACCGCCAGCCGGCCGACGACTGCCCCTTCTGCGAGGGGCGCGAGGACCGCACTCCACCCGAGACCTGGGCCGATCGTCCGCCGGGAGGGGAAGCCGATACCCCCGGCTGGCGGGTCCGGGCGGTGCCCAACCTCTACCCCGCTCTGGCCCAGGCCGAGGAACTCTCGGCAGGGATGGCCGGCAATGAGAGCGGCGTGACAGCTGGGGGGGATCCCCTTCGCGCTGCGACGAGGGGTACGGAGCCGGACCTCTTCCGGGCCTCGCGGGCGCGCGGATTTCACGAGGTCGTGATCCACTCCCCGAGGCACCGCATCTCGGTCGGCGAGCTCGACGACGCCGAGCTCGCCGCGGCGGTCGCCGGGTGGCGGACCCGGATGCGTGACCACGCCGAGGCGGCAGCATACGTCCAGCTGATCGTCAACGAGGGCCACGAGGCGGGGGCGTCGCTCGAGCACAGCCACGCCCAGCTCTACGCGCTCGGGTTCGTGCCCGCCGCGATCGCCCGCGAGCGCGAGCGCTTCGCCTCCTACAACCAGCACACGATGGGCGGCGACCTGCTCGCCGAGATCGCCTCGGAGGAGGTGCGCCGGCGCGAGCGCCTGGTCGCGATCGACGACGAGGCGGTGCTGATCTGCCCGTGGGCGTCGCGCTCCCCGTTCGAGCTGCGGCTGATTCCGCGCAATCCCCGGCCGAGCTTCGAGCGCGACGAGGCCGGGGTGGCGATGCTCCGCACCGCCCTGCGAGCTCTCGACGCGAGGTTCGAGCGGGTTCCCGAGCTCAACCTGTGGACGATCACCGCCCCTCGCGGCACGGATCAGTTCCACTGGCACCTCGACATCGCACCGCGAATCGGAATCCGGGCCGGCTTCGAGATGTCGACCGGCGTGGAGCTGAACGTGTTTCCGCCGGAGCGCGCGGCATCCGAGCTGAGAGAGGCGCTGTCCTGACGAGCCCCCTCTGGGGCGCGTAGTGTTCCCACGCCGTGAGCCCGCCGGTCAGCCGCCCGATTCCCCGCTTCATCGCCGACGCGAGCGCGGAGGGGCTGCCATACGGTCGCTGGGCGCAACTCCTTCGCGACGAGTTCGCGAGGGCGTGCGAACCGCACATCGCCGAAGCCGGCGGTCCCCCCGGGGACCTCATCTGGTTCCCGGAGCGCGGCTGGGGCGGTCGCGTCTACGTCCCGATCGTCGCACCGGTGGAGGGCACCGAGACACCGAGCGAGTACTTCGGGTTCGTCTCCTTCATGCGTCCCGCCAAGGGCGAGGGCGAGGCCGGCGAGTTCCGGGCGAAGGCGGACTTCACCGACGTCACCGCGGCGGACAACCCGGACTGGTTGATCGACCTGAACGAGGAGGTGATCGGCCAGTGGCGCGGCGAGGGCGAGCGGCGCGGCGACGTGACGCTCGTCTGGGGCACGCCGCTGGTACGGGGAGCGAAGGCGGCGACGGCCGAGCTCGACGCCGACGTCGTCGACCAGACGCCGGTGAGCGACGAGCGGTTCACACTGATCGCCGTCGATGCGGTCAAGGGGACCCCCGATCCGCTCTACCTCGAGGTGAAGCTGTGGAGCGCTCAGGGCCAGCAGCTGGCCGCCGAGAGCCTCTACGACGAGCCCGGGTAGCCCGCCGCCCTATATCGCCGGGAAGAGCAGGCGAGCCTTGTCGACCAGGCTCCGGCGGTGCTCTCGATCGTCGCCGGAGCGATGTTCTGCTTGCAGCGCCCTACTCCCGCAGCCGGGCGGCGTCGAGGGCTTCGCTCGGCTCGTAGTAGAAGTCCACCCGGATCACCTTCCCGTCGCGGAAACTCCAAACCTGCCCGAACCTCAATGTGGCGGGAGCGCCACTCTCCGCTCCGGCTCCTTCAACGGTCGTGATCACGGCGACTCGCTCGCCCGCGTCGAGCGTGGACTCGAGCGCGACTTGACCGCCAATCGTCTCGAGCATGTCGCGCCAGAAGCGAATCAATCCCTCGCGGCCGTCGAACTCCTCTCCGATCAGGTCGGCGAAGCCGCCGATGAAGTGAAGCTCCACGTCCTCGTGAGCGACACGAACGGCCTCACCGAAGTCCCGGCGGTTCCACGCTTCGAGCACCTGATGGACGATCTCGACGTTCTCTTGGGACATCGCCGCCCAGTATTCCGCGGAGGGAACGGTGGACGAGCCTAGTGACGCCGTCCCATCCGAACCATCATCCAGGCCATCATGCCCATCATCGCCACACAGGCGAGCGGTGCAAGGAACGCCCACGCTCCCCCTCCTGCCACCACAAAGACTATGGCGATGACCATCAACGCCCCGCAAAACCACATCATCTGCGAGTGCCGCATCATCATCATCGAATCCTCCGTTTCGTCCCACGAATGGACCAGATCACGTGGTACTGAAACGACTCTCCCATAACTACGGGCGGCTCGCATCGGTACCGAGCACCCGACTCCACTCCGGGGTGACCACCTACCCGGAGGGGGAGGATCAGGCGTGCGCTACGACCTCGCGCACCTCGATGTCCTCCATGGTGACTCCGTCAGGGAGCATCGACGGGACTCTCTCGCTCATGCCGTTGGCGGCTTCCTCGGACTCGAACACGACCATCGCCAGACCCGTGCCGTCCTTGTATGTCCAGTACCCGCCTACGAACCCCGGAACCTGCGATACCTGGGGCACTATCTGCTCGCGCAAATGGCTCTCGGCAGACTCTCGGTCGTCGATCGTGACCCTGGCGACGACTGCTTGCACTGGAGCCCTCCTTTGTCGCTGGTTGGTACGGCGACTCTATCCGCCAGGGAGGGTCGAGCCGCGTTTGACAGCCATAATCTCCTCAGCCCCGATAGCTCAGCTGGATAGAGCGACTCCCTCCTAAGGAGTAGGCCCCAGGTTCGAATCCTGGTCGGGGCGCTACTTGGAGCGAATAGAGTTGTTGGAGGGACAGTTCAATGGCTGTCTGAACGTCAAAGCGTTGTCTACTCGAGGGAAGAGGGAGTTGTCGATATGAGGCCGCATCTCAGCTTGGCAGTGGGATTCGGGTCCCTGGCGGCGATGGTGGCGCTCATCGCTCCCGCCGCCTCGCTCGGCGCGGTCAGCTGCGCGTACTCGAATTCGGACGGCGTGCTCACGGTCACCGCCGCGGACGCGTTCACCAAGATCAGCCGCTCGCAGGACGCGATCGTCGTCAGCGACACCACGGGCCCCATCTCGTGCACCGGGCCGGAGCCGAGGGTGACGAAGACGGACCTGGTCCGGGTCGGTCACAGCGGTCGCCGGAGCGACGTCGTCGAGCTGATCGGCGGCCCGTTCGCTCCAGGAGGGAGCCTGGAGCCCTTGGGGCTGTCCGAGATCGAGTTCGAGTACGTCGACCCCACCTTCATCAGCATCAGCGGGACCCCCGGGCCGGACCGTCTCACATGGGGCGCGGGCGCCGCCGTCAACCTGAACGGCGACGACGACCTGGACGTGAGCGGGCCGTTTACGACGAGCATCCTCCAGGGGTTCGGAGGCAACGACGTGCTCGGTGCGCAGGCGGGCTATGCGGGCAGCGCCGCGGCGCTCATCGCCTCGGGCGGGACCGGGAACGACACGCTGACCGCACCGCGCGACGGTGGCGTTCTCCACGGCGGAGCCGGCCGGGACAGGGTCACCGGCGGCCCGGCCGCGGACAACATCACCGGTGGCCGCGGCAACGACGTGATCGGCGCCGGGAAGGGCAAGGACCTGGTTCGGACCATCGACGGGGCCCGTGACCGCGTCAACTGCGGTGCCGGCAAGGACCGGGTGAAGGTGGACGGCATCGACAAGCTCAACGGCTGCGAGCGCCTGCTCCGGGTGAAGCAGGCCGAGCCCGTACGTAGGTGATATTGATTCCCAGGTGATCTCCACGGTCGCAGTGGGCACGGATGGCTCCGAGACCGCCGCGGAGGCCGTGAAGCAGGCCGCCGAGTTCGCCCGCCGTTTCGACGCGAAGCTGGTGCTGCTGAGCGCGTTCAAGGAGGGACCCGCGCTCTCGACGGGCTACGACGAGGCCCAATGGGCCCACAACCCGGCCGCCCAGGTTCGAGAGATCCTCGCCCGCATCGAGACCGAGCTCAACGACCAGGGAATCGAGTGCCGGACGATCGTGGACGAGGGGGACCCCGCTGACGTTCTCGTGCGGCTCGCGAAGGAGTGCGGCGCCGACGTTCTCGTGATCGGGAACAAAGGGATCCAGCGCCGGATGCTGGGCAGCGTCCCGAAGTCGATCGCCCACAACGCCGACTGCTCGGTCTTCGTCGTCAAGACGACCTGACCCGCGGCGGGCTCGCCCGCACGGCTCAGGACCCGGACTGGCGATCGCGCTCGGCTGCCAGAAGAAACGACTCGAGCGTCTCGTTGTAGGCCCTCCCCACCGAGGGGATCGTGTGCCCGCGCCCCGCGATCACCGCCCGCGAGGCGCCGATCGCCCCGGCGAGGGAATCGCAGACGGCATCGAAGGCCCGCGAGTGCCCACCCGAGATGACCAGCCTCGGGAACGGAGCCGCGGCAAGAGCATCGAGCGGGATCTCGGCCTCCCATGGCGGGCGCTCCCTCCTCAGCAGCTCGACGCCGCGCGCGAGCGGTTCGGGGAGCTCATCCGGGGTCTCGCGCGCGGATCCCGCGCCTGAACGAAACATCCGCAGGAAGACCTCGGGGGGGATCGCGGCCGTGTCGCCGTAGAGAATCTCCGCGTTCGCGATCATCTCGTCCACCTGGGGGACCCCGGCCGCAACAGCGAGGGACCCCGGCTCCGAGACGGTGAGCGAGCGCACCGCATCCGGCCGCAGGGCCGCGGCGAGGAGCGCGATCACCGCACCATAGGAGTGCCCGACCAGGTGGGCGCCATCGCCGAGCAGGTCCGCGAACAGCGGCGCCTCGGCCTCGAAGTCGCCCCGCTCGGCCGGAGGGCTACCGGCGAACCCAGGGCGGTTGGGAATGATCAGCCGCCACCGCTCGGCCAGCTCGAGCTGCTTTCGCCAGGTGACCTCGGCACCGACGACACTGCCGTGGACGAGAAGGATGGGAGGCCCCTCGCCCAGCCGGATCACGTCGAGGTCGTCCATGCTGAAACCCTACGATCACGGACTCGTGAAGCTGATCATTCAGATCCCGTGCCTGAACGAGGAGGACTCCCTCCCGCGGGTGCTCGCCGAGCTTCCGCGCGAGCTACCCGGGTTCGACCGGGTCGAGTGGCTCGTGATCGACGACGGCTCGACGGACCGGACGGTGGAGGCCGCGCGGCGGCATGGCGTCGACCACCTCGTGCGACTCACCAACCACAAGGGCCTCGCAACGGCTTTCCAGACCGGCCTCGACGCCGCGCTCAAGCTGGGCGCGGACGTGATCGTGAACACCGACGCCGACAACCAGTATCCCGCGTCGGACATCCCGAGGCTGGTCGGGCCGATCCTCGCTGGGCGGGCCGACATGGTGGTCGGCGATCGTCGCGTCCGCACCGTCGAGCACTTCTCCCCCACGAAGAAGGTGCTCCAGCGGCTCGGGAGCTGGGTCGTCAGGCGCGCCTCCGGCACGAAGGTCCCGGACACGACCTCCGGCTTCCGCGCCTACAACCGGGAGGCTGCCCTCCAGCTGGTCGTCGTCTCGCGCTACACCTACACGCTCGAGAGCCTGATCCAGGCGGGAAAGATGTCCGTCGCGATCGAGGACGTCCCGATCTCGCCCAATCCGACCGAGCGGGAGTCGCGTCTGGCCGGCTCGACCTCAGCCTACGTGCGCCGCAACGCCATCGCGATCTTCCGCGCCTACACGCTGTATGAGCCGCTGCGGGTCTTCACGATCCTCGCCGCCGTCTTCGCGGTCCTCGCGCTCGCCGCCTGGTCGCCCTTCCTGGTCGACTGGATCCTCCACGGGGACCGCTCGGGGCACATTCAGTCCCTGATCCTCGGTGCGGTGCTGATGCTGGCGGCGGTGCAGATGTTCGCGCTCGGGATCATCGGCGACGCGCTCGCCGGACAGCGCACGATCGCGCAGCGCGTGTACGAGCGCGTTCGCCGCCTCGAGCTCGAGGCCGGCATCGCTCCCGCGCACTACGAGCCGGGCCATTCAACCCGCGAGTTGACCGTCGAGAAGATCGAGACCCCCGTCGCCCCGTGAGCGCCGCGAAGACCGGCGGCAACGTCTACGACAAGTACGCAACCGCGAACCCGATCGAGCGCCGGCTGGTCGCCGGCTTCATGGCCCGGCTGGACGATCTCGTCCAGCGGACCGGCGCGCGCGAGGTGCACGAGGTCGGCTGCGGTGAGGGCGAGCTTTCGATCCGGCTCGCCCGTCGGGGCCTGCGGGTCCGCGGCAGCGACGCGTTTCCGGAAGTCCTCGAGGAGGCGCGCGAACGCGCCCGCGCGGCGGGGGTCGAGATCTCATACGAGGCGACGCCCGTCGAGGAGCTCGACCCGGTCCGCCACGCCGCAGAGCTGATCGTCTGCTGCGAGGTCCTCGAGCACCTCGCGGATCCGGAACTCGCCCTCGACGTGCTCGCGGGTCTCGCCCGGCCCTGGCTGATCGCGAGCGTCCCCCGGGAGCCACTCTGGAGAGCGCTCAACATGGCGCGGCTCTCCTACGTCGGCGACCTCGGCAATACTCCGGGCCATCTCAGCCACTGGTCGAGGCGCCGATTCGTCCGCTTCCTCTCCAGGCGCTTCGAGGTGCTCGAGGTTCGCAGCCCCCTCCCGTGGACGATGGCGCTCTGCCGGGTCGCCCCGTGACTGTCAGGACCTTCCGGGGGGTACCCGACTAGAATCGCCGCCTTCATGAAGCGCCTGAGTCGGATGCTAGGTGCGCTTCGAGCTCGCCCAGGGGTCGCCGCGATCGTCGCACTCGGCGTGGCCTGGGGGCTCGTCATGCACACGATGGGGTGGGCACAGCTGGCCCACTTCGCTCAGGTGCGCGCGTTCGACGATGGCCGGGCCGAGATCGACCGCTGGCACTGGGAGACGAACGACAAGGCATGGGTGGACGGCCACTTCTACTCGGTGAAGAGCCCCGCGATGCCGGCCCTTGTGACGCCCCTCTACAGCGCGATCAAGGGACTCGGCGGCGAGAAGCTCGCCCGCGCCGCGGTCGACAACGTCGAGCGTACGGCGCTTCCGAAGTGGCATCCCCACGACGTCGTCCCGCTCGAGAACTACGGGTTCGACGTCGAGCGCGGGCAGCGAGTGGAGCGGACCATCCAGCAGAACACCCCGATCGTCTGGCTGCTCACCCTGTTCGCCGCCGTGATCCCCGCCGTCCTCCTGCTGCTCGGGGTGCGCTGGGCCGCCGATCGCTTCGAGCCCGGATACGGGACCGCGGCCGCGATCACCCTCGGGCTCGGCACGATCATGATGACGTTCGCCTCCGAGTTCTTCTCGCACGTGATCTCCGCCGCGCTGGGCTTCGCCGCCTTCATGGTCCTGATCCGCGAGAGGGAGGGCACGCCGAGCCTCGGGATGATCGGTACTGCGGGCCTGCTCGCCGGTCTCGCGGTGAGCTTCGAGTTCCAGACCGGCCTGGTCGGCGTCGTCCTCTTCTTCTACGCACTCGCCCGTCGCACCGACCTGCTCCGCCGCGGCGCCGCGTACGCGGCGGGAGCGGTTGCGAGCACGGTCCCGACGTTCGCCTTCAACCTCTGGGCCTTCGGCGATCCACTCGAGCTCGCCTATGGGAGCGCGATCGAGTCCCCCGGCCTCACCGGGCACGCCGTGATCGGGCTGAACAGCGACGGATTCTTCGGGATCACCGCGCCGCGCCTCGATAGCGCAATCGACCTGCTGCTCGCCGGCCGAGGGCTGCTCGTCCTGACGCCGATCATCGTGATGGCGGTCGTCGGGACGGTGCTCCTGCGGCGCGGAAGCCGACGGGGCGAGGCGAACGTGATCCTCGCGATCGCCGCCGTGTACTTCATCTACAACAGCGGCTACTGGCTCCCGTTCGGCGGCGGCACGCCGGGGGCCCGATTCCTGATCCCGGCTCTACCATTCCTGGCCGTCGGCCTCGCGACGGCGTACCGACGGCTCCCGGCCCTCACCCTGGGACTCGCCGTTCCCTCGGCGATGTTCATGGTGATCGGCAGCCTCGCCTATCCGCTGCTCGGGCGACAGGGGGTCGGGACATGGGCGGACTGGCTCGTGGAAGGCAATCTGGAGCACACGGTGCTGACCGCCTTCGGGGTGACGAACGCGTGGCTCGCGATCGCGCCCGTCCTCGCGGCGGTCGCGACCGCGATCGTTCTCGCGGTCCGGGCGACCCCAGACACACGACTCTCCGACATCCGCCTCGCCGTGCCCGTCGTCCTCACCTGGGGATGGGTGTCCGCGATCGGGCCGGCGATCGCCGGGGACGACATCAGCACTCTCGACCGCGGCAACATCTCGGCCCTGTGGCTGGTTGCGGCCGGGGTCCTGCTCTCGCTCGGGACGCTAGTCGTCGCCCGGGCGCTCGAGCGTCGCGCTCAGTCCCGGACCGATGCGGGTCCGGCGTCCGAGCCCTCGCTCGGCCCCGAACTGGCGTTCGACGAGACCTCGTAGAGGAGAAGACCGGGCAGCTCATAGCGCCGGAGGGGGAGGGCGGCGATCGGCCTGCCGCTCGCGCCCTCCTGAGGCGTGCCCTCGGTCTGGTCGAGGTGGATGATCACCGTCCGCACTCCCCAGTCCTGGAGACGGCGAACCGAGGCCGGGTCCGGGAATGTCGCCATGTCGTCGATCAGGTCGAGCACGGTGCTCGGGTTCGTGCTCGCCCGGCCGTTGACGAGGTCGGGAAAGCCGTCCGTGGATCCGAGCTGATAGGCGCGGTTGTGCTCGGCGGTCGTCGCCGGAAGGTGGAGCTGCGGCGCGGGAACGTCCGCGGTCGAGGTGCCCAGATCAGGTACCGCGGGCATCGCCTGGTCGTCGAATGGGTCGAAGGGCAGGCTGCGACCCTCGGTCGCGATCCCGAGTGCGAGGACCCCGGCCACTGCTGCCGTCGCCCAGGCAGGACGTATGCGCCGCCCGACCGCGTGGGTGACCGCCTCCGCACCAGCGGCGGCGAGCAGGGCCAGGGCGAGGGAGGAGAACGTCGCCAGCCTTCCCGGTGTGCGGATCGCGTCCCATCCCGGTAGGAGTTCGTAGACGACCCGATAGGGCCATAGCAGCCCGCCCTCCTCCCGGAAGCCGAGTTGGAGCGCCATCACCACTACCGCGCCCACCCCGAGGCCGATCCGGAGCCGCCGGTCGAGGCCCTGGGACCCGAGCCCGACCAGGGCGAGCACGAGGATCAGGGCGCCGGGAAAGAGGGTCTTCTCCGGAATGTTCTCGAGGTCCTCGCGAACACCCTCGGTCGCGTCCCCCCACACGAAGTTCTCCCCCGGCGCCGTGATGAACACCTTGAGCGGCCCGGAGAACCCTGCGACCTCGTCGAGTTCCCGCTTCGCCTCCGGGAACTCGTCGGAGATCTCGAGATACGGCCGGGCGATGTACCCGCAGATCCCCACGAACGCGATCGCGCCGGCGAGCCCGCCGACGAGCATCCGGCGGGGAATCGGGGGGCGTCCGCGGAGCAGCCAGACGATCGTCGCGAGGAGGCATGCCCCAGCCAGGCCGTATGCAAACGGCAGCCCGAGGACGAATCCGAGCGAGACCTGCCAGGCCGCGACGAGCCACGCGGCGAGGAGCCACCAGGGCTGCCCCAGGCGGATCCCGCGGACCCCGAAGGCGAGGGACAGCGGGATGCCTCCGCTCGCGATCACCTGCATGTGGCCGTCCTGCTCGAGCCTGAATGGGGCGAACGCGAAGGCCGTCCCCGCAACCGCCGCCCCCGCCGGGCCGATTCCGAGCTCGCGCGCCAGCAGGTAGGAGCCGAAGAACGCGAGGGCGTACGAGAAGATGAAGAGCAGGTCGTATCGGACGATCGCGTCCTTCGGACCGTCCCCGATCAGTCCCGCCGGCGCGTAGCCGATCAGGGCGTCGCCAAAGGCGAGCGAGTCGTCGATCGGCCAGAAGCGATTGGCGTCGAAGAAGTCGACCGGCTGGTGAAGGAGGGCATGCCCGCCCCACGCCGGCTGCCACGCGATCGCGAGGGGATCGCCGACGTCCCGCGGGACGACGGTACCGAGGTGGAGGACCAGCGGCCAGGTCATCGCGACCGCGACCAGCACAGCGGCGGCGGCGGCGAGGGCCAGCTCGCGTCGGGTCACATCCCCACCTGCCATAGGCCGGGCATCCTCCCATTCAGGGCCGCAGGTGAGCAGCTCGAGATCGCCGGGTGGCGCAGCGGTCGGGCTTACCGGTCGGGGCGGTCGGGGTAGAGCTCGTCGATCGTGAACAGGGGCCGGTAAGGGGCTCCCGCCGCGGTCTCGATCGCCTCGGCGCCGCCCGCGAGGCGGTCGACTACCGCCGTCACCCCGGCGACCGCGAGGCCCTCCTCGATCACGCGTTCGATCGCACGGACGGTCGAGCCGCCGGTGGTGACCACATCCTCGGCGATCAGACACCGAGCTCCGGGCTCGAGCACCGGCCCCTCGATCCAGCGCTGCAGGCCGTGCTCCTTTCGCTCCCTGCGGACGAAGAACGCGACCAGTCCGTCACCGCCCTCGGCGGTGATCGCGGCGCAGGCGAGGGGGTCCGCGCCCATCGTCATCCCGCCGACCGCGGTCGCCCTGCGCTCGCGGGCCTCCGCGGCGATCAGCTCGCCGGCGGCGCGAAGCCCGGCGGGGCGAAGCAGCGCCCGCTTCGCATCGACGTAGTACTCGGCGGTTCGCCCGCTCGAGAGCGTGACCTCGCCGATCACCAGGGCGTGCTCGCGGAGCTCGGCGAGCAGGGTCGCGCGGGCGGTGTCCAGGTCGGAACCCATCGGCACCCACCATCGTATGGATGCGCGCGGGGCCGACGGGCCCATTTGCGAGCGGTCGGGGCGCTCACCTCGTGGGTACCGGCGGCCCCGGCCGCTGACCAGCCCTCCTGTCGGCGAGTACGACCTAGCCGTACACGTGCATGGGGTCGCCGATATTGATCCAGTTGTAGATGTAGCGTGAGAACGGGATCGGGTTCCGCAGACACCCGTGGCTCGCCGGGTACGTCGGCACCGGGTTGTACCCGTGCGTGGCATACCCCCCGATGAAGTAGACCGAGTAGTACATGCGCTTCGAGTTGTAGCCCGGCTGCTTCATGTAGAAGCGGAAGTTGCCGCGCACCGTCGGGGTCGCGCCGGTCCCGCTCGAGATGTGGAACGTGGCGACCGGCTTGCCGCCGTCGATCAACGCCATCACCTGGCGGGACAGGTCGGTCTCGACATGATGGCCATCGTCGAAGCGGGGCCTGAAGGCGCCCTCGCCCCTGAGCAGCTTCTTGAAGATCGCCGGCAGATAGCCCGTCCGCCGGCCCATTCCGTTCACCTTCCGGAAGGCGAGGGTCCCGAGCCGGGACCCCATCCCGAAGCGATTGCCGGCGTGTCCGACGTAGTAGCCCCGCTCCCTGAGCCTGTCGTTGTAGAGCCTGGTCACCGCCCCCTTGCCCAGGTGCTTCGGCACCTTGACGGTGAAGCGCCGAGCGTGCGAGCTCTGCCCGGCCGCGGTGGCGGTCACCTCGTAGGCGCAGCAGGCGTCGATCACGAAGGGGAACGAGAACCTGCCGTCACCCGACGGCGCGACCTTCCCGCCTCCGACATCGCGGCCGCTCGCGCTGACCTTGATCGTCACCTGCTCGCCCGCGAATCCGGGAACGGTTCCGGTGGCGATCACCCTGTCGAGCAGCCCGGGCTTCTTCGGGCCCTTCAGGTCAAGGGTGGGCGGGCCGGTGGCGGCACTCGCCGTGCCGGCCGCCAGCGTGAGAGCCGCGGCGACGGCAAAGATAGCTGCCAGGGTGCGCGCCAGCACAACCCGTGTGCGGCGGCGTGTCCCTGCCTGGCGATGCACCGACGGCATTCTAGTCGCCGGTCAGGCGACGAGCTTTCGGCGGAGGGCTCGCACCGGGACGACGAAGAGCGCGGCGCTGACCGCCGCGAGCCAGGCGGAGTTGAGAGCGATGTCGACGATCTCCGGGCCGGTCGCCAGCCCGCGGGTGATCTCGACCAGGTGATAGAGCGGCATGAACCAGGCGACCACCTCCACCCAGCCGGGAAGCTCGTTGAAGGGAAAGAAGATCCCGGAGAACAGGAACATCGGGGTGATCCCGAGGGTGAAGAAGTACGAGTAGAGGTCGATCTTCGGGATCAGGGCGGTGAACGTGTAGCCGATCACCGAGAAGCAGAGGCCGCCGAGCGCGACGAAGGGCGGGATCAGGACCGCCCATCCCGACGAGACGAGGCCGAACGCCGAGACGACGACCAGGACGACGACCCCGTACACGGTGGAGCGGCTCGCGCTCCAGGCGAGATCGCCGGCGACAACGTCCTGCACCTCGACCGGGGTCGAGAGAACGTTGTCGTAGAGACGCAGCTCGTTCATCCGAAAGTAGACGTTGTAGGTCGTCTCGAATGCCGATGACCACATCGCCGCCGAGGCGATCAGGCCGGGGGCGATGAACTCCTTGTACGGAATCCCGTTGATCGTCGCGACGTAGGTGCCAAGGCCGAAGCCGAGCGCGAGGAGGTAGAGGAAGGGGTCGAGGAAGGTCGGAAGCAGCGCACCGCGCCAGAGCTTTGAGAAGACGCGGGCGTTGCGCATCCAAATGGCCGCGGCGAGGCGGGGCACCGGGACCATGTCGCGCAGGGGGATCCGCGGGCCGAGCCCCGCGTAGCCGGGGTCATTGAGCATGCTCATTCCCTGAGACTCCGTCCGGTGAGGCGCAGGAACACGTCCTCCAGCGTGGCGCGGCGGACCAGTGCAGACTCGGTTGGGAACGCGTCATGGTCCAGCCCGGCCAGGACCGCCTCGGCGTCCTCCGCGTAGAGCATCAGGGTCCGGTCGGATAGGTCATGGCCCCGTATCCGCCCGTCGAGCGATCCGACCAGCCCGTGCGCGTCGCACCCCTCGTCGAGCCGAAGCTCGAGGACCTCGCGCCCGACGTGGTGGCGCACCAGGTCGGCGGGCCTCCCTTCGGCGACGATCTCGCCCTCGTCCATGATCACGAGGCGATCGCAGAGCCGCTCCGCCTCCTCCATGTAGTGGGTTGTGAGCAGGAGCGTCACCCCGCGCCGGCGCAGGCGGTCGAGCTGGCCCCAGACCGCCAGGCGCGCCTGGGGATCGAGCCCCGTCGTCGGCTCGTCGAGGACGACCAGCTGCGGGTCGCCCATCAGCGCACGAGAGATCAGCAGGCGCCGCTTCATCCCGCCCGAGAGGCTGCTGATCCGCTCACCCGACCGGTCACCGATCAGGGCGAACTCGAGCAGCTCGGCGGCCCGCCCCGCCGCCACCTGCCCGTCGATCCCAAAGTAGCTCGCCTGCATGATCAGGTTCTCGCGAACGGTGAGCTCGCCGTCCAGGTTGGTCTCCTGGGGGACGACGCCGAGCCGGGCCTTGATCTGACGCCGCTGCCGAGCGGCGTCCATGCCGAGCACATCGAGCTCCCCGCCGTCGATCGTCGCCAGCCCGTAGACCATCTTCATCGTCGTCGTCTTGCC
>DASUYK010000014.1:0-5528 GCA_036377415.1 Solirubrobacterales bacterium
GCCGGCGTGCCGAGGGAGGCGGCCTCGACCACCACGAGTCCGTAGCCCTCGCGCCGGGACGGGTGAACGAGGCAGCTGGCGTCGGCGAGCGCACGCATCACCTCCGCATGGCTGACGCGCCCCTGCATCTCCACCCTGCTCTCGAGCCCGAGATCCCGGACCGCGTCCCGGGTCGCCTCGGTCTCGGGCCCGTCGCCGAGGATGACGCAGCGCAGCTCGGGAAGATCCCCGCTCGCCTCGGCAATCGCCGCCGGGATCGCGGGGACGCGCTTCTCGGGGATCTGGCGGCCGGCCGCCACCACCGTCGGCGGACGGTCCGCGCTCGCCCGCCAACCCAGGAGGCGCCGGCGCTCCTCCTCGTCGCCCGCGTATTCGCCGGTGAGCCGCGAGATCGGTGCCCGGTGGCCCAGCTCGACCGCGCGCGCCTCGGCCAGCCGGGAGAAGGTGAAGCTCCGGTCCGGCAGCCGCAGGCAAAGCCCCTGGATCCAGAACGCGATTCGCCCGCCCGCCGGCCCGAGATAGGAGCGCCAGTACTCGAGGCTCCAGATCTCGTGCCAGTCGACGATCAGGGGGGCACGGGAACGGTTCAGGCGCAGGGCGAGTGCGGCGCCCAGCAGCGAGAAGTAGGGGAACGAGGCCGTGTGCACGGCGTCGTAGCGCCGACCATGGCGGAGCAGGTGCAGGAAGACCCCGATCCCGAAGCGCACGGGCGGCCAGATCCGCCGCCGCCCTGAGGCCGTGTAGAGATCGCTCCCCGGCGCGACCGCGATGGTCGCAAAGGAGGTCTGCGGCCCCTCCTCGCCCCACTGCCTCCGGGTCAGGTAGGTGACTCGATGCTCGCCGTCGAGTCGTTCGGCTAGGTTCCGGTACCAGCGCTCGGCCCCTCCCACGGTGTTGGGAAAGAGGCAGTCGTAGAGGATCGCGATCTTCACGCCGCCCCCCCTTTGCCCAGGGCGGCCTCGTACAAACCGGCCGTGGCACGAAGCATCTCGGTGAGCGAGAAGCGCTCCCGGGCGCGGGCTGCGGCCGCCTGCCCGAGCGAGTCGCGCAGCCCCGGATCGGCCGCCAGCCGCGTCAACCCGTCCGCCATCGCGCGGGAGTCACCGACCGGGAAGACGATCCCGGCGTCCGCCACGGCGTCGGGGTTCCCCGGCCCGTCCGAGACCAGCATCGCTCGCCCGAGCGCCATCGCCTCGAGCACGGCATATGAGAGGCCCTCCCAGCGAGAGGGAAGGGCGAAGACGTCACAGGCGCCAACCAACACGTCGGCATCGTCGCGTGCACCCAGCAGGCGAATGCCCTCTCCGCCGTATCTCTCGAGCGCCCCGCGGAGCGGCCCATCGCCGGCGACCAGCCCGACGATCGCTGGGTTGGCCGCTCGAGCCCGCGTGACCGCGTCCGCAAACTGAAGCGGCTGCTTGCGGTGAATGAGCTCCCCGAGAAAGAGGACGGCGACCGAGCCCTGCTCGAGGCCCAGCTCCGCGCGAACACCGTCCCGATCGGCGTCCTCAGGGAGTTTGGCCTCCGGGACGCCGTTGTGAATAAGGATGATCCGCGCCGCGGCTCCCGGTGCCAGGCGACTGGCCTCGTCGCGCTCGGACTCCGAGACTGCGATTACGGCGTCGGCCCGGTGGAAGGCCAGTCGCAGGCCGGCGCGCACCGCCCCTCCCCTGAGGCCCCGGCTCCGGCGGAGCAGGTGGGAGCCATGGAGCGTGATCACCGTCGGCCGCACGCCGATCACCGGAAGGCAGACGAGTGCGGTGGAGTCACCATGGATGTGGACCAGGTCGTGCTTTGGGATGGTCCGGGCGAGGGGAACCAGCCTGGCGATCGCCTCGGCCGGGCGGCGGTGCCGGCTGAGCTCGAATCGTTTGAAGCTGAACTGCGACATCGCCTGCAGCTCGCGGACATACGTCTCACCACCGCCCCCGGCGTGCGGAAGTACGTGAAGGATCCGGGGCGCGCTCATACGGTCGCAGTGGGGGTCCGCGGCACGAGTCGACGGTCCCAGTGAGGCGGGCGTCATAACATAGTCGCACCCCGGGGTGGACTGCTGTCGGCCGCTCGGTGTCCGTTCGATGAGCCGCGATACGAGATCTACTTCAAGAGCGCCGCCGCGACACCTATCGGCCTCGATCCTCTCACTCGCTACGAGCTATGGGACCGCACTCGTGGCGATAGCACTGACGAGCGTCCTGATCGCCAGATTGCTCGGGTCATCCGGGATAGGCGTCTACGCGATCGCCTCGGCGCTCTTGTGGTTGTCCGCGATCCTGTTCGACCTCGGGATTGGTCAAGGCACCGCGTACTACGTCGCGCGGAGGGAGTGGCGAGGATCGGACATGAGTTTGGGCGTGGTCCGGGCCTGCGCTGTCCTGGGCGGAATCGGTGCAGGGGCAACGCTGCTGGCCTTCGAACTGCTCGGACACCTCGTGCCGGGGATGGACTGGCTGATGGCGGGGGCGTTGGCTGCTGCGATTCCCTTCGCGTTGGTCTGGCGGATAGCCCCCCAGGCGGCGCTGGCAGACGAGCGTTTCGAGCTCTTCGCGCTGTTCAACTCATTGCCCGCGCTACTCGCCTGCCCGCTGTCGGTCGGGCTGGCCCTGATCGGTGGAGTCACGTGGGCGGTCGTGGGCCTCGCGGTCGCCTTCGTCCTCACCGGGTCCGTGATTGCAGTCTGGCTGCTGCGCGAGGGTCACCGGCAGCGCGCCGAATCGAGGTCGCCTGCGGGCGGCACCCTCGCGGTCGTCTCCTTCGGCGCCCGTGCCTGGCTCTCGGAGCTGCTCCAGCAGCTCAACCTCCGGGCGGACCTGATCATGCTCGGAGCGTTCGCCGGCGCGGCCGCCAGCGGCGTGTACTCCGTCGCCCTCGCGACCACCGGCATCGCCTGGCAGCTCACCGAGGCACTGGCGGTCTCGGTCCTGCCGCGTTCGGCCCGTATGCATGCCGAGAGCGAACGGAAGGAGATCCGATCAGCCGACCGGGATCAGAGCGATTCCCGGGTCATGCGACATGCCGTCCTGGCGATCCCCGCGATAGCGATTCTGGAGCTGCTCCTGCTCTTGATCGGAATTCCGATCTTCTACGGCCCGGGCTTTCACGGCTCGATCGGGCTTGGCCTCATCCTCCTGGTCGGCTCGCTGGCTTTCGGCGTGGGCCGTACGGCACTGGCAGTCGTGCTCGCCCGCGGCTTCCCGAACCGGCTCGTCGTCGTTGGTCTTGCGGTCGTTCCCGCCAGCTTGGTGGCATACGTGTTGGTCCTGCCAACTGCCGGGGCAACGGGGGCAGCGGTCGTCTCCACCTGTTCATACCTGGCTTACTCTTTGATCGGCGTAACCTTCATGCGCGCGACAACGGGAATCCGTATTTCGGCGATTCTCCTGCCGCGCAGTTTCGACCTCGATGACTACCGGGTCTCCCTGCAGAAACTTCGACGGGCACTTCATGTGCGGCGGCCGACGGCGAGATCCGGATGGGCGACCGATCGTCTGGCCGAGCCGGTCTCAGTGCAGCCGGAACAGCGAAGTCTCGCTCCTGAGCGCAGTCGCGCTCCTAGCGGGTGAGCTTCCCCGCCATCTGGTCCTGAAGGGCGGCAACGTCGGCGTCGACCATCAGCTCGACCAGCTCCCGGAACTTCACCTGCGGCTCCCAGCCGAGCTTCTCCTTCACCTTCGTCGCGTCGCCGAGGAGGACGTCGACCTCGGAGGGCCGGTAGTACTTCGGGTCGATCTCGACATGCTCCTCCCAGTCGAGGCCGCCGCGCGAGAACGCGATCTCGACCGCCTCGCGCACTGTGTGGGTCTCGCCGGTGGCGACGACGTAGTCGTCCGGCTCGTCCGCCTGAAGCATCAGCCACATCGCCTCGACGTACTCCTTCGCGTAGCCCCAGTCCCGCTCCGCGTCGAGATTGCCGAGGTAGAGCTTCTCCTGAAGGCCGGCGGCGATCCGGGCGACCGCCCGGGTGATCTTGCGGGTGACGAAGGTCTCGCCGCGGCGCGGGGACTCGTGGTTGAAGAGGATCCCGTTGACGGTGAACATGTCGTACGCCTCGCGGTAGTTGACCGCCGCCCAGAACGCCGCGGCCTTCGCGACCCCGTAGGGGCTCCGTGGATGGAACGGGGTCTCCTCCGACTGCGGCGGCGGAGCGGAGCCGAACATCTCCGAGGAGGACGCCTGGTAGAAGCGCGGGTTGACGCCGGCCTCCCGCATCGCCTCGAGCAGCCGTAGCGTGCCGGCGGCGGTGACGTCGAAGGTGTACTCGGGGATCTCGAAGGAGACGCGGACGTGGCTCTGCGCCCCGAGGTGGTAGATCTCGTCGACCTGGAGCTGGTAGAGGAGCTTCACCAGCGCGGTGGCGTCGGCGAGGTCCCCGTAGTGGGTGAAGAGGGGGACTCCCTCCTCGTGGGGGTCGTGGTAGAGGTGGTCGATCCGGTCGGTGTTGAAGCTGGAGGATCGCCGGATGATCCCGTGCACCTCGTAGCCCTTGTCGAGCAGGAGCTCGGCCAGGTAGGAGCCGTCCTGACCGGAGATCCCGGTGATCAGGGCCTTCCTCGCGTTCCCGTAGGCGGGCATCGGCCCGCCAATATAGGTGGCCATCGGCTCCCGGGCGAGTCGGGTATCCGCGCAGCTAGGCTGGCTCCCGCCGCCTACCCTTCGCGGCCCAGATGACCCTCCTCTCGGTAGTCACGCCCGTCCGCAACCAGGCCCGCTATCTCGGCGAGACGCTCGACAGCGTCGCCGCGCTGACCGTCCCGCATGAGCACATCGTCGTCGACGGCGCCTCCGATGACGGCACCGTCGAGCTGCTGCGGTCGAGGTCGGACGAGAACCTCTCGTGGACCTCGGAGCCCGACGAGGGCCAGACCGATGCGGTCAACAAGGGGTTCGCCCGCGCCCGCGGCAACCTGCTCTCCTGGGTGAACGGCGACGACGCCTATCTCCCGGAGGCGGTCGACCGCGCCGTCGCCTACCTCGACGCACATCCCGAGGTCGGGGCGATCTACGGCGGGCAGGAGTACATCAACGGGGAGGGTGAGGTGATCCGCACCTTCATCCCGAAGCGGTTCAGCTGGCGGCGCTACCTCTACCTCGGCGACAACGTTCCGACGCCGACGGTGATCTTCCGCCGTTCCGTGCTCGAGGCCGAAGGGGGCCTCGATCCGGCCTACGCGGACGCCGCCGACTACGACTTCTACCTCCGGATCCTGGGGGCGGTTCGGGTGGAGCCGATCCGGGAGCCGCTCGTCCGGTTCCGCTACCACGAGGGCTCGAAGACCGGGAGCAACATCGATCTCCAGCTCGACGAGGGGCTCGAGATCCGCCTGAAGCGCGCGCGAGGGCCGGTCGCCCGCCTCTCGATGCGTGCGCTCGAGCGGGCGAAGCGGGCGATCCTGCCGCGCGTCTCCTCCTGGCCCGATCCGGAGCCCCGCGGGCTCAACAGGATCAACGCCGCGCTCACCGGGAACCGCCGCAAGCGCTCCCGGCAGGCATGACCCGAGTCACATTCCTGCTCAAGGACGACCCCTTCG
>DASUYK010000015.1:0-25841 GCA_036377415.1 Solirubrobacterales bacterium
TAGTAGTCGCCGGTGTCGAGCAGGTCGATACCGGCGTCGAGCGCGGCGTGGATGGTCGCGCGGCTCTCCGCTTCGTCGGCCGGCCCGTACAGATCCGACATGCCCATGCAGCCGAGGCCGATGGCGGAGACGGTGGGGCCGGTCGGGGCGAGTTGGCGGGTGATCACGATCGTTCTCCTGTGGGCTCGACGCCGAGTACGGCATAAGAGATAACAGATCTCCAAATCTGTCATCCGGTCCCGTCGGCGATGATTCCCGCAGGCGTGGCCAGGCAGCAGGGGCCCCGGCCGTGCCTGGTTTACTAGGTGAGGCCATGCGCTGCCCATCCTGCGGTAACGAGAATCGCGATGGGGCGCGATTCTGCGACTCCTGCGGAACCGACCTCACCGCCGAGGCGCCGAGCGTCGAGGCCCGGGGGGCGGAGCCGCTTCCCTCGGACGTCCCCGCCGAGATCGCCGGCCGCTACCGGGTGAAGCGCTTCCTCGGCCAGGGGGGCCGGAAGAAGGTCTACCTCTCCGACGACAGCGCGACCGGCGAGGAGGTCGCGGTCGCGCTCTTCGACACCGCCGGGGTCGGCGCCGCGATCCAGGCGAGGTCCAGCCGCGAGGCCGAGGCGATGCGGAAGCTCGGAGACCACCTCCACGTGGTGACGGTGCTCGATACGGGGGAGGACGACGGAAACCCGTTCATCGTCAGCCGCTACATGCCCGGGGGGGACGTGGAGAGCCTGCTCGCCGCGGCCGGGGGAGGACTCGAGGTCAGGCGAGCGGTGGAGATCGCCGCCGACGTCACCCGGGCGCTCGAGCACGCCCACTCGCGCGGGATCGTCCACCGCGACCTGAAGCCCGCGAACGTCTGGATCGACGACGACGGTCATGCCCGGCTCGGCGACTTCGGGTTGGCGACCACCGAGGCCCGCTCCCGGGTGAGCGGCGGGACCCTGGTGGGCACGGTCGCCTACCTGCCGCCGGAGCAGGCGCTCGGCGAGGCGTCCGGTCCGGAGAGCGACCTGTACTCCCTGGGCGCCCTGCTCTACGAGATGCTCACCGGACAGCCGCCGTTCCCCGGCGACGACGCGGTATCGATCATCAGCCAGCACCTCCACGCCGATCCGGTTCCCCCCTCCCGGCACAGCCCCGAGGTGCCCGAGGCCCTCGACCGGGTGGTCCTCGGCCTGCTCGCTAAACGGCGCGAGGACCGACCCGCCGGCGCCGCCGAGACGCGCGAGGCGCTGCTCGCTGCGCTTGCCGAGCCGCCCGCGGAGCCGGCCGAAGAGCGCGAGGCCAATCCGCTCGAGGCGCTTGCCGGCGGCGTATTCGTCGGCCGTGAGCGGGAGCTCGAGCGGCTGCGCGATGCGGTCGACGCGGCGATCGGGGGACGCGGGTCGCTTCAGCTGCTGGTCGGGGAGCCGGGAATCGGCAAGACCCGTGCGGCCGAGGAGCTCGCCACCTACGCCCAGGTGAGCGGTGCCCGGGCCTACTGGGGGCGGTGTCGCGAGGACGAGGGGGCGCCTTCCTACTGGCCCTGGGTCCAGGCGATCCGCGCCTACGCCCGCGATGCCGATCCGGTCGCGCTCGCCTGGCAGCTCGGTGCGGGCGCCGGCGAAGTCGCCCAGCTGATCCCGGAGGTCGCCGAGAAGCTCGATATCGAGCCCGCGAAGCCCACCGACAGCGAGGAGGGGCGCTTCCGGCTCTTCGACTCGGTGACCAGCCTGCTTCTCGCCGTGGCGCGCGACCGGCCGCTCGTGATCGTCCTCGACGACCTGCATTGGGCTGACGAGCCGTCCCTGCTCCTCCTGCGATTCGCGGCGAGAGAGCTCGGCTCGAGCGGCCTGATGATCCTGGGGACCTACCGCGACGTGGAGCTCGGACGCCATCACCCGCTTGCCAGGGTCCTGGGCGAGATATCGGGAAGCGAGTCGAGCGCCCGGATCCCGCTGCGCGGGCTGACCGTCGCGGCGGTCGAGCGCTACATCGAGATGACCTCCGGCGCTCCGGTGCCCTCGGGCCTGGCGGAGGCCGTCCAGGAGCAAACCGACGGCAACCCCTTCTTCGTCGGCGAGGTGGTCCGCCTGCTGACCAGCGAGGGCAAGCTGACCGCAGCGAGCAGCGCAGCCGAGCTTCAGATTCCTCAGGGTGTGCGTGAGGTCGTCGGGCGGCGGCTCGATCGGCTCAGCGAGGCGACCAACGAGGCGCTCAGGGTGGCGGCGGTGATCGGCCGCGAGTTCGAGGTCGACATCGTCAGGCGGGTTACGGACCTGCCATTGGAGGAGCAGATGAGCGCCGCCGACGAGGCACTCGCGGAGCGCTTGGTCACCGACCTCGGTGACGGGCACTTCTCGTTCGCGCATGCCCTCGTCCGCGACACCCTCTACGAGGAACTCAGTCCGGCGAAGCGCTCGGCGATCCACGAACGGGTCGGCCTGGCGATCGAGGAGGTTTGCGGGGACCACGTGGATGACCGGCTCGGCGAGCTCGCTCACCACTTCCTGGCTGCCGCCCCGCGCGGGCACCTCGCCAAGGCGATCGACTATGCGCAGCGCGCCGGAGCCCAGGACATGGAGCAGCTCGCCTACGAGGATGCGGTCGAGGTCTTCGGCCGCGCACTCGAGGTGCTCGAGCTGATGGACGAGCCCGACGAGCGGCTGCGCTGCAGCCTCCTGCTATCGCTCGGGGGCGCCGAGGCCAAGTCGGCCCGGGTGGCCGACGCCCGCAACGCCTTCGAGCGGGCCGCCGAGTCGGCCCGTCGCCTCGATGACACGGACAGCCTGGTCGGTGCGGCGATCGGAATCGCGATGATGAGCGACGCCGGCAGGCTCGACGCGGAGCTGCTCACGCTCCTCGACGAGTCGCTTGATCGGATCGGGGCCGAGCGGACCGCTCGCCGCGCCGCGTTGCTGAGCGCCAAGTCCGCGGAGATGTATTGGGTCGACAACGACATCAGCGAGTCCGCGCGCTTGGTCGACGAGGCCATCGAGATCGCGCGCGAGGTCGATGCGCCCACCACCCTGGCCGCCGCCCTTCACCAAAAGATCTTCATCCCCACCGGGCCGAACGCCTCCCGCGAGCGCCTCGCGATCGCCGATGAGATGCTCGAGCTGGGAGAGTCTCACGGAGATCGGGAGGCTGTGCTGCGCGCGCATGCCTACCGGCTCTGGCAGTTCCTGGAGCTCGGTGACCTGCCCGCGGTGGACCGAGAGCTGGCGGCCTATTCGCGGCTGGCCAACGAGCTGCGGATGCCGGAGCACACCTGGCAGACCTACGCGGTGCGAGGCATGCGGGTCCTGCTCGACGGTGACATCGGCGAGGCGGAGCGGCTGGCGGAGGAGGCGAGGTGCGCTGGAGAGCGAGCGGAGCAGCCTCTTGCATCGCAGTACTACGGCATCCAGATGATCCAGATCCGCAGCATGCAGGGCCGATCTGCAGAGCTGCTCCCGAACGCGCGCGAGCTGGCCCAGCGCTTCCCAGCGATACCTGCCTGGCGCACAGCTGTGATCACGCTGGCGGCGCGGTCCGGGGACCATGAGCTCGCACAGCGCGAGCTGAAGCGCATCGCCGCCGACGACTTCGCGGCGATCCCGATGGACGCAAACTGGTTCACCGCGATGAGCCTGATGGGCGAGGCGATGGCCCTGATCGGCGACACGGAGCACGCCCGGCGCGCGTACGAGGTGCTGGCGCCGTATGAGGGCCTCGTGATCGTCGTGGGGAGGGCGGCGGGATGCAACGGACCGATTGACAGGGTGCTCGGGCTGCTCGCTCGCACGATCGGCTGGATCGACGATGCCGAGCGGCATCTGGCCAAGGCGATTGAGATCACGACCAGGATGGGGGACAGGCCGGGGATGACGCTCAGCCGGCTCGAGCTCGCGGAGCTCCTGCTCGAGCGCAATCACGGTGACGACCGGGACCGCGCGCTCGGGCTTCTCACCGAGGTGCTCGGCCACGCGCGCGAGATGGGCGCTCGCTGGATCGCCGACCGGGCGCTTCGCGACCGGCTCGAGGCGCAGGGGCTGACGGGGGTCGATGTCACCACCTCGATCGACGAGATGGTCTCGGCACTCGAGGAGGAGCGCCCCGACATGCGCGCTCACGCGGCGCCGGACGGCACCGTGGCGATCCTGTTCAGCGACATCGAGGATTCGACGGTGCTGACCGAGCGGCTCGGGGACGAGCGCTGGCTCGAGGTCCTCCGTGAGCACAACGCGATCTTCCGCGAGCGGATCGCACGGCACGACGGCTACGAGGTGAAGAGCCAGGGTGACGGGTTCATGCTCGCCTTCCCCGATCCCTCTGAGGCGCTTGAATGCGCGATCGACGTCCAGCGTGCGTTCGCCGAGCGTGAGCGCGACGGCTCCGGCGTAATGCGAGGGCGCTCCGCAGTCGAAGCCGAGGAGCCACCCGTTTTCTTGAGAGTCCGGATGGGGCTCCACACCGGCGAGGTGATCTCCGAGGAGGGCGACTACTTCGGGAAGAACGTGATCCTCGCCGCCCGAATCGCGTCCCAGGCGGCCGGCGGCGAGATCCTCGTCTCCGAGGAGCTCCGCGAAGCGGCCAGCGACGGGGGCGGCAATGGCGACGGACGCCGGCTCCGCTTCGACGAGGGACGCGAGCTCGAGCTCAAGGGCCTCGCCGGCAGCCACCGCGTCTTCCGAGCCGAGTGGGCGCCGGAAGCCGCCGCCGCATAGTCCGCTCTACAGTTCCGCGGTGTTTTCGGCTCTGCTGGCGGGCGTAGTGATCCTCGCCGCGGCGCTCCTTCTCGGCGCGGCGGTGATGGCGTTGTCGGGGCGCCCGCGACACTCCCCCGTCGCTCCGGCGGCCGGGCTCTCGGCGCTGCTCGTGATCTGCGGGATCGCGGTGAAGCTTCCCGGGCACGCGGTCACGGCGGCGGTCGCGGCCGGCGTCGCCCTGATCGGCGCGTTCGTCCTCCTCGGACGAAGCTCGTCCCCGGCCGGGAGCGTCCGGATCGGCGCGATCGTGGCGGTGCTGGGAGCGGCCCTGCTCGCCGCGCTCCCGTACATGGTCAACGGCCGGATCGGGATCCTCGGCCAGGGCCTGATCAACGACGACTGGGCCTCCCACCTGCTCTTCACCGAGTGGATCGACACGCACGCCGGCCCCACCCCGGATCTGGTGCAGGACGGCTACCCGCTCGGGCCGCACGCGATCGTCGCCGCGGCGGTGAAGGTGACCGGTGCCAGTCTGCTGGAGGGCTTCGCCGGGCTGACGGGCGCGATCGCGGTGCTCCTCGGCCTCACCGCATATGGCGCCCTGCCCGGAGTGCGCGAGTGGATGCGGGCGCCGGCCGCGATCCTCGTCTCGAGTCCCTACCTGGCCGCCGCCTACCTCTCGCAGGGCGCGTTCAAGGAGCCGGTGCTCGCCCTCGCCCTGATCGGTTTCGCCCTCGCTCTCCCGGCCGTCGGTCCGGCCTGGTCCGGCGGTGGTGGATGGAGGGCCGCGATCCCGCTCGGGCTGATCGCCGCGGGGACGATCTACAACTACAGCTTCCCCGGCCTCGCCTGGCTGCTCGGCGCGGGACTGATCTGGATGCTCCTGGTCGCGTGGCGGGAGCGCGATCCGGCGACCGAGGGGCTGACCGCGCGATTGCGTCTCGGCGAGCGGCTTCGTGGCGCCAGACCCGCCCTGCTCGCGGCGGTCGGGATTCCCGTGCTGCTCGCCGTACCGGAGATCTTCCGACTCGCGAGCTTCGGCAACTTCGAGGCGATCAACCCCGAGGGGGAGGGGCCCTCGGTCGGCTTCGGCATCCTCCGCCAGCCGCTCAACCCGCTCGAGGCGTTCGGGATCTGGCCCTCGGGCGAGTTTCGGATCACCCCGGCCAACTCGGGCACACCGGAGATCGCGTTCTACCTCGGCGGCCTGCTGGCGCTGACCGCTTTCGCCTGGGGGTTGGGGAGGGCACTCGCGAGGCGAGAGCTCGCCCTCCCGTCGACCGTCGCGGCGGCGACCCTCCTGTACCTCGCCGCGCTCGCCTTCGGTACGCCATACACCGAGGCGAAGGCGCTCGCGGTCGGGGCGCCGGTGATCATGCTGATCGCCCTTCGCGGTCTGCTCTCGGCCGATTCGATCGAGGACGAGGAGGCCCCGCGCGAGCCGGCGGCCTGGTGGCCGCCCCTTCATAAACGGCCGCCACAAACACCGCGGCCGAATCATCCATTGGTGGGCGTTGGAGTCCCGCTGCTCACGATCGCCTTCGTCAGCGCCGCGGCGATCTCGATGCTGCTGCCCCTGCGCGAATCCGCGGTGGGGGCCGACCACCACTATCAGGAGATGGTGAGGATGCGCCCACTCGTCGACGGGCAGAGGGTTCTCTTCCTCGGCCGCGACAACTTTGTCTCGTGGGAGCTGATCGGCTCCGAGGTCTACGCCCCGATCACCAACCACTACGACACCGAGGAGATCCCGCCGCTCTACCGCGCGACCCCGGTGAACGCCAAGTTCGACTGGGACAACGTGCCGGTTCATCCCGAGTTTGCGTCCGAGGAGTTCCCGGCGGAGGAGTTCTCCGACGAGGACTTCGCGCTCGACGACTTCGACTGGGTGATCACGACCAGCGCCGCGTCGGTGAGCGAGGCCCCGCTGGGCTTCGAGCCGCGCCTCCGGACCCGCGACTTCGTCCTCTGGCAGCGATCCGGTGAGACCGGCGAGCGGCGCACGCTCTTCGAGCCGCTCAACCCCGGCGCCCTCCTCGACTGCTCCGATCCGGCGCAGGCCCGGCTGACGCGGCTGGACGGGACCGCCACCGCCTTCGGCACCCTGCCCGTGCTCGGGGCGACCTGGACCCCAGACCCCGAGCTGAGCCAGTCGCGGCCGGCCTCCCAAAGCATCTACCTGACGCCGGGCCGGTGGGAGATCTCCCTTCAGTACGCGAGCACGCAACCGCTGCGGGTTACCGCGAGCGGCCCCGGCCTCCCTCCCCCGGGGCTGAAGGTGACCCTGCGGACCAACCTGCTATTCCGAGGGCCCTCCCCGTACTACCCGGTCGGAACGATCGAGGTGACGAAGCCCGGCGAGGTCACCTTCGAGGCCGCAGTCGACGACCCGCCGCTCGTCGGACGGCTGCTGGGCTCGGACAGCAGGGCCTTCCTCGATCAGATCGCCGCGACACGCGCCGACCCGGCCAGGGAGAGGATCCCCCTGAGCCAGGCGTGCGGCCGCTACGTCGACTGGTACGAGCCGGCTCCCGGCACGCCGCCAGCGGCACTGGAGGGAATTCCCGGCCCCGTCCCGCACCCGGCGGCCGAGGACTGAGCGGCCCGACTACGATCGCGGAGTGCCCCGCCTCTGGATCGCATCGATGGTGATCATCATGATCTGCCTGCTCGCGTCCATGGTGATCGCGATCGTCAACCTAACTTGAGCGCGGCGGATAGTATGCGCCCGGAAATTCGGATGGGCTAGGAGGAGGAATGTTCGATCGCATAGTTGTTGGGACCGACGGCTCGGAGACCGCCACCGAGGCGGTTCGGGAGGCGATCGAGCTGGCGAAGCTCTCGAAGGCAAAGCTCGAGATCGTCAGCGCCTATGAGCCCGTGCCGCAGTCGCGGCTCAAGGAGGAGGGGGAGGGAATCAGCGGCGACGTGTCTCACACCGTCAATCCCCGGGAGGACGTCCAGTTCATCCTCGACAAGGCCGCGGCCGAGGCGAAGAAGGCGAAGGTCGACGTCGTTACCCATCCGCGGGAGGGCGACCCCGCCGACGCGATCCTCGACGTCGCCGAGGAGAACAAGGCCGATCTCGTCCTGGTCGGAAACAAGGGGATGACCGGAGCTCGGCGGTTCCTGCTCGGCAGCGTGCCGAACAAGATCTCGCATCACTCGCCCTGCGACGTCTGGATCGTCAAGACGACGTAAGCGGCTGCAAGCCGCAGACCCGCGGCGGTGTTGGTGGCCGCCGTTTTGTGGCGAAAGCCGTCTAGCAACCCGCCGCGCGAGCCCTCACCGCTGCGGCCGCGTCGACCAGCCCGGCGCCGAATAGGCGTGGATCGTACGGCTGGCCGAGCTCCTGGTCCGTGTGCCGGGCGGTCGCCTTGAGCTGGCACTCGACCGCGGCCGGTGAGCGGCCCACGACCCGACTCGCGATCACCATCGCCGCGACGCCCGAGACGTGTGCGGCGGCCATCGAGGTCCCCTCGTAGCCCGTCGGGTACCCGAACCGCCTGAATCCGCCGACGAAGGTGAGCTGGACGATCGGAAGCCCGCGGCTGAAGACGGGGTCATCGATGCCGCACGTCTCCAAGAGGGGGAAACCGCCGCCCGGTGCGACCAGGTCCAGTCCGGTGCCGGTCCGGGAGTCGTTCGCGAGGCAGGCGTCCTTTGTCGTCCGGCCGATGCCGATCGCGTGCGGGGCGCCCGCCGGGTAGGCGACCGGCTCCCCGTTCGAGTTGCCGGCCGCGGCGACGACCAGCGCGCGCTTCTTGTGCGCGAACTTGATCGCCGCGCAGATCCCCTTGATCTTGCCGCAGGAGTTGATTCCCGCCCCGAACTCGAAGCTCATGTTGATCACCTGGGCCTTGCGATTGGCGGCCCAGCGGATCCCCTTGGCGATGTCCCGGGCGGTGCCGAGGCCTTCCGAGTCCAGCACCCTGACGGGGATGATCTTCGCTCGGGGCACGAGTCCGGTCAGCCCGACCTTGTTGCCGATCCGCTCGGCGATCGTCCCGGCGATGTGGGTTCCGTGCCCGTCGCGATCGAGCGGCATCTTGGTGTTGTCGACGAAGTCATGGCCGGGCAGGAACTGGCTCGGGGAGAAGTCGGGGCTCCTCCTGAATTTCGGCTTTTTCGACAGGTACGCGATTCCCGTGTCGAGGACCGCCACCCGGGCGCCCTTCCCTCCGGCGGCGCCGCGCTGCTTCAGGATCCCCCAGGCATCGACGGCGTTGAGGCCCCCGCGAGCCTCGTAAGGAAGCGGCGTGGCGGACCGGCCACACAGCGAACCGCATGGGAGGAAGTTCCACTGGGTCCGCTGCCAGCCGCCGGGGATCGCGGCGGGGCCCGGGTCGTTCGGGATCACCGAAGCGTGTGCGATGTAGTTCGGGAGCGCGTAGCTCACCTTCGGGTTGGCGGCGAGAGCCTCCCTCGCGGCGTCCAGCCCGACGCCCTCGGGCAACCGGACCAGCTTCTCCGAGCCGCCCTCGAACCTGACCAGGAGCTCGCCCGGAACGTGCGCGGTCGGGCTCAGGTCCTGCGCGGCGGCGCTCGGGGCGCCGGCCGCGACGGCGGCAAGGGCAAGCGCGATTGTTGCGATCAGCTTTCGCATGTCCCCGAATCCATCTGCGCAGGAAGAAGGCCGGCGTGCGCCGCCAGCCTATGAAATAAACACGGACACGCATGGAAAGTTCCTGCTGCCGCTCAGCCGACTGGCTCGCGCAGCTCGCCGCGCGGAGCCGTCGACGGGCACGATCGTCTGCTCGAGCGTGCTCTGCCGGTGGTGTCGTGGGCACCAGTGCGCGGTTGACCGATACTGGCCGTGTGACACGGACGGAGATCGACGAGCGAATGATGCGCCGGGCGCTCGAGTTCGCCGAGGCTGCCGCGCGCCACGACGACGTCCCGATCGGTGCGGTGGTCGCCAGGGGGGAGGAGGTCCTCGGGGAGGCCGGCAACGAGCGCGAGCTCCGCAGGGACCCGACCGCACACGCCGAGGTGCTCGCCCTGAGGCAGGCATCCGAGCGGCTCGGCGGCTGGCGGCTGCTCGACACCGTCATCTACGTCACCCTCGAGCCCTGCCCGATGTGCGCCGGGGCGATCTCGCTGGCGCGTGTCCCGCGGCTGGTCTACGGCGCCTCTGATCCGAAGGGCGGGGCGGTGGGCGGCGTCGTCGACCTGTTCGCCGAGCCGGTGGTCAATCACAGGCCAGCGGTCGAGCGAGGGCTGCTCGCCGCAGAATCGTCCGCCCTGCTCGAATCGTTCTTCTCGGCGCGGCGCTAGCTGGTCAACCAGCGCACCGGGTTCTCGACCATCATCGTCCGCTCCTGCTCCTCGGTCATCCCGGCCTCGCGGAGCTCGGGGAGCACCTTCTCGGGGACGATCCGGATCGTCCAGTCCTTCGCCAGCCCGGCCGCGATCAGCTGCTCGACCGCCTCCGCCGGATACCAGTCGAGCGTGGCGCACGAATCAGCCGCGAGGAAGATCCTCTCGGCGTAGCCGCGCTCGATCAGGGCCTTGGCGGTCGCCTGCCGCTTCTCGTAGGGGAGGAACAGCTCGAGGCCATAGCGATCGAGCCCGATCCAGACGCCCTGCTCCAGCACCCCCTCGATGTAGCCGAGGTCGTCGGTGTCGCCGGTGTGGGCGAGCTGGATCTTCGATGGATCCACGCCCTCCTCCAGGAAGATCTCGACCTGGCGCGGGCCGGTATTGCTGGCCGGTCGCGAGTGGGCCATGATCGGAGCGCCCGTCTGCAGGCTCGCTCTGGCGGCGGCGCGATGGAGCTTCTCGATGTTCTCGTTCACCCCGGGCTCGTCGGCGGCGACCTTGATGAACGCCGCCTTGATCTCGGTTCCCTGGATTCCCCGCTCGATATCGGAGACGAAGAACTCGGCGACCTGGTCCGGGTCCCGGGAGAGGAAGAACTGGGGGAGGTGATCGTAGGTGTAGATCCCGGTGCAGGGCACCACCTGGAGGCCGCTCTCCTCCGAGACGCGGCGCATGAAGTTGACGTCGCGGCCTAGGAACATCGCGCTCGGGTCCGCGATCGTCTTCACGCCCAGCTCCATCGCGGCCTTCGCCTCCCTGACGGCGATCTCGTGCTCGTCCCCCGGAGCGACGAAGTAGGGCTCGTCCTCCTTCGTCGTCCCGGCGGTCGGCCACTGCTCGTGGACGGCCTCGTCGCGGGTCCGGAGGTGCTCGTGGATCAGCGTCGTCCCGAGCTGATCCGCCTCGACGGGCCCGGTGATTGTCTGCACCCGCGCCATCGCGCGGGCAAGCCTATTTCACTGCCGCGATCGCCCCGATTGCTTGAAATCGGGGGGCGCGAGTGCATAGGATCGCGCCGCTTCGACTTGCTGGCTCGGATGGCATGGCGAGATCGACAACCCACGGAGGACCGGCCGGCTGCACAACAGCTGGAGGGGGGTAAGCGCGACCTTCTGATCTCGAAGACGTGGCTCCAGGTCGCGGGGCTCGTCGTCGTCGTCGGGTTCTTCGTCCTCGTCCTGCTCGCGTACAGGACCTACGAGTCCGATCCACCGATTGCGGACAAGGCGACGGATCCCGCGGGAAACGTCGTCTACACCGGCGAGGACGTCAGCGAGGGGCAGAAGGTCTTCCTGCACAGCGGCCTGATGGAGTACGGATCGATCTTCGGCCACGGCGCCTACCTCGGGCCTGACTTCACGGCCGACTACCTGCATCGGTCCTCGGCCTCGGTTCGCGATCAGCTCGGCGGCACGCAGTCGGATTCTGCCCGTCAGGAGACGATCGACCAGTTCCAAAGCAACGATTACGACGAGGAGACGAAGACCCTCCCGCTCTCCGCTCAGCAGGCGAACGCCTTCGGCGAGCTGGAGGCCCACTACACGCGGTTCTTCGCGACGGACACGACCCGCTTCGGCCTCCGTCCCGAGGTGATCAAGGATCCCGAGAAGATCCACCGGCTGACCGCGTTCTTCGCCTGGTCGGCCTGGGCGGCCTCGGCACGGCGCCCTGGCCACAACTACTCCTACACGAACAACTGGCCGCCCGAGGATCTGGTCGGAAACGAGCCGAGCGCGGCCGTGATCGTCTGGTCCGTGATCTCGCTTATCGCCCTGCTGGGCGGGATCGGCATCCTGTTTGCGGCCTTCGGGCGCTGGAGGATGGGCTGGCAGGGCCGCGACCAGGCGACCCTCACCTTCAAGTCACCCGGCGACGTGGCGCTCACCCCGGCCCAACGCGCGACCGCCTGGTTCTTCCTCGTCGTGGCGGCGTTGTTCCTGCTGCAGACCCTGGTCGGCGGGCTATCCCAGCACTACCGGGCCGACCTCGAGGGGTTCTTCGGGATTGACATCGCCCAGGCGCTCCCCTTCAACCTGGTCCGCACCTGGCACGTCCAGCTCGCGATCTTCTTCGTCGCCACCTCGTTCGTCGCGGCGGGGATCTTCCTCGCCCCGATGATCGCCGGGCGGGAGCCGCGAGGCCAGGCCCCCCTCGCCTACGCGCTGCTCGGCGCCCTGGCGGTCGTGGTGTTCGGCAGCCTGTTCGGCGAGCTGGCGGGTGTGCACGGCTGGTTCTCAGGCTCGATCTTCGGCCTCCAGGGATTCGAGTACCTCGATCTCGGCCGCTTCTGGCAGGTCCTGCTGGTCATCGGCCTCCTGGTCTGGATCGTGATCCTCTTCCGCGGGCTGAGGGGGCGGCTGACCCGCGAGCGGGTGGGCAACATGCCCTGGCTCTTCTTCATCGCGGCCCTCGCGATTCCGGCCTTCTACGCCGTCGGCCTGCTCGCCCGGGCCGGCGATAGCTTCACGATCACCGACTACTGGCGCTTCTGGGTCGTCCACCTCTGGGTCGAGGACTTCCTCGAGCTCTTCACCACCGTGATGGTCGCCTACATCTTCGTCCTGCTCGGGGTGGTCCGCGAGCGGGTCGCCCTCTTGGTCGTCTTCCTCGACATCATCCTCTACTCCGTCGGAGGGGTGATCGGGACGATGCATCACCTCTACTTCTCCGGAGCCCCGGCGGAGAACATGGCGCTCGGCGCGGTCTTCTCGGCGCTCGAGGTGATGCCCCTGACCTTCCTCACCGTGGAGGCGTGGAGCTTTCTCCAGCTCGGCGCCCGCCAGGAGTCGAAATCGCAGACCCCGTTCCCGCACCGATGGGCGGTGATGTTCCTGGTCGCGGTCGGGTTCTGGAACTTCCTCGGGGCGGGGATCTTCGGCTTCCTGATCAACCTGCCGATCGTCTCCTATTACGAGATCGGGACCGCGCTCACCGCCAATCACGGCCACACCGCGATGATGGGCGTGTACGGGATGCTCGCGGTCGGGTTGGCGATTTTCTGCCTGCGCTATCTGATCCCGGCCGATCGCTGGAAGGACCGCGCCGCGAAGATGAGCTTCTACGGGCTCAACATCGGGCTCGCTTGGATGGCGTTCGCGACCCTGTTCCCGCTCGGGGTCCGCCAGCTGTACGAGTCCGTGAACGTCGGGTACTGGGAGGCCCGCTCGCTCGACTACCTGGGCACCAACACGAACACGGTGATCGAGTGGCTGAGGCTTCCGGGCGACATCTACTTCATCGTGATCGGCGTGATGCCGTTCCTCTACCTCACCTACCTGGGGGTTCGCTACACCGTGAAGCGGGTGGTGATCGAGGAGCCGGAGGAGATCCTGTTCACCGAGGTCACCGAGCCGAAGGAACCGGTGGGGACCCCGAGATGACCGAGCTCGCCACCGAGAGCCTGCTCGCCGCCGGCTACGGGCTCTTCCTCACCGTCGCCGCGCTCGGCTTGGACGTCCTCGCCAAGCACTCGCACCGGCGCTCCGAGCTCTACCGGACTGGGGGGTTCACCTACCACGACCATCTCGACGCGTGGGAGTGCCCGGAGGGCGAGCGCCTCCATCGGATCGAGACGGACATGCACCAGCGCCTCGCCCGGTACCGCGCCCGGGCCCACGTCTGCAACAACTGCCCCCGGAAGCACGACTGCACCGACTCCGAGAGCGGCCGCGAGGTCACTAGGAATCTCGACCCCTGGCCGCACTCCGAGGCGGGCCGCTTCCATCGCGTGATCGCGGCGGCGATCGTCGGCTTCGGGATCCTCGTGATCGGCGCCGGGGCGGCACTCAACCACGGGCCCGCGGATCTCGCCGTCCTCGGCGGGGCACTGCTCCTCTGCACGATCGCCGGGCTCCACCTGGTCGCCGACCTTCGCTCGACCGCGTCCGGATTTCCCTGGCCGGAGGGGGAGCGAAGCGGAGCCGCCCCCGCCCCGCCCGCTCAGCCGGAGCGCTCCGCCTCCTCGACCCTCTGAGCGAGCTCCTCCAGCTCACGGGGCGGCAGGCTCTCCTCGATCAGCGGGAACAGCACCCGTTCCTCGTGGCGGACGTGATCGTTGAGCATCTCTCCCAGGGCGTTGAGGTCGCCGGCCCGGGTCTCCGTCGACGCCTCCAGGTCTGCAGCGCGGCGCCGGATCTCGACGTGGTCGGTGAGCACGCGGACCACCTCGGCAGCCCTCGGATCGCCATGGCGCGCGAACGCGGGCAGCAGCACGTCCTCCTCGACGCGGAAGTGAAGCGCGCCGTGTTCTCGCCAGAACGCGAGGAACTCCCGCGCCACCGGCTCTGCGTCAGCGTCCGTCGCCCGGCGCAGCTTCAGAGCGACCTCGAGCGCCCGGTGGTGGTCGCGCGACAGTCGCTTGAGTGCCTGATCCCTCTTCATCGGTCCAAGGATTAGCACCTTCGGGTGCGACTGATCCGGCTGGGATACTGACGCCGCGCCGCGTGGGGTGGCGCGAGATCGCGCCGTGACAGCGGCGCAGACTGGAGGTGGACATGAATGGGAGAAGCAGGGAGTGGCTCCTGCCGCTCACGGGCTTGGCGTTCATCGTGCTCGCGATCGTCACCTTCGTGATCCAGGGTGAGCCGAAGAGCGCCGATGAGCCTGTGGGCGAGATCGTCGACTACTACGTCGACAACAAGGATGCGATCCAGATCGCATCGTTCATTGGAGTGTTGGCAAGCCTTCTGCTCGTCTTCTTCGGCGCTTACCTGCGCAAGGTGCTGCAGGCGGCTGCACCCGAGGATCAGACGCTCCCGCTGCTCTCGCTGATCGGCCTGGTGGTGATGACGGTTGGGTTCTCGATCGACAGCACGATCCTTTTCGCCATCGCGGAGTCCGCCGAGGACATCGAGCCCACCTCTGTGCAGACCCTCCAGGCGCTCTGGGACAACGACTTCATCCCGATCGCATTCGGGTTGACGATCTTCCTCTGGTCCACGGGGATATCGGTGATCAGGAATGGCGCCCTGCCGAAGTGGCTAGGGTGGGTTGCCATCCTGCTCGGGATCGTCGCGTTCACGCCGCTCGGCTTCGCGGCTTTCGCCGGCACCGCCCTCTGGATCCTGGTCGTCAGCATCCTGCTGTCGTTGCGGGCGCGCTCGGCGCCGGCCGCCGCGTAGGGCGCGGGGAGCGTCGCGCGCGCGGCGCTCCCCACCCGAGCCCCCGGCTCGGCGCATGGGGCGGCCCTCCGGCGCGATTTAGCGGCTAGTCGAAGGCCCAGCGCGCCTTCTCGTTGTAGCGGAGAGGGTGGGATTCGAACCCACGAGGCGGTTAACCCGCCCACTCGCTTTCCAAGCGAGCTCCTTAAGCCACTCGGACACCTCTCCGGGACGGGTCAAGTCTAGAAGCCCGGTACCGGTCAATAAGATCGTCAGATGGCGTGGAACGTGTACCTGGCCGGTGAGGTTCACTCCGACTGGCGGGAGCGGATCGCCGAGGGCGCGAAGGACGCGGGCCTGGACGTGACCTTCAGCTCGCCGGTGACCGACCATGGCGCCTCCGATGACGTCGGCGTCGCGATCCTCGGCGAGGAATCCGACGGCTTCTGGAAGGACCACAAGGGCGCGGGCGTCAACGCGATCCGCACGCAGACGCTGATTCGGAACGCGGACGTGGTCGTTGTCCGCTTCGGCGAGAGGTACAAGCAGTGGAACGCCGCCTTCGACGCGGGCTTCGCGGCGGCGCTCGGCAAGCCGATCGTCAGCCTCCATCCGGAGGAGCACAACCACGCGCTGAAGGAGATCGACCGAGCTGCGATGGCGACCGCGGAGACACCGGAGCAGGTCGTCGACGTCCTCCGCTACGTGCTCGACGGGAAGCTGCCCGCGGGCGGCTAGGCGGGAAGCGACGCCGCGGTTAGTATGCCCCGTTCACGAAACGCTTCGAAGAGGGGGTTTGGCGATGGGTCTCGGCAGCTATAGGGTGAATCCGGCGGTCCCGGTCAGCGACATGGAGAGGGCGAGGGAGTTCTACGAGGGAAAGCTCGGACTCTCCGGCGGCGAGGACGTGTCGGACGGGGGCCACACCTATCCCGCTGGAGAGGGCACCACGCTCCACATCTATCCGTCGCCCGACAACGCCGGCAAGTCGGGGGCGACGCTCGCGTTCTTCGAGGTGGGCGACGTCGTGAAGGTCGTCGACGAGCTGTCGTCCGGGGGGGTCATGTTCGAGCAGTACGACATGGATCCGATCAAGACCAATGAGAAGGGCGTCGCCGAGATCGGGGAAGACAAAGTCGCCTGGTTCAAGGATCCAGACGGAAACATCCTCGCGGTCGGCAATTAGCGCAGCGACGCTGCCGCTAGCCTTGACCCCGCCCCGGAGGGGTGCCGGAGTGGTTGAACGGGGCGGTCTCGAAAACCGTTAGGGGCCTTTGGGTCCCTCGTGGGTTCGAATCCCACCCCCTCCGCTCGTCTTTGTGGTCCGTCGCGACCTTCAAGCCGAGCCAGATGGCGCGCGCTCAGCTCACCGCTTTCTTCACGAGCGCGCCGATCCTTGCCTCTTCGGCGGCGGTCAACTCCTTCAGTGCGAAGGAGGTCGGCCACATGGCGCCTTCGTCGAGGTTCGCCTCGTCGCTGAAGCCGAGCGTCGCGTACCTCGATTTGAACTTCTGCGCGCTTTGGAAGAAGCAGACGACTTTGCCGTCCTTGGCATACGCGGGCATTCCGTACCAGGTTCTCGGCGAGAGGTCTGGGGCGCTCGCTTTGACGATCGCATGGAGCCGCTTGGCCATGGCGCGATCCGATCCCTGCATCTCGGCGATCTTCGCGAGTACGGCGCTCTCCCCGTCCGCCTTGTCCGCGCGCGCGCCGCGGCGCGCTTCCGCCTTCAGCTCTTGGGCGCGCTCCTTCATCGCAGCTCGTTCCTCGTCCGTGAATCCCTTGGACTTCTTCTTGCCGCTCGCGGTGGTGGTCTTGGCGGACTTCTGCGTGCCCTTCTGTGCGGGTTTCCTCTTTTGGGTGGAAGAACTGGCCATGGTCACTCCTGAAGTCGTGGTCACATCGACTCGGTTCGCTTAGCATATAATTTGTATCACAAATAATTGATGATCACGGACTAAATGTGCGAGGATCTCGGAAATGGCAATGACCCCTTCCGCCGATACCGCCGTCGTCGAGTTCGCCGGCCAGCTTTTCTTCCGCCTTTGGCGCGCGTCGCACACGCGCTTCGCAGAGGCGCTCGAGCCGCTTGGTCTGACGACGGCGCTCTTCGCGCTCCTTAACGTGATCGGGACCCGCGAGGGAGCTATTCAGCAGGAGCTCGGCGCAGCGATGGGCATCGATCCCAGCACGATGGTTTCGCTGATCGATCAGCTTGAGGCCGCAGGATTCGCCAAGCGCCGGCCCCGTACAACGGATCGCCGGGCCCGTGAGGTTGCAATCACACCTAAGGGCCGCCGGTCCCTGGAGCAGGCCCGAGAGTTGGCGATACAGGCTGAAGACGACGTGTTGGGCGGGCTCAGCGATCCTCAGCGTCGCCAACTGCTGACGCTGCTTCGCCGCGCGCTCGACTCAGCACCCGCGCAACCGTTGTGGAGCTCTGACGAAGGGGACTAGCATCGGACCGGGGATCTGAACCGCGCCTGGCATCATCGCTGCATGGCCGAGGGCGGTGCTAGCACCACCTGGACCGTCGACGAAGGCTTTGACCTCGACGGGTTCCTCGACCAGCCCCTCGTGGCGCGCGTGGCGACGGTCGGACGGACCGGGCCGAGCGTGCGACCGCTCTGGTACCTGTGGGAAGGGCGAGCTTTCTGGTGGCTGACCGGGGGATGGTCAAGGCTCGGACAGCTGCTCGAGCGCGACCCACGCGTCGCCCTCGTCGTCGACACCTGCGACCTCGATCGCGGCGAGGTCCTGCAGGTCACCGCGCGGGGAAGGGTGGAGCTCCATCCCTTCGAGGCCGACCGAGCGCGCCGCTGGGGACGCCGCTACCTCGGACCCGACGAGCGCCACTGGCGTCGCTTCCAAGGCGACGTCTTCGACGATCCCACGACGCGCTTCGTCGCCCTGGAGCCGACGGTCCTTCGGGCCCGCGACCTGTCGTACTGACGTGCCGCGCGTCGCAACGGGAACCCCTTGCGGGCGTTCTCCCTTGCTCGTCGCCGTGCCGAGCCTGCGTACGGACTCGTGCATATTCACCCAGGATCTGTATCGCCAGATTTCGTTTCGGTTTCGGTCCCCTGACGGTCCCTCCCCTCATCGCAAGTGCCGATTTGCAGGCGTTAACTGGAACCGAATTCAGCTGGGCCTTCGTAGCGGGCGACGCTCCGGAGCGGCTGCCTTCAACGCGCTGATGCCTATCGCGCAAGGGAGCAGCGATCGCGCGGTGATCGTATTCCTGGGGGTGAATAGCCTTGCCAGCACATGAAATTACGCGACAACCTCGTCCTCGTAACCGGCGCGTCGAGCGGGATCGGCGCTGAGATCGCCCGCGCCGCCGCCGATCGCGGCGCGCGGCTGCTGCTCGTTGCCCGTGGCCGCGAGGCACTCGAGAAGGTTGCCGCCGAGATCCGCGACGCCGCCGGCGACGCGACCGTGATGCCGGCCGATCTCGCCAACCTCGACGATGTCGAGCGGCTCGCGGCAAATGTCCTCGCCGACGCGGGGGCGCCCGACGTCCTCGTCAACAACGCCGGCGCCGGGCGATGGCGAGCCATCGACGAGAACGAGCCCGGCGAGGCGCGCCGACAGATCGAGCTTCCCTACCTCGCCGCCTACGAGCTCACGCGGGCGCTCGTCCCGGCGATGATCAAGCGGGGCTCGGGGCACATCGTCAACATGACCTCGCTCGCCGGGTTCGTGACGATTCCGGGGGCGAGCGGCTACGGGACGGCTCGCTGGGCGATGCGGGCGTTCAGCTCTCACCTCCGCGAGGACCTCCGCGGAACCGGCGTCGATGTGCTGCTGCTGGCGCCGTCAGAGGTCGACTCCCCCTACTTTGCCCACAACCCGGGCACGCGCGAGCGGATCCCCGGCGCCGCGAAGCTGGCGGGCCCAGCGATGACGCCCGAGGAGGTCGCCCGCGACGCCGTACGGGCGATCGAGCGCGGCCGCACCGGGGTGCGGATCATGCCGGCGCGCGCACGGTGGGTGTACCGGACGACCCCGCCGCCGCTGATGCGGACCCTGTTGCGGTGGACCGGGTGGAAGCGCCCGCACTGAGTGGAAAGTTCCAGCTCAAGTAGCCGCGATAGGTCCCCGGGGGGGCACACTCCCGGAGTTCCTCCTCGCGCGAAGCGGAATAGCGCTGTGCATGGAAGCGGTGCTTTCAGTTACCGGTCTCGCGATAGCTCCTTGGACCAGTTGGGCCCGAGACCACTGGCGTGTGCCGCTCAGTCTGAGATGTCGCTGACCTTCAAGGACGCAACGTGGGCCGGGTTGACACCAACTGCTCCGTCAGTTCCGTACTCCGTGAACCAGGCAAGACGCGATTGGCCTGATCGAGCAGCATCGGAGAGCTTGCCCTCGACCTCGTCCAGAGCTCCCTCCACCGTGAAGACATCACCGTTTAGGAGCCTGACTTCCGCGTAAGCCACTGTGAGCCATGGTAGGCGCCGCTCCAGCGTGTAGATCCTTCCTCGCACTGCTCCGGCGGAGGCCGATCGCGCGGTCGAGTTCGCTTAGGGAAGCGGACCCCGCCTCGCCGGGTCCGGCCCAGCGGGCCGCCGAACATATGTTTGGGCGTCCGGTCGGTGGGTATTACGGGCCGACATCTAGCAAGCAAGCGCGAAGGGGACCCAATTCAATGGCTTCACAGACCCGAACCCAACGTCAGGCAGCCGCCAAGAAGGCCGCTGCCACACGGAAGCGAAACTCCGCAAGACAGAGCAGCGGGACCGCCAAGGCGTCCGTTCGCCGGACCACAACGTCCGCCCAGAGCACTGGTCGCGCAGCGCGCACGACCTCCAAGCACGCAGGTCGGGCCACCGTTCGTCGCGTCTTGGCCGAGACGACTCGCCTCGAGGCCGTCGCCCGCCAGGCTGAGCGCGTCACCCTGATCCCGGTTGGCGCGGCGCTCGAGGCGCGTGACCGCATGGCCGCGACCATCCGCACCTACAGCGATGGCCGACTGGCCCGTCAGCAGCTCGACCGGTTCGAGCGACGCGGCGCAACCGCCCTGCGGCGGAAGCGCCGCGCAGTCAAGCGCCAGGCCAGGGACGTTCGAGATAGCGTCGAGAGCCGTGCGAACGGCGTTCAGTCGCGCGCCAATGACGTCGTCGAACGGGTTTTGAGCCCCTCTTAGCACGCAGGCCGCGCCGCCGCCACTCCACCCGGCGACCGGAAGCTGCCGGACGACGAGAACGGGGTCGACCTAAGCGAGGGGGGATGACCGGAGGTCGTTGCGCTGATCGCCGGCGGGGAACGGCTCGGCGCGCACGATGCCTCCGACGAGCATTCCGGAGCCGAGGTGCGCGCCGAGCACCGGTCCCACCTGCGTGCAGAACAGCGGCCCTGCGCCGAAGATCGCCGTGCCCTCGGCGACCAGCTGCTCGGCGTCCTCGGGCGACTGGGCGTGCTGCACGATCCAGTCTGTGGCGCCGCGGTCGTGTAGCTCATTCAGGTAGGCGCCCATCCGCTCCAATGCTCGCCGCCGCGTTCGGACGCGGCCGACCGGGGTGATCTCGGTGCCGAAGGTCAAGATCGGTTTGACCTTCAGCGCCGTCCCGAGCATCGCCTGTGCCGCCCCGATGCGCCCGCCGCGGCGCAGGTATTCGAGAGTGTCCAGGCAAAACCAGATTTCGAGACGCTGGCGGGCTTGGCGCACGGTATCGACGACGGCGTCCAGCTCTGCGCCTTGCTCGGCTGCGCGCGCGGCAGCCACGACGAGGCAGCCCAGACCGCCGGCGCCAGTCTGGCTGTCGACGACCTCGATGCGCCCGGGATACCCCTGCTCAGCCACGATCCGCGCTGCCTCAGCCGCGCTCTCGCAGGTTCCCGAGATGCCGCCGGCGATGTGGACGGAGACCACGTCGCGCCCCGCGCTGACGAGCGGCTCGTAGCACGCGCGAAAGTCCCCTACCGACGGCTGCGAGGTCGCCGGCAGTGTCGGGGACTCACGGAGCCGCGCATAGAAGGCATCGAGGTCGTCGTACTCATGCTCGGGGCGCAGGTCACCATCCCAGCCCACGTACAGGCTGACCTCGCGAATCCCCCACCGGACGAGCAGCTCCCGAGGCAGGTACGGCGTTGTGTCGGTCACCACGGTGACACCGGCCGGCACGTCGTGGGTTCGGATGTCTCGAGAGTCGCTCACGCGAGGGCGAAGCCTACGGGCCTGACGCCCCCCCAAATGGGCATCCAGCTTGAGTGGGTCGGACTCGGAACGCCGGGCTTGGGTCGGAAGTGATCCTCGTCACTCAGCCCGCGCCTGTAGCCGTATCGTCTCCGCTTCGTGTTGCTCGGCCCTCCGGAGGCGTGCTTCGGACAAGGCGCAAGCCCGCTCCAGCTCCTTCAGTTGAACAGGACTCGTCGGCCGCGGGCCGTGCATCTTGGCCCGGTAGAGGTCCCGGCGTTCACGGTGGTAGCGGGCATCGACTCTCAGTTCGTCCAGGCGACGCAGAGAGGTCATCGCCCTGGCTGCTCCCCGCATACGGTGTGGAGCGGGCGATCGCCGGCTCGCGTCCCTGGTCGCGTCCCTGGGGCGGTGTGCCCCGGGGCTGTCTCCTCATGTTGGCGAGGCGTCATCTTCGTCCTCTCGGCCATCTTCTCATTTGCCTCGCACCGCCGCGCGTAGGCGTTCAGCTCGCGTTCAGCTCGCGAGGTGTGTCAGGCGCGGCCTCGACCGCCCCCTCGTCACGTCAGGCGGCTCGATCAACCGAGCTTCCCACCGGGAGGGACCGGTGAAGCCAGCGCTGTTTGACCGCTTTCTGGCTGCTTCTCGGCGAGCTGAACCGAGGCACCGCTCTGAGCGGAAGTGCGTTCAGGCGTCGGCGCGCTCCGATAGCGTGGCCAACCTGGCGATTGCCATCGGCGCGATGAAGCTCGCCGCGCCGTCGTGCTCCCGGTTGGGATTGCTTGCTGGTGCTCATCTCGTCCTCCTCGCTGGAGCGCCCGATCTCCCTCGGTCCCAGTGCTGGTCGATCACTCAAGCCACCTCGCGCGCGTCGCAACCCGCTCGTTTGCCTCGGACAGCCGGGCATAGGCGTTCGGCTCGTCCGATGTTTCAAATGCCGCCTCGTACTGGCGACGACGACGGCCCTGCTCCGCAAGCGCCCCCTCCAACCGCCCTACCGCGTCGTCGTGTGGCGAGATCAGTGAGTCCACGAGGATGGACTCGGACTGGTGATCCGAGGCGTAGGTGGCGAGCCACTCCTCTGCCCGATCCGACCGTGGCAGCCGTACCCGGGAGCGTCGGGTTGGGGTGGCGGTTCCGGCCATGGCTGACCTCCTCCGGGCCCCGCGGCCTTCACAGGGGCCTCTACGCTTTGGCTTTGCCTTTGTCGCTGCGGACTACGGACGCCGTGTGCTCCAAAGCCAGTGGTGGGACCTCACAATGTATCATGTATTCATGAAAATATCTTCTGGAAATTTGGAGCTGGATTCTCAAGCATCAGTCCCCCGCTGGGACTTTCTGACAAACCACGCCCACGTCCTTTTATGTGTGGCTCATGACTCGGGCATCCGTCTGCGCGACATCGCAGCTGCGGTCGGCATCACCGAGCGTGCTGCCCACCGGATTCTGTCCGAGCTCGTCGAAGAGGGCTACGTTCTGCGCGAGCGACAGGGCCGGCGGAACCGCTACCAGGTCAAGCCTGAGCTTCCTTTGCGGCATCCCCTCGTCCAGGAGCGGGAGGTTGGCGAGTTGCTCAAAGTCCTGTCGGAGAGCTAGCAAGTCGCTAATCAGCGGAGGAGCCTTGCAGCCCCCGCGTGCTCTCGGTAATGCGACGCATCGGAGTGCGAGGCCAGCTGGGCTCAGGCGCGCGCTGCCGGGGCCTCGGGCGGGGGCGCCGGCGGTGCGGCGGGCGACCGGGCGCGCCAGAGCGCCATGCCGAGGACGCCGAGGCCGAAAACGGTCGCCGCGAGCCAGGCGAGGATGCCGAGGACCGGAACCAGCGCAAGCGCGGAGAAGAGCGCCCAGCCGGCGAGGAACGCGACCACCCGTCGGCGCGGCGGCTTGACCAGTGCCCGCCCGACCACCCAGAGCGTAGTCACGTACGCGATCGCCCCGAGCGGCAGGAGGGCGAGGAGTACGGCGAGCCCGAGCGGTAGGCCGACCAGCGTTGCCAGCGCGAGCACGGCGAGAATCGGCAGGAGGATGAAGATCGCGATCCCCGCGGCGGCCGACTCCCAGGCGCCATAGCGGGCCTGGCGGTACGCAGCGTCGGCGGCGCGGGGTGCGATCAGCAACAGGAGCAGCCCCAGCGCGAGCGAGGAGAGCGCGAGCGCGAACCAGAAGACGGCCCAACCGATGAACCCGGCCGGGCTAGGATCGGACCAGTCCTCGTCGCTGATCTCACCGTCGACCTGGGCGCCGGATGCGATCTCGGGCTCCTCGTCGCCGTAGCGAAGGTCGCCGCCGATCCGGGCGCCGGAGTTGATCACCGCCGGCTCGGCGAGGACGGTGACGTCGCCGGTGACCTCGCCGGAGATCTCGGTGTCCCCGCTGACGACGAAGACGTCGCCGTCGACGGTGCCGTCGATCCTCACCGGGCCGTCGACGACGACGACGCCATCGACCGTCTCGCCCTCGGCGACGATGGCCCCACCGGTGATGACGACGATCGTGTCGTCATCTCGGTCGTCGGCCGCGGCGACGCCGGGGAGGGCGAGGACGAGGGCGAGGGCCGCGAACAGGGAGGCGATTGACCATGCGCGCAGCATCGCGTCAAGCTTAAGTGCTGCAGTTCATCACCGCGAGTGGGAAGCAGGTTGACGCCGCGGACGCGCCAGCCGAGAGCCGCCGCCTTCATGCAAGTCAAATAGCCGCTTGGACAGCGGGAGTTGCATCTGAGCAGATTGGAGGTGCTTTTCCGCGATGCTGTGGGAGCATCCCGCCCGCCCTCGACATCACTGTCTCGGCGCCCTCGCCGGCAGAATTACCAGGCGAGTTTCAGCCGCGCACCGTGCGCCGCCGCGCGCTGCAGGCGATCGCCGCGCTCGGCGTTCTCGTAGCGATCTTCCTGCTCGCGCCGGGACTGGGCGAAGTGCGAGACCGCCTGGCCGACGCGAGTCCCGGCTGGCTGGTGCTGGCGACGCTGCTGGAGGGCCTCTCCTTCGCCTCGTATGTGGTCATGTTCGGGCCGATCTTCTGCACTGGGCTGAGCTGGCGGCGGAGCTGGCAGATCGGTGGCTCGGAGCTGGCGATGGGCTCGCTGGTCCCGGCCAGCGGCGCCGGCGGGCTGGCGCTGGGAGCCTGGGTGCTTCACCGCGGCGGCATGGACGGCCAACGGATCGCCCGCCGCTCGGTCGCCTTCTTCCTGATTAAGAGTGGGGTCAACTTTCTCGCCGTCGCCGTGCTTGGAACGGCCCTCGCGGTTGGCCTGCTCGGGCCGGAGCTGTCGCTTTGGCTGACGGCTTTCCCGGCGGCCGTGGCGGCGCTGGCGCTCGCGGCGGTGGCGACGATCCCGCGCCTCGGCCCCGGCCGCCCCCTGGGTCCGGAGGCCTCGCGTCCGCGCCGAGGACTCAACGCGACGCGGCGCGCGGTGATCGACGGCTCCGCCGAAGCGATGCAGATCCTGCGTTCCGGAAACCGCCGTGTACTGGCGGGATCGGTCGGCTACTGGGCTTTCGACAACGCGGTCCTCTGGGCGAGCTTCCACGCCTTCGGGCTCTCCCCCCCGCTTACCGTCGTCCTGATGGGCTATCTGATCGGTCAGCTCGGGGGGCTGCTGCCGATCCCGGGCGGGATAGGGGGCATCGACGGCGGCCTGATCGCGACCCTGATCGTCTACGGGACGCCGGCGGCGGGTACCGCCGCCGCAGTACTCGGCTATCGCGTGATCCTCTTCTGGCTGCCGCTGATCGCCGGCGCCATCGCCTTCGCCGAGCTGCGCCGCCACATGCCGAGCGGCGGCGAGCTCGCCGCATGCGCCCCCGCCATCGCCGCGCAGTCCGCTTGACAGCCTCGTCAGACTTGCTCGCAGCGCCGTTGCCCAACCTTGGAGGAGCCGAGGTGGCCGAAGTAGTCGCCTGTACGCATCTGGATCAGATTGCGGTGAAGCCGCCGCCGATCGCTGAGGTCGAAGGCTGCCAGGAATGCCTTAAGACCGGCGACCACTGGGTCCACTTGCGGGTCTGCCTGAGCTGCGGCAAGGTCGGGTGCTGCGACTCCTCCCCGAACCGACACGCGGCCAAGCACGCCGGCGGAGTGGGTCACCCAATCGTGCGCTCGCTCGAGCCTGGCGAAAACTGGTGCTGGTGCTACGAGGACCAGGTGGGCTTCGTTGTCGACTTCGGATGAGGACCGGCCCAAGGACGGCCTCAAAGGAGGAGAGACGAATGCGAGGACTGATTGCTTTGGCTAAGGGCTCGGGATTTCTCGACTGGCTCGACCTCCCGAAGGGGACGGCGGCCGAGAGTCGATCGGCGATCCCGCCCGTCGACCGCCCGGGCTGACCGGGCCCCGCATCCGGTGAGCGACGCTTCGCTCCCCATAGGGGCCTTCTTGGTCTCGGTCAGCGAGCGTCTGCCTGACGCTGCCAGATCGTCGTCGGCTCCGGAGTGGCAGAGGCAAGGACCGCCGGCAGGAGTAGCGCTCGAGGGGGATTAGCCGCTCAACGGCCTGTCGCCGATCCAGTAGCGGGGACCCGGTCCGTTGCGCGCGGCGCGGTCCTCCGGATTCGCCAGCTTGCAGCGCTCGAGCGAGAGGCAGCCGCACCCGATGCACTCGGTCAGACCGAGCTTGAGCC
>DASUYK010000016.1:0-3022 GCA_036377415.1 Solirubrobacterales bacterium
AGCACCCTCGCCTGCGGGTGCAGGAGCGCGTATCCGCCCAGAACGCCGGCCACGGCCCCGCTTGCCCCGATCGTGGGCGCGGTCGAGCCCGGGTCGATCGCCGCCTGGGAATAGAGCGCGATCAGGCCGGCGAGCAGGTAGAAGAGGACGAACTTCACCCTGCCCATCGAGTCCTCGACGTTGTTGCCGAAGACCCAGAGGAAGAGCATGTTGCCGACGATGTGCAGGATGCCCCCGTGCATGAACATCGAGGTGAACAGGGTCACCCACCACGGCGCCTGGTCGATCGGGATCGGCTGCAGGCCCGGATCGGATCTCGCGTTGGCCTCGGCCTCTCTGAACTCTGCCGTGCCGGGGCAGACGATGTCCGCCTGTAGCTGCCCGCCGATTTCCACCGCTCCGACGGCGCAGTCGGCGTCCTCGCTCGGATTCGTGATCCGCTCCGGCATGGCGCCGTATTCGAGGGCGCTCTGGTCGATCGCCCCGTATCCGACCTGATCGAGCTCCGGGTCCGTCGGAAAAAGAAGCTGCCAGATGAACACGATCACGCAGATCGCGATGATCACGACCGTGACGATCGGGAACCGCAACGTCGGGACGTTGTCCTTCAGCGGCAGCACGGAGCTGCCTAGCCTACGTACCCGGGAAGCGGGCTAACGCCGGTCCCGCTTGGACGGCGGTGGAATCTCGTCACGGATGGACGGCAGCTTCGCCGACCGCGGCGGCGGAAGCGTCAGACGCCCGTCCTGCGAGGCGGCCACCGCTCCCCCCCTGGTCCACCGAACCGGCAGTGGGTTCTCATTGAGCAGGAGATCCCAGGTCGGAACGTCGAGGTTCCCGTTCTGCGGGAGGGCGTGGGCCGCCTGGTAGGAGTAGACGGCCGACTGCGTTGGGCCCTGGTAGTACCCGTTGATCGGCGTCGAGTAGCCCGCCCCGGCGAGCAGCTGCTGGGCCCAGGCGACGAAGTCGCCCTTCGACCCGACTCGAAGGAACGGATAGCTGTTGTAGGGCGTGTAGCCGGGAGCCGGGCCGACCGGCGCCCCGACCGCCTTCCAGTGGCGCTTGCGCGCTTCCTGCCAGTTCCACCAGCTCACCCCCTCCATCCCGTGAGCGAGCGCCAGGGACCGAAACCGCTTGATCTGCTTCGGCTTCGGGTTCAGATACACCTGGCCAAGCGGCAGGATCGGCCGGCCGTACGCGCGGTTCCAGACCCAGGTGTGGACGAAGCCGGTGTCGACCGAAGTTCCGATCGTCTTCCAGTAGAGCTGCGGAAGGTTGTACTGGGCGCCGCCCGGCCCGAGGAAGACGGAGTAGGGGAACGCGGGGTGGTAGTCCACGTACGGGAAGCTCGACAGCGCGAGCGGGTAGTCCGAGCCGACGAGCGAGCGCAGAGTCGCCATGTACGTCGACGCCTGTGGATAGCGGCCCTCGTAGTGCCCCTCGGCGTCGATCACCAGGCAGTCGGCGCCTCGGCCCACCGCCGCCGCGCCGGCCCGTGCCTCTTTCGCCGCACCGCGTCCGTATACGAACTGCCAGGCGCAGACGTTCAGGCCGCGGGACTTGAGCGCCGACACCAGGCCGGCCGAGAACTGCTTCCAATACTTGCTTCCGTCGGCGGATTTGACCAGGACGGTCTCGATCCCGAAGCGATGGGCCTTGTTCGCGATCCTCCCGACCTTGCCACGCGAGGAGCGGCTGACGTACCAGATCCACATCCCGTCTCCGGCGAGCGGGTTCTTCGGCTTCGCGCCTTCGTCCGGCGCCTGTGAGGCGGCCCCGGCGCTGAACGGGCCGGCCGCGACGACGAGGAAGAGCGCCGCGAGGAGCGCGAGCGTGATCCCAGGGCGCGCGACAGCCTGACCCGTTATGCGAGGGCACGCGACGGCGTGGCCCGTTATGCGAGGGCGCGCGACAGCGCGACCCGTTTCATGTGGGCGGTGGCGCATGTTTCGAGGCTACGAATGCCGAAACACCCCGACGCAACGACTGTTGCGGACGGCCCCCATTCCATCCCTGCCCCTTGGGCTCAGGCAACCACAGCGCCGTGGCGCGCCTCGATCGCCTCGCGGGCGCTCTCGTCCGCGTGGTAGGAGGAGCGGACCAGCGGGCCGGACGCGACCGATTCGAACCCCATCCCTCGGGCCTCCCTCTCCAGTGCGGCGAACTCGTCCGGATCCCAGTAGCGATCGACCGGCAGATGGTTCTCGGTCGGGCGCAGGTATTGGCCCACGGTCAGCACCTGGACCCCGTGCTCGCGGAGGATCCCGAACGCCTCGACCATCTCGTCGAATTCCTCGCCGAGGCCGACCATCAGCCCGGACTTGGTGACGACGTCAGCTTCACCCATCTCCTTCGCCATCTGCAGCACCCTCGCCGAGCGCATGAAGTCCGAGCCGCGGCGGGCGATCGGATAGAGGCGCGGCACCGTCTCGACGTTGTGGTTGAAGACGTCGGGCCGCTCGGCGATCACCTTGGCGAGCGGCATTTCCTGGCCGCGGAAGTCGGGCGTGAGGACCTCGACCCGGCAGTCGGGGGCCATCCGCCGGATCGAGCGGATCACCCCGACGAACGCGCTCGCGCCGTAGTCGGGCAGATCGTCGCGATCGACCGAGGTGACGACGGCGTGGCGCAGCCCCATCCGCTTCACCTGGTTCGCGACCCGCAGCGGCTCCAGCGGGTCGTTCCACGTGGGCTTGCCGGTCTGAACGTTGCAGAACCCGCATCGGCGGGTGCAGACGTCCCCGAGGATCATGAAGGTCGCAGTCCCCCGCTCCCAGCACTCGCCGACGTTGGGGCAGTTGGCCTCCTCGCAGACGGTGTGGAGGTTGTCCGCCTCGATCGTCCGCTTCAGCCGGCGGTAGGTTGGTCCCCCCGGTGCGGGAACCTTCAGCCACGGCGGCTTGCGGTCACGGAACCCGACCTTGCCGTCGGCGACCGCGGCGGTTCCGCCGGGCTTCGAGCGCGAGCGGGTCACGTGCAGGCGCTGCTCCAGCGTCTTGGGAGGTGGCGCCATCCCTGCTTA
>DASUYK010000017.1:0-20686 GCA_036377415.1 Solirubrobacterales bacterium
GAAGCGCTCAACACCGGCGACGTCGATCTGGTCGCCTCGCACTTCACCGACGACGCCGTCCACTACTACACGCGCCTCGGGCCGCACCGCGGCCGCGAGATCGCCGAGAACGCCAAATGGGGGGTCGAGAACGTCGACGGCCAGTGGTGGATGGAGCACGGAATCGAGCAGGGCGACGAGGCCGTGATCGAGTGGACGATGACCTGGCGCGACCCGAAGTCCGGCGAGGAGCGCGTCAACCGGGGCACGGAGTGGTTCCTCCTCCGCGACGGGAAGATCGCCGAGGTCCGCGCCTACCACCACGGCGACCGCAAGAACCCCCAGGGCGACCTGCTCGGGTTCGATCACGCCGGGCGCGGCCACACGACGCTCGAGGACTGGCAGGCGCCGATCCGAAAGAAGCAGCTATGACCGTGATCAAGGACGAGGGCAAGCGGGCGCCGCTGCCGCCGTTCACCGAGGAGCACGAGGAGCTCCGCGCGTCCGCTCGCCGCTTCGTCACGAAGGAGATCGCCCCCCACGTCGACGAGTGGGAGGAGGCGCGGGAGTTTCCGCGCGAGCTGTTCAACCGCTGCGGGGAGCTCGGCTTCCTCGGGCTCAAGTACGAGACCAAGTACGGCGGTCAGGGCGGCGACTACGTCCACGACGCCGTTTGGGTGGAGGAGCTCTCCCGCTCGGGCGCGAGCGGCGGGGTCGCGGCCGGCCTCGGTGCGCACACCGAGATCGCGATGCCGCCGATCTGGAAGTTCGGGACCGAGGAGCAGAAGCTGCGCTGGCTGGTCCCGGGGATCAAGGGGGAGCTGATCGGCGCGCTCGGGATCACCGAGCCGGGCGCCGGCTCGGACGTCGCCTCGATCCGGACCACCGCCCGGAGGGTCGACGGGGGCTACGTGGTGAACGGGGCGAAGACCTTCATCACCAACGGCGTGCGCGCGGACTTCCTCGTCTGCGCCTGCAAGACGACCGAGGAGGGCGGCCACCGCGGGATCTCCTTCCTCGTCCTCGAGCGAGAGATGCCGGGCTACGAGGTGACGGGGAAGCTCGAGAAGATGGGCTGGCACGCCTCCGACACCGGCGAGCTCTCCTTCACCGACGTCGAGGTGCCGGAGGAGAACCTGCTCGGGGAGGAGAACGGCGGCTTCTACCTGATCATGGCCAACTTCCAGTGGGAGCGGCTGACGATGGCGCTGGGGGCTGTCGGCGGGATGCAGCGCGTCCTCGAGGCGACCCTCGACTACGCGAAGGACCGGGAGGCGTTCGGACGGCCGATCGGCCGCTTTCAGGCGATCCGGCACAAGGTCGCCGAGATGGCGACCAAGCTCGAGATCTCACGGGCCCTCACCTATGCCTGCCTGCGGAAGTTCGCGGCCGGTGAGGACGCGATCAGGGAGGTGACCCAGGCGAAGCTCTTCACCCAGCGGGCGATGTGCGAGGTCGCCGACGACGCGATCCAGGTCCACGGCGGCTACGGATACATGCGCGAGTACGGGGTCGAGCGCGCCTACCGCGACGCCCGCCTCGGCCCGATCGGCGGCGGCACCGACGAGGTGATGAAGGAGATCCTCGGAAAGCAGCTCGGGCTGTAGGTCGAGCCCGCTTGGGTGTGACGTTGGTCACAGATGGCCGGCGACCCGTGCCCGCGACCGATTAGTTAGGGGCTCCCTAAGGGTCATTCCCAATTGAAGTCATGGCCGCGCTGTCACATCCTGCGGCGCCCGGACGTCAAAGCACCACCGGACCAACAGGAGGGAACCTTGTCCTCACTCACTCACTGGGTACTCGCACATAAGCGCACCGTCGTGATCGGCTGGATCGTCCTGACGATCGCCGGGATCGCAGCCGCGGGGCCCGCCTCCGAGGCGCTCGACCAGGAGTTCTCAGTCCCCGAGAAGGAAGGCTGGGAGACCAACGTCGCGATCGCCGACCAGTACAGGGGGACGGGCGGCGACGCCGCTCCCCTCGTCCCTGTGACGACCCTCCCCGAGGGCGAGTCGGTCGACTCGCCGGCGGTGAGGGCGGACCTCGCGCAGGTTGACGCGAGGCTCCGGGAGGCACTGCCCGGGGCGAGGATCGCGTCCTACGCGTCGACCGGTGACGACGCGTTCGTTTCGGACGACGGGCGGACGACGTACGCGCTCGCCTACCCGGTGCCGGATGCGGATTCCCAGTTCGGCGAGAACCCGGAGGCGGAGAAGGCGGCCAGCGGCGCGGTGAAGGACGTCACCGTCGGCGGCGCCCCGGTTCACCTGACCGGCTTCGACGCGCTGGCAGAGGAAAGCGGCGGCGGCGAGGGGCCGGGCGTGCTGATCGAGGCCGTGCTCGGAGGAGTCGGCGCGCTGGTCGTGCTCGCCTTCGTATTCGCGTCCTTCCTCGCGATCGTCCCGATCGGAATGGCGATCGTCTCGATCATGACCACCTTCCTGCTCCTGCTCGGTCTCACCGAGATCACCGACGTGTCGCCGATCGTGCAGTTCCTGGTCGCGCTCGTCGGACTCGGGGTGTCGATCGACTACGCGCTGCTGGTGGTCTCACGGTGGCGCGAGGAGCGCACCCATGGACACGAAGGCGACGAAGCGGTCCAGCGGGCGATGGAGACCGCCGGCCGCGCTGTCGTCTTCAGCGGGATCACCGTCGCGATCGGCTTGTTCGCCCTGATCGCCCTGCCGCTCCCCTTCCTGCGCTCGATGGGCTATGGCGGGATGCTGATCCCGCTCGTCTCGACCCTGGTGGCGATCACCCTGCTGCCGGTGATCCTGTCGAAGTACGGCGCGAAGCTCGACTGGCCGCACCGCCGGACCGACGACAAGGCAAGCCGCGCCTGGACGCGGTGGGCCGAGGCCGTCTCACGGCGGCGTTGGCTCGGCGCCGGGGCCGGTCTGGTGGTTGTGCTGGCACTCGCCTTCGCCGCGACCAACATGCAGCTCGGGACCTCCGACGCGGACACGATCGCGAAGGAGGGCGACGCCAAGACCGGTCTGACTGCGCTCGAGGATGCCGGGATCGGCGAAGGATCGATCCTTCCGCACGAGATCCTCGTTCAACGGGGCACCGATCCCGACCAGGTCGCAGCCGATCTCGACGGCATCGAGGGGCTCCAGGGCGCGGTCGCGCCGCACGACGGCTGGGCCACCGACAGCACCGCGATCGTCGAGGCGATCCCGGTTCCCGACAGCGGCACCAGCGAGGGCGGAGCGACCCTGGATGCGGTTCGCGACACGGCGCATGCCGCCGGACCGGACGTCCAGGTCGGTGGTGGGCCGGCGGCCAACGACGACTTCATCGAGGCCGTCTACGGCAGCTTCCCGCTCATGATCGCGCTGATCGCGATCACGACGTTCATCCTGCTGGCGCGAGCGTTCCGCTCGCTGCTCCTGCCGCTGAAGGCGATCATCCTGAACATCCTCAGCGTCGCCGCGGCGTGGGGCGTGGTGGTCCTGATCTGGCAGGAGGGGCTCGGCTCGGAGGCGATCTGGGACATCCAGGCGACAGGGTCGCTGCCCTCCTGGATCCCGCTGATCGTCTTCGCCTTCCTCTTCGGGCTCTCGATGGACTACGAGGTGTTCATCCTCAGCCGGATGCGGGAGGAGTACGACCGCACCGGCCGGACCGACATCGCCGTCATCCAGGGGATCGGGCGAACGGGACGGCTCGTGACGAGCGCCGCCCTGATCCTGTTCCTGGCCTTCGTCTCGATGGCCTCGGGACCGGAGACGGACGTGAAGATGCTGGCCACCGGACTCGCGGCCGGGATCCTGCTGGACGCCACCGTTATCCGGGCGCTGATCGTCCCTGCGGTGATCTCACTGATGGGCCGCTGGAACTGGTGGCTCCCAAGCTGGCCGGCCCGGCTGCTCCGCGTACCGCCGTCGCTTCCCCCGCGCACGGCGCCGAGCGAAGCCGACTGAGCGCCGGCCCTCAGGGGCGCGGCGGGCAGCCCCGGCCCGCCGCGCCCCACCATCGGCGACACTAGCCCCCGATGAGCGGTTCCGGGGTCCCCGGCAACGCAGGACGCGCGGCGGTCGCGCTCGCCGCCGGGATTGCGCTCGCGGACGCATCGATCGTCACCCTCGGGCTCCCATCGATCCTGGTCGAGCTGGACGCCACGGTCGAGGGCGTCGCCCTCGTCCTCGGCGTCTATACCGCGGTGCTCGCGGTCGCCCTCCTGCCCGCCGCGGGACTCGCGCGGCGCTACGGCGACGCCCATCTCGGGGCCGCGGGGATGGCGCTTTTCGCGCTTGCCTCGGTCGGCTGCGGGGCCTCCGACTCGCTTGCGCTGCTGCTCGTCCTTCGCGGCGTTCAGGCGATCGGCGCGGCGGGTGCGTTGATCGCCGCCTTCGAGCTGCTCGACGGCTCCACCGCCGGCCCCGGACGACGAATGTGGGTGGCCGCCTCCGTGTTCGGGATCGCGGTCGGCCCCGCGCTCGGCGGGGCCCTCACCCAGGCCTTCTCCTGGCGGGCGATATTCCTCGCCCAGGCGCCGCTGCTGATCCCGGGGCTCGTGGTCGCCGTGCGGGCTGCGCGCGCCGAGGTCATTCCATGGTCCGCGGACCGCGATCCCGATCGGCCGTCCTACCGTCTGCCGCCGCGACCCGCGATCGCGCTCGCCCTCCTATCCGCCGCGCTCACCGCGGTGGTCTTCCTCGTCGTCCTCCTCCTCGTCTCGGGCTGGAGCATCGAGCCGCTCGCTGCGGCGCTCGCGGTGAGTGTGCTGCCGCTCTCGGCGCTCCTCGCCTCCCGGATCCGGGGCGACACGGAGACGCGGGCGGTCGCGGGGTGCCTGCTTGTCGCGGGAGGTGTCGGCTGCCTCGCGCTGCTACCCGGGGCATCCGCGTGGTGGACGGTCGCCCCGCAGGTCCTGGCCGGGGCCGGGATGGGACTGGCCCTGCCGGCGCTCTCCGGCGAGCTGATGCCGGAGCACACCCGCCACGACGTCTCGCGGCTGCTCTCGATCCGCCATGCCGGGATCGCGCTGGCGCTCGCGGCGCTCGCACCGCTGATCTCGGCGAACCTGACGACGACGATCGACGATGCCCGCGAGCAGGGCACCGCCGCCGTCCTCGACGCCCCGCTGCCGCCCCAGAACAAGATCCAGATCGCGCCGGAGCTCTTCGGCGGGCTCGACACCGACGACCCGCGCGGCGAGCTCGAGGAGTCGATCGAGGACGCGCGCGCCGGTCTCGACTCGGAGGAGGCCGACGAGCTCGCCAGGCTCGGGGACCGGCTCGACCGGGTGGTGACCGACGCGGTCAGATCGGCGTTCCGGACGACCTTCGTGGTCACCGCGGGCCTCGCCCTGCTGGCCGCCCTGATCCTGCTCTGGGGGGCGCTCGCCCCGGCCGGGGGAGTCGCCAGACCCGCGATCGCCGCCGCCTCGATCGCGGCGCTGCTCACGATGGTCGGCTACGGAGCGGCGTTCGCCGATTCGGAGAGGGAGACGGTGAAGATCGGGGATCCATGCGAGGACCGGGACCTCCCCGACACCGGAGGAATCACCGGTGAGTTCCAGGAGCTGACCCTCGCGGCTCTCGACCGCGCCGCCTGCAACCTCGACGCGAGCCGCGAGGAGCTCCTGCTCGCGCTGTTCGACGACCGCCTCCAGGAGCGCTTCGAGGAGGAGCACGGGGTCGATCCGCGGTCGATCACTGTCCTCGGCCCGGCCCTCCTTGGCTTCTGAGGTGATTGGCCCCGCGGCCATTTTTCGTAAGAATCCCGCCCCTCATGAAACGGGTCACGCCTCGGCTTCGCCTGCGGCGCGCCCTCGCACAACAGGAGGCCGAGACTTGGGACTGCTTGACGGAAAGAACGCGATCATCACCGGGTCCGCGCGAGGAATCGGCAGGGCGACGGCCGTGCTGTTCTGCCGCGAGGGCGCGAAGGTACTGATCAACGACCTCGACGGGGATGTCGCCGAGCAGGCCGCAAAGGAGATCGACGGCGAGACAGCGGTGTTCGCGGGCGACCTGACCAAGCCGGGCATCCCGGACGCCATGGTTAATGCCGCGATCGACGCCTTCGGCCAGGTCGACGCGGTGGTCAACAACGCCGGCTACACCTGGGACGGCGTCGTCCACAAGATGACGGACGAGCAGTTCCAGGCGATGCTCGACATTCACACAATCGTCCCATTCCGGGTGATCCGGGCGCTCGCCCCGTCCTGGCGCGAGGCAGCGAAGAAGGAGGCCGAGTCCGGAGAGGAGGTCTTCCGCAAGATCGTCAACGTCACCTCGATCTCGGGGACGATGGGAAATGCCGGCCAGGCGAACTACTCGGCCGCGAAGGCCGGCGTCACCGGGCTGACCAAGACGATCGCGAAGGAATGGGGCTCGTTCAAGATCAACTGCAACGCCGTCGCGTTCGGTTTCGTCGAGACCCGCCTGACCCAGGCGAAGGAGAAGGGCGAGACGATGGAGGCCGCCGGCAGCGGCGAGGAGGTCGCGCTCGGGATCCCGGAGCAGCTCCGCCAGATGGCGCGCCTCACGATTCCGCTCGGGCGGCCGGCGGAGCCAGAGGACGCGGCCGGCCCGGTGATGTTCCTCTGCTCGCCACTCTCGAACTTCATCCACGGTCAGGTGATCAACGTGACGGGCGGGCAGTTCACGGGGATGTACACATGAGCCCAGGGATCCCGGTCGGGCCCTCCGACTAGTCTCGGCGGGGCTCGGCGAGGGGTTGGCCGCCCTCGCCGGTCGCGCCCCCCGGGGGCCAGCTACCGAACCAGTTGTCCCGGGCTCCGTCGATCGTCAGCACACATCCGGAGAAGAAGTCGCCCGCAGGCGAGGCGAGGTAGGCGATCAGCCAGGCCATCTCGTCCTCCGTCCCGAGCCGCCCCAGGGGGACCGTCCCGGCGACGTTCTCGACGATCGCCTTCGGGTACTTCGTCCGCAGGGTCTCGGTGTCGAACTGGCCCACCGCCACCGCCACCAACCTGATTCCGAAGCGCGCCCACTCCACCGAGAGCGTTCGCATCATGTTCTCGACCGCCGCACGCGCGGCTCCGGTGTGAGCCATCCCCGGGAACCCCATGTGGGGCGAGACCGTGATGCTCACGATCTTGCCCGACTTCTGCGGGATGAACGCCTTGGTCGCCGCCGCGTGGGTCATCTGCCAGGTGCCCTGCACGTTCAGCTCGATCACCGTCCTGAAACCCTTCGGGCTGATCGCCTCGGCGGGGCTCAGGAACTGGCCGCCCGCGTTGTTGACAAGTAGATCGATCCGGCCGTGCCGCTCCACCACTCCGTCCATGAACCCATCGACCGCCTCGGCGTCGCGGATGTCGAGCGTCTCGAACTCGGCCCGCCCCCCGCGCTCGCCGACCTCGGCGACCATTCCCTCGAGCGGCCCGCTCCGGCGCCCGCAGCCGATCACCGTCGCACCCAGCCCGGCCAGCTCGAGCGCGGTGGCCTTGCCGAGGCCGGTCCCGGCACCCGAGACAACGCAGACCTGCCCGTCGAGCAGGCCTGGAGCGAAGATCCGCGAGCTCGTCCCCTCCGCCATCGCGCGGTGAGCATATTGGCCGCCCCCGGCGGGCACGAAAGCGCCCACGTCTGCGAGCGGGCCGGATTACGCTGCACAGAGTGAGCGTGAAGGCAACCGCGATCCCGCTCGAGGAGCCGCTCGCCGGCGGCGTGGAGGACGCGTCGATGATCATCGAGCCGATCGAGACCGGCGAAGAGCTCTGGCCGGCGGCGGTCTTCGACAGCCGCCGTCGTGGACCGATCGCCCGCCTGCGCGGACTTGGCCTGCGCTCCAAGCCGGAGACATGGGAGGTGAGGCCGGTGCCGGCGTACCTCGCCCACCACCCGGGCGTCGGGCCGATCCTGGTCGACGCGGGGCTCCACCCGTCGATCGTGCGCGACGGCCGCGACAACCTCGGCCGGTCCTCGAGCCCGCACTACCGGGTCGAGGAGGGCCGGGACATCGTCTCCCAGCTTCGCGAGCGGGGCGTCGCGCCGGCGGATGTCGCGGTGGTCGTCCTCACCCACCTCCACGAAGACCACGCATCCGCGATCGAGGCCTTTCCGGAGGCCCTCTTCATCGTGAGCGCGACCGAATGGGAGGCGGCGACCTCCCGGCGGCTCCCGCAGTTGCACGGCTACCGCCCCTCGCACTACGACTTCGCTTTCAACTACAGGACGGTCGACTTCGACGCCGACTTCATCGAGTCATACGGCCCGTTCGGTCGGACCTTCGACCTGTTCGGAGACGGTTCCGTCCGGCTCGCCTACACGCCGGGTCACAGCGCCGGGCACATGTCGGTGATCCTCCGGCTCCCGCGCCGTGACTTCGTCGTGGTCGGCGACGCCGCGTACGACTGGCGACAGTTCCAGGGAGAGGCCGAGCCGCTGATGATCGAGGACGAGCACAACTGGCGCCGTTCCCTGCGTGAGCTCCAGGCCTTCAGGCGCTCGTATCCCTACGCGCTGATAGTCCCCGGCCACGACCGGGAGTTCTGGGCGAAGCTCGAGCGCCGCTACGAGGAGTAGATGCGAGGGCGCGCCGCGGGCGCGACCCGTTACATGTCAGGAGCCCCCGTGCGCGTCGGCGGCATCCGGCGAGGGCGAGGCCGCCGGAAGGCCGTCGCGCAGGCGTCGGAGCACGTCGCCCCGGCCGTTCTCCTCGAGATCCACGTACATCGCGCGGACCCGGTCGAAGACCTGGTTCGCGACCTGCTGCTGCTCCTCGCGGCTGGGATCGGCCTTCGCCGGGAAGGTGACCGGTTCTCCGTACTGGATCGTCACCTTCGGGAACTGAAACCGGCGCCAGCCGCGGACGTGCGCCGAGCCGTGGACCGCCACCGGGACGATCGGGACGCCCGACTCGAGGGCGATCTTGCCGATTCCGCGCTTCGGCTCGCCCAGGTCGCCGCTGCGAGAGCGACCTCCCTCGGCGTACATCAGCACGGTGCCGCCGCGCCCGAGGATCGCGTGTGCGGTCTTGAAAGCCTCCTCGTCGTGATGCCCGCGGCGGACGGGAAACACGCCGCCGCGCCTGAAGATGAACTTGATCGCGGGGTTCTTGAAGAGCTGCGACTTCGCCATGAACTGAACCTTGCGCCGTAGGTAGACCGCGGCGAAGAAGTGGTCCATCTGACTGAAGTGATTGGGGGCCAGTACCACCGGGCCGGTGCGCGGGACGTTCTCGACGCCGATCGCGCGGGTTCGGTAGATCAGGGTCACCGGGATCGTCAGGATCACCCGGACGAAGTCGTAGATCCAGCGGACACCCCGGCGAGCCGCCTCGTGGTAGGGCAGGAACATCTCCGCGGGGCGCGGGTCCTTGTAGACCTGCGGCTTCATCTCCTCGGGGTTCACCTTGGGCATCTTCCTTCTCTCCGCTCTCCACGAAAAGCCAAACGCCGTCAGAGACGGCGAGGGTCGCTGATTCCTACCCGCGTGGCAGGGATGGGTTACGCCTGCCCCCGCGCCCATCCCCGCGCCCGCTCGACCGCCTCCCGCCAGCGGCCGATCAGCTCCTCGCGCTCGGCCTCCTTCATCCTCGGCTCGAAGGCGGCGGCCTCACGCCACATCTCCCGCACCTGCTCGGCGGTCCACAGCCCCGTCGCGATCCCCGCCAGGTAGGCGGCGCCGAGCGCCGTGGTCTCGGCGACCTCGGGCACGACCACGGGGGCCCCCAGCACGTCCGCCTGGAACTGCATCAGCCACGAGTTGTGGACCGCGCCGCCGTCTGCCTTCAACGCAGGGACGCTCTCGCCGGAGGCCGCCTCCTGGGCGCGAACCGCATCGACCGTCTGGTAGGCGATCGCCTCGAGCGCCGCGCGGGCGAGATGAGCGCGCCCGGTCCCCCTGGTGAGGCCGACGATGGTCCCGCGCGCATATGGATCCCAGTGCGGAGAGCCGAGCCCGGTGAGCGCCGGGACGAAGTAGACGTCGTCGTTGGAGCCCAGCGACCCGGCCAGTGCCTCGGTCTCCGCCGCCTCGGTGATGATCCCGAGCCCGTCTCGCAGCCACTGCACGGCGGCCCCGGTGACGAACACCGACGCCTCCAGGGCGTAGTCCACCTCGCCCTTCAGGCCCCAGGCAACGGTGGAGAGCAGTCCCTCTCCAGGCTCCACCGCCTCGGTGCCCGTATTGAGCAGGACGAAGCTGCCGGTGCCGTAGGTGTTCTTCGTCTCCCCCGGCCGCTGGCAGGCCTGGCCGAACAGGGCCGCCTGCTGGTCGCCCGCGATCCCGGCGACCGGCACCTCGCCGCCGAACGCGGCGGTCGTCGCGTAGACCTCGGCCGAGGGCACGGGCTCCGGCAGCGCTCCCGGATCGACTCCGAGGAGCCCGCACAGCTCCTCGTCCCAGCCGAGCCTGCGGATGTCGAAGAGCATCGTCCGCGAGGCGTTCGAGTAGTCGATCAGGTGACGCCCGGTGAGCTTGAAGGCGAGCCAGGAGTCGATCGTCCCGAACACGGTCCCGGCGGGCAGGTCAGCGTTCCGGATCAGCCACTCGATCTTCGTCCCCGAGAAGTAGGGATCGATCACGAGCCCGGTGCGCTCCCGAACCAGCGCCTCGTGACCCGCCTCGCGGAGCTCGTCGCAGCGTGCCGCGGTGCGCCGGTCCTGCCAGACGAGGGCGCGGTGGACCGGCTCCCCGGTCTTCGGGTCCCACGCGACCACCGTCTCGCGCTGATTCGTGATCCCGATTCCCACGAGATCCGCCCCCTGGACCGCGGCGTCGGTGAGCGCCCCGATCGCCACCGTTCGGGTCACGTCCCAGATCTCGGCCGCGTCGTGCTCGACCCAGCCGGGCTTGGGGAAGTGCTGCTCGAACTCGCTGTAGGCGCGGCCGCGCTCGCGCCCGTCCTCTCCGAAGACGATGCAGGTTGTCCCCGTCGTCCCCTGGTCGATCGCCAGGATCATCGCGCGGACGCTATCTGCCGACGCTCCCGGGTGGCACGGCGGAAGTCGCGTAGCTGGCGAGCGCAATGGAGGAATCCGGTTGGCGTGCGGCCGGTCACCCGGTGCGCGAGCGGGAACTCGATCTCGGCGATCCGCTTGCCCGCCCGGGCCGCGTCGATGGTCATCCCGAGCTCGAGGCCCCAGCCGTCCGCGAACGGCAGCAGCTCGCGGAGAGTGGAGATTCGCATCGCCCGCTGCCCCGACAGGGGTGACGCGAGGCGCAGGCCGCAGAGCCGCTCCACCGTTCGCCGCGCATAACGGAGCGCGACGCCGAACCCATCGCCCACGGGATTGGCGAAGCCCGCAACGGCCAGGTCGCAATTCCCCCTCTCCACCGCCTCGACGAGCGGCCCCAGCTCTCGCGCCGAGTCGCCGAGATCCCCGTCGCCTAGAAGCACCACCGCGTCGTCGCCGAACTCGCCGATCGCGGCCTCCGCCGCCGCCGTCACGTTCCCGCCCTTGCCGTGTGGCCTGCGGCGGGAGATCAGCCAGGCGCCGTGCGCCAGCGCCCTCTCCCGGGTCCCGTCGGTCGAGGCATCGTCGGCGACGATCAGGCGGGCCCCGGGGAGCGCCTCGGCGAGGGCGTCGAGGGTGGCACCGATCCGGTCCGCGTCGTTGTTCGCCGCGACGATCGCAACACGCGTCGGTTCCGCCGTCATGGCCGGATAATGTCCGGCCGCGTGGCCGACGTAGAGGCGCACATCACCGGCACAGTCTGGAAGATCGAGGTCGAGGTGGGCGACAAGGTCGACGAGGGGGACACGGTCGTCATCCTCGAATCGATGAAAATGGAGATGCCGGTCGAGGCCGAGGATCCCGGCAAGGTCGCCGAGATCCGCTGCGAGGAAGGCCAGTCGGTCTCCGAGGGCGACATCCTCGTCGTCCTCGAATAGCCTCAGCGGTCATGGCCGACCAATTGGCCGGCGGCAAGCTGCTCCTCGATGAGCCGGCGGAGGCCGTCGCCCGCCTGACGCTCAATCGCCCCGAATCGCGGAACGCGCTCGATCACGAGCTGCTCGATGGGCTCGCGGCGGCGATGCCGTCGCTCGACCGCGGGATCGAGGTGCGATGCGTCCTGATCACCGGAGCCGGCAGGGCGTTCTCCGCGGGCTACGACATTGCCGGGATCCCCTCGGAGACGTTCCAGCGGGACGCCGAGGCCCTGGTCGCCCACCCCTTCCAGGCCGCCCTCGACGCGATCGCCGCCCACCCCTGGCCGGTGATCGCGGCAGTAAACGGGCACGCGCTCGGCGGCGGCCTCGAGCTCACCCTCACCTGCGATCTCCGGATCGCGGCGCGCGGCGCGAAGCTCGGGATGCCGCCGGCGAAGCTGGGCTTGATCTACGGGCACACCGGCCTGCGCAGGTTCCTCGACGCGATCGGCGTTCCCGGCACCAAGGAGCTCTTCCTGACCGGCCGCAACATCGGAGCCGAGCGAGCGGAGCGGATCGGGCTCGTCCACGAGGTCGTCGACGACTCGGAGGTCGAGCGCGCGTCGCTCGAGCTCGCCGCGGAGGTCGCAGCGAACGCGCCCCTCTCGATGCGCGGCAACAAGCACGCGATCGACACACTCAACTCGTATCCGCGCCTGACCGAGGAGCAGGAGCGCGAGCTGATCGAGCTGCGGGAGTCCTGCTTCGCGTCCGAGGACTTCCGTGAGGGGATCGCGGCGTTCGCCGAGAAGCGAAAGCCCGCCTGGAAGGGGCGCTAGCCCACCTCGGCCGGATCGGCGACCGGGTGCTCGCCGGTCCGCTCGCGGAGCCCGCCACCCCCCTTGGCGGTCGACGGCCACCAGACCCGATCGCCGAGCAACTCGACCGCGGCCGGCACCATGATCGTCCGGACGATGAAGGTGTCGAGCAGGATCCCGAGCGCGACCATGAGACCGAGGTCGAAGGTGTAGGTCACCGGCAGGGTCATCAGCACCGAGAAGGTGCCGGCGAGGATGATCCCGGCGGACGTGATCACCGGGCCGGTCGCGGCCAGGGCGCGAAGCATCCCCTCGCGAGTCCCGTGCCGGCGCGCCTCCTCGCGCACCCGTCCCATCAGGAAGATCGTGTAGTCGATCCCGAGGGCGACCAGGAAGATGAAGGCGAAGGTCGGGATCGAGGCGTCGAAGCCCGCGTCGCCGACGACGAAGCGGATGAAGAGCACGGAGATCCCGAGCGTGCACAGGAACGAGAGGATCACGCTCGCGATCAGGACCAGCGGCGCGACCAGCGCCCGGAGGAGAACCGCGAGGATGATCGCGATCACAAGCAGGGCGATCGGCGCGATCAGCTCGAAATCGCTCTCGATCGCGTTGTCGAAGTCGTACTGGATCGCCGACCCACCGCCGACCAGCGCGGTAACGCCGGGGCCGAGGTCGCTGAGGCTGTCGCGGATGTCGGGGACGATCCCGAGCGCCTCCTTCGTGAAAGGGTCGCCCTCCAGGACGACGTCGATCGTCGCCATCTGCCCGTCCCTCGAGACATTGCCGGTCGCCGTCGCGGAGGCGACGCCGTCCACGTTCCGGACGTTCTGGGAGACCCCGGCGCGATCGCCCGCGGTCACCGGCCCCTCCGCGCTCTCGACGAGGACGGTGGTCGGGTAGAGCACGCCCGCCGGGAACTCACGCTCCATCAGCTCGAAGGCCTCGACCGACTCGACCGATTTCTTGAAGAAGGTTGTGGTCGAGTAATCGACCTTGTAGGCGAGCAGGCCGAGCGCGCCGGCGACGAATGCGATCCCGGTGACCGCGAGCGCGGGGCCCGGTCGCTGCAGGACGCGGTCGCCAACCCGGCGCCACACCCCCTGGCGTGCGGTCTCCGGGTGGCTCGGGTCGTACTCGACGACGCCGCGGCGGGGCCAGAATCCGGCGCGGCCGAACATCGTGAGGAGCGCCGGCAGCAGGGTGAGCCCCGCCACCATGCCGCACGCGACGCCGATCGCCGCAACCGGCCCAAGGGTGGAGGTGAGCCGCGCATCGGCGAGCGCCAAGGTCAGCATCGCGAGCGAGACGGTCAGGCCGCTGGCAAAGATCGTCGGGCCGGTGCGCCTGAGCGCGCGCTCCATCGCGTCGTGCTTGTCCTCTATCCGGCGGAGCTCTTCCCGGTAGCGGGAGACCAGCAGCAGGCAGTAGTCGGTCCCCACCCCGAACATCAGGACGATCAGGATCGTCGTTCCGTTGGAGGAGACGGTGGCGCCCGATTTCACGTAGAGGTAGATCAGCCCGGTCGCGACCGTGTAGGCGAAGAAGACGACGAGGAGCGGAGTCAGGGCGACCAGGACCGCCCGATAGATCGCTCCGAGCAGGAAGAGCACGAGCAGGACGGTGGCGATCAGCAGCTTCGTGTCGAGCTCGCCGAAGACCTCCTCGGAGTCAGTCGAGAACCCGAGATCACCGGTGAGGAGGATCCGCATGCCATCCGCCTCCTCGCCGGTGGTGTCGCGGACCGTCTTGCCCCAATCGGCCGCCTCGTCGAAGTTGGTCGGCACGGTGAGGACGGTGTAGGCGAGGTCCTCGTCGGACGAGACCTGGTCGGGTGAGGAGGTGGCGGTGAACGGGACCTCGGGCGGACGGGTCAGGGGCAGCACCTCCGCCCCCTGGTCTTCCTCCGCCTCGTCGGGAAGCGCGTCCAGCGCCTGCGCGTCCGCGACGATCTTCCGCTTGTCCGCCTCGGTCAGGCCGCCGTCGCGGTTGTAGACGATCAGCCCGCGCGTGGTCTCACCGGCGGCGAATTCATCGTCGAGGATCCTCACCACCTCGGTGGACTCCGCGCTCTCGGGCAGGAACGAGGTCGTGTCGTCCTGCGTCTCGTCGGAGAGCTTCGAGCCGATCGGGCTCATCGCCGCGACGATCACGATCCAGAGGCCGAGCACGACCCACTTGCCGATCCGACCCGTGACCACAGATGCGAGTGTTCTCAACGGACCTCCATGCCTGACCGCGCCTCCTGCAGGATCCGCGTCCGCCTGAACGCAACAGGGGGCACGTTATCGAGTGGAGATCGGCGGCCCACGTGCGCAGCGCCGAGGGCCGCCGTTTGGGACCCTGTATAGAGGGCAACCGTGGCTGAGGAAATGAACGAAACGACGGTTGAACTCGACGCGAGCGTCGAGGAGCGCGTTGCCGCTCTGATCGCGAGCAGCCGCCCGGCGGACTGCGTCGAGCTCTCGGAGGTTGATGCGTTGGTCCAGGAGATGAACCTCTCGGACGAAGAGGCGGAGATGGTGCACGAGCGAATCGAGGGCTCGGGCCTGCCGATCGAGGACGACTGTGGCCGCCAGGCCGAGCAGGCCGGATACCGGAACGGAGACCTCGCCGAGACGACGACGGACGCGCTCCAGCTCTTCTTCAACGAAATGCGCCGCTATCCGCTGCTCAGCAGGGAGGAGGAGATCGAGCTCGCGCAGGCGGTCGAGCGCGGCGACCTCGAGGCGAAGGAGAAGCTGATCAACTCGAACCTGCGGCTGGTGGTCTCGAACGCCCGCCGCTACATGCGCCAGGACCTGAACCTCCTGGACCTGATCCAGGAGGGGATCCTCGGGCTGATTCGGGCCGCGGAGAAGTTCGACTACCGCAAGGGGTTCAAGTTCTCGACCTACGCGACCTTCTGGATCCGCCAGGCGATCCAGCGCGCGCTCGAATCGAAGGAGCGGACGATCCGCGTTCCCAACCAGGTGGCGCAGCGGGAGCGCAAGGTGCTGCGGATCGAGCGTGAGCTGGCGACGAAGCTCGGTCGGGATCCGACGACGGAGGAAGTCGCCGAGGCGGCCGAGCTCGAGCCCGCGCAAGTCGAGGAGATCAGGGACCTGACGCGGGTCGTCACCAGTCTCGACCGGCCGGTGGGCGAGGAGGACGCCTCCGCCCTCGGCGAGTTCATCCCGGACGAGCGCATCGGTACCGCCGAGGAGGTTCACATGAGCCTTCGTGACGAGATCCTCCGGCAGGCGGTCCAGGAGCTGCCCGAGGATGAGCGGAAGGTGATCGAGCTCCGCTACGGGATCAACGGCGACGAGCCGACGCCCCTGCGCGAGGCCTCCAGGCGGCTCGAGCTGAAGCCCAGCGAGGTCAAGGACATCGAGGGTCGGGCGCTGAAGCGGCTCGGGCAGGTGCGCGAGGTCGAGGCGCTGGAAGACGCGGCTTAGAGTCCGGCCCGCAGCGCCAGGACGCGGCTCGCCGCCGCCTCGAACTCCTCACGCGGCAGGCTGCCGTCCCGCAGCCCGGCCTCCAGGGCGCGCTGAGCCTTCGCCGCCGAGCCGAGATCGGTGAAGAGGACGAGATCGGTTCCCGCGGCGGCTGCGGCGGCCGCGGTCCGGGCCGGCCCCCCGAATGCCCGCGCGGAGACAGTCCCGAGCGCGTCGGTGATCGAGACGCCCGCAAACCCGAGCCGTTCGCGGAGCTCCCCGGTGGCGATCTCGCGCGAAAGGGACGCCGGTGCGCCGGAGAGGGCAGGGTAGATCGCTGTGCTCAGCATCACGAGCGCGCCGCCCGCCCCCACGAAGCCCGCGAACGGACGCTCGTCGGCGCGCCGCAGGGTCGCCTCGGACAACCGGATTCTCTGCACGGCGTTGTCCGTGTTGACCCTCGCGGCGCCGAGCCCGGGGAAGTGCTTCGCGGTCGCCGCCACCCCGCCGGCGGCCAGGCCCCGCGCGAACGCGCCGCCGATCGCGGCGACAGCGCCCGGCTTGCGCGCGAAGGTGCGCCCCTCCTCCTCGATCGCGCGGCCGCGCCGTCCCAGGTCCAGCACCGGGGCCAAATCGACGTTGACGCCCATTCCCCGGAGGCTCTTCCCAGCCGCCCGCCCGATGCGCTTCGCGAATCCGGCCCCGCGTGAGCCGATCGCCTCGGCGGAGGGCTTCGGCGGCCCGGGTAGCCTCCTGACCAGCCCGCCCTCCTGGTCGACCGTGACGAGCAGGGGCTGGTTGGCTCCGGCGGGCCGCGGGATCGCCTGGAGCTCGTCGGTGAGACGCCGCACCGAGCGGCGCCCGGCGACGTTCCGATCGAAGAGGATCACCCCCGAGACCTCCCCGGCCGAGATCATCCGCCGGAGCTCCGGGGGCGGGCGGCGCCCCGTGAAGCCGGTGATCACCCGGGTCCCGGCGAGCTGCGCGTCGCTGAGTGCGACCGCCCGGCTCGCCGGATCCACCGAGTCGCTCGCGCCCAGCGTGAGCGCGGCACAAGCGATCGTCCCGGCGATCGCGGGGATGACGAATCCCTCCCTTCGCACGGCAGACAGCTTAGGTAGCCTCGGCGTCGTGGACTACACGATCAAGAACCTCAGAGAGGTCGAGGACATGGCGGCCTCCCACGGCTTCGGCGAGGTCCAGGAGGCGCGGTTCGCCCATGCCGACCTGGAGTCGGAGCAGTCCGGCGTCTCGCTCCAGCGCGTCAAGCCGGGGAAGCGGCACGCGTTCGCGCACCGCCACGGCGAGGCCGAGGAGATCTACGTCGTCCTCTCCGGGACCGGCCGGGTGAAACTCGACGATCGGGTCGAGAAGGTCGGACCGCTCGACGCAATCCGGGTCGCGCCGTCGGTGACGCGGGCGTTCGAGGCCGACGACGAGGGCCTGGAGCTGCTCGCGTTCAGCCCGCGCGCCGAGGGCGACGCGGAGATCGTCAAGGACTTCAGCTGGGAATGATCACCGCAGCCCGGCGAGCCTGAGCCGGGCGCTTGTTCATCGGCGAGCCTTGGGCGCCCGCGCGCGCAGGAGCGTCCGGCCGCGTTCCTAGATTGCCCGACAGACACCGGGTCGAAGGGATGCGGATGGCACCACTGATCAGCTTCGAAGAGGCGCTCGAGCTCGGAGCGCTCTCCGATCGGGACGAGATCGGAGCGCTCGTCGAGCGAGCCTGGGGGGTCCGGAGGGACCGCTTCGGCGACTCGACCGATATGTGCTCGCTCGTGAACGCGAAGTCGGGCGGCTGCGCCGAGGACTGTGGCTTCTGCGCCCAGTCGCGCTACGCGGAGGCGGACACACCGATGCACGCGATGATGGAGCCCGAGCAGATCCTCGAGCACGCGAAGGCGGCCGAGGCGGCCGGGGCGCACCGGTTCTGCATGGTCACTCAGGGCCAGGGCCTCTCGAAGCGGGACTTCGCGAAGATCCTCGAGGGCGCCCGGCTCGTCTCCGAGCATACGAACCTGAAGCGATGCGCCTCGATCGGGCACATGTCCGCGGAGCGCGCGCGGCAGCTGAAGGACGCCGGGATCCAGCGCGTCCACCACAACGTCGAGTCGGCTCGCTCCTACTACCCGGAGGTCTCGACGACCGTCCGCTACGAGGGGCGGCTCCGGACGATCGACGCGGTCAAGGAGGCCGGGCTCGAGACGTGCGTCGGCGGGATCCTCAACCTCGGGGAGTCGCCCAGGCAGCGGGTCGAGATGGCGTTCGAGCTCGCCGAGATCAACCCGGACTCGGTCCCGATCAACCTGCTCAATCCCCGGACGGGGACGAAGTTCGGCGACCGCGAGCCGATGGATCCCTGGGAGGTCGTCAAGTGGGTGGCGATATTCCGCCTGATCCTGCCGGATGCGCTCTTCCGCCTCTGCGGCGGGCGGGTCGAGAACCTCCAGGACCTTCAGCCGCTCGCGGTGAAGGCGGGACTCAACGGGGTGATGATGGGGAACTTCCTGACCACCCTCGGAGTCGAGCCCGCGGAGGATCGCGAGATGTTCGAGGAGCTCGGACTCAACGTCGCCCGGCAGCCCGACAACGGCTCCAATCCGCGTCCGGACAACCGCTCGGGCTGGAGGGAGGGACACACGCCGAGCACCCCGATCGACGAGCTGATCGAGAGGCAGGCGGAGGCGAACCTGTGGGATCCGTCGACCCAGCTGCGGGTGATCAAGAAGAGGGGCAAGGTCCCGGCATACCCCGAGCCCGCGGGCTGGGGCGATTGATCGATCTGGGGCAACGGCTCGAGGAGATCGAGTCCGCGGGACTCCGCCGCCGGATCCGGGTCGTCGAGGGACCGCAGGGCCCCCGCGTGCTGCTCGACGGCGAGCCGGTCCTCGTGCTCTGCTCGAACAACTACCTGGGGCTCGCCGATCACCCGCGGCTTCGCCGAGCGGCCGCCGACGCCGCGTTGAGCCTCGGGACCAGCTCCGGAGCCTCCAGGCTGATCTCCGGGTCGATGTCGGTCCACGCCGAGCTCGAGAGCCGGCTCGCCGAGTTTGAGCGGACCGAGGCCGCGCTTCTCTTCGGGGCGGGCTACCTGGCCAACACCGGGACGATCGCGGCACTCGCCGGACGCGGCGAGGTCGTCTTCTCCGACGAGCTCAATCACGCGAGCATCATCGACGGCTGCCGGCTCTCGCGGGCCGACTCGTTCGTCTACCGGCACGGCGACACCGAGCACCTCGAGTGGGGACTGCGCCGCGCCGGTGGCCGCGGCTCGCTGATCGTCACCGACGGGCTCTTCTCGATGGACGGCGACCTGGCCCCGCTTGCGGAGCTGACGGAGCTGGCGCGCCGGCACGGCTGCCGGCTGATGGTCGACGAGGCCCACGCGACCGGCTGTATCGGGCCCGACGGGCGGGGCTCGGTCGCCGCCGCGGGGCTCGGCGGAGAGGTGGACGTGATCGTTGGGACCCTCGGCAAGGCCCTCGGCGGCTACGGCGCCTACGTGTGCGGATCCGGGGAGCTGGTCGACTTCCTGCTCAATTCGGCCCGGCCGTTCATCTTCTCCACGGCCCTCCCGCCGCCGGTGGTCGCGGCGGCGTCGGCGGCGATCGAGCTGCTCGTCGAGCATCCGGGCCGAGTCGACCGGCTCCGCTCGAACGCGGCGGCGCTCCGCGACGGACTGACCGCAGAAGGCTTCGACACCGGCTCCTCCGTGACCCAGATCGTCCCTATCGTGATCGGCGAGGCCGCCCAGACGATGGCGCTGACGGAGCGGCTGCTCGAGCGGGGAGTGTTCGCGCAGGCGATCCGCCCGCCCACCGTCCCCGACGGCACCTGCCGGCTTCGCCTGTGCGCGATGGCGACCCATCGGACAGGCGAGCTCCGCAGGGTGGCCGCACTGATCGGCCGGACGGCGAGGGAGCTTGGGATCGGCGGGAGCGGCAAGCCGGAGCTGCGCGCAGCCTGATGCGTGGAGCCTTCGTCACCGGCACGGGCACCGAGGTCGGGAAGACCGTGGTCGCGGCCGCGATTGCCTTCACCGCGCGGGCGTCTGGGAGGCGGGTCGCCGTGTTCAAGCCCGCGGTGAGCGGCCTCGACGACTACCCGCCCAGCCCCGAGGTCTGGGAGAGCGCCGCGGCGCTGCCGGATCACGCGCTCCTCCGCTTGGCGGCGGGATCGAGCCAGGGCGACGACGACGTCTCGCCCTATCGGTACGGCCCGTCGATCTCGCCGCACCTCGCCGCCGAGCTCGCCGGGGAGCGGATCGGCCCCGATCGGCTTCGCAGCGCAGCGCTGGCGGCGAGCGAGAACGCAGACCTGCTCGTCTGCGAGGGGGTCGGTGGCTTCCTCGTCCCCCTCACCGACGACTACCTGGTGCGCGACTTCGCCCGGGACCTGGCCATGCCGGTCGTAATCGCGGCGCCGCCGGGGCTCGGGACGATCAACCACACCTTGCTCACGATCGAGGCGGTCAGGGGGGCCGACCTCGAGCCCGCAATCGTGGTGCTCACCCCCTGGCCCGACGACCCCTCGCCGATGGAGATCTCGAACCGGGCGACGATCGAGCGGCTGGGGGGCACCCGCGTTCAGACCCTGCCGCGGCTTGCTCTCGTCGCCCCGGTCAGCTGGCCGGCGCTTGCACTTCCGGAGCGGGAACGGCGGCTCGATCGGGCG
>DASUYK010000018.1:0-46732 GCA_036377415.1 Solirubrobacterales bacterium
ATAAAAGGTACTCCGGGGATAACAGGCTTATCGCGCCCAAGAGTCCATATCGACGGCGCGGTTTGGCACCTCGATGTCGGCTCGTCGCATCCTGGGGCTGGAGCAGGTCCCAAGGGTTGGGCTGTTCGCCCATTAAAGCGGTACGCGAGCTGGGTTCAGAACGTCGTGAGACAGTTCGGTCCCTATCTTCTGTGGGCGTTGGAGAGTTGAGAGGAGTCGTCCCTAGTACGAGAGGACCGGGATGAACGCGCCACTGGTGTACCAGTTGTCTTGCCAAGGGCACTGCTGGTTAGCTACGCGCGGCACGGATAACCGCTGAAAGCATCTAAGCGGGAAGCCAGCCTCGAGATGAGCTCTCCCATCCCCTTGAGGGAGTAAGACGCCTGGTAGACCACCAGGTTGATAGGCCGGCTGTGTAATCGCAGCAATGCGATCAGCAGACCGGTACTAATGCGTCGAGGGCTTGACGGATTTTTTTGCTTCTTTATCCGGCCTAGTGCGGTTTTCAAGGTTCACGGGGCCGTCTCGAGAGCTTTCGGTGGCGAGATAGCGAGAGGGAAACACCTCTTCCCATTCCGAACAGAGCCGTTAAGCCTCTCAGCGCCGATGGTACTTGGAGGGCAACCTCCCGGGAGAGTAGGTCGCCGCCGGTCTTACCTGGAGCCGCCCTCAGGGCGGCTTTCGCCGGGCCGGGCAAGCCCTTCGGCGGCGGGGCCTCTCGTTCTTTGGGCATATGCTCGCCGGGTGGAATTCGCAACCGGCAGTGCGGTCGAGCGAGAGAGCGAAGCCCTCGAGTGGGTCCGCCTACTCTCCGAGGAGATCGGGGGCCGAAGGCCGACCGGCGCCGCGGAGCGCCGGGCCGTGCAGCTCGTCTCCGACCGGCTCACGAAGAGGGGAGTGTCCGCCCGGATGCAGGCGTTTCCCGCCTACCCGACGTTCGCGCTCCCGTACGGCACGGCGCTCGCCGTCGCCCTGATCGGCGCACCGCTCTGGCGCAGGCGCCCGCTCCGGGCGGCGGGAGCAGCGCTCGCAGGCGCCGCGCTCACCTCGGCGGAGGACGGCCTGGTGCACCGCCCTCTCTCGAGGATGCTCGCGCGGGGCGAGAGCCACAATCTCGTCGCGACAATCGAGCCGGCGGGCGAGGCTGGACGAACTGCCTGCCTCGTCTGCCATCTCGACAGCTCCCGCAGCGGCCTGATGTTCCATCGCCGCTTCCTTCCGGTCCTTCACGGCTGGATCGCCGCGCAGGCGGCCGCCTTCGCCGCGACGATCGCGGCGCCGCTGCTGCGCCGGCTTCCGGCGGGTAATCGGATCGTCCGCGCCGCCTACGGGATCCTCGCCGCGGGACTGGGCCTCCTGATCGAACGCGAGCTTCGCGGCGTCGATGTCCCGGGCGCCAACGACAACGCGTCCGGGATCGCCGCTGTGGCGACGCTTGCGATCGAGCTCCAGGCGACCCCGCCGGCGAGCACCAGGGTGGTCTGTCTTTTCACAGGTTGCGAGGAGGCGGGAGTGCTCGGCGCGGATGCGTTCCTCCGCGACCTGGAGGCGAGGGGTGAGGACTGGCGCTCCTGGCTGTTCGTCAACTTCGACGGGGTGGCGGCGCCCGCCACCCTCCGCTTTCTCCGTCACGAGGGCGTGCTGCGCAGGTGGAGCACCGATCCCGGCCTGGTCGAAATCGCGGAGCGGCTCGCCGCCCGCCGACCGGAACTCGGCCTGCGAGGCGCCGATCACAACGCGGGTCTCACCTACGACACGACGCCCGTGCTCGCCCGCCACGGTCGCGCGATCACCCTGAGTGCCCAGGACTGGACGATCCCCAACTACCACTCGCCGAGCGACACAGTCGAGAACGCCGATCCCGACACACTCGCTCGCGCGCTCGAAGTGGGCCGGGAGATCCTCGCCGCGATCGACCGCGGCGAGGTGGACTGAAAGCGCGGACGCTGACAGCCGGGTCGCTGCCTAGGCGGCGATCCGCTCAGGGGTCCCCGCGCGGTCGTGCAGCGAGTGCGAGGCGCCGGATGCGAGACCGGAAGGCCGACCCTCGCACTCCCGAACCGGCTCCGCCTCGATCCCGAATTCCCCAAGGGTGGCGAAATCGACCACGAGGTCGGCGGCGTCGAGCAGCCGCCCCCTTATGTCTATGAGCATTCCTGTCATCGGCGGCAAGGTATGGACGCGGTCGGACGGACTTCCGGATTTGCAGGGGAAGTTGCATCGCGCTTAGCGCCCCCTGCGACCGAAGCTGTGCGGCGCCGGCAGCGAGGCCGCCAGCTCTGCCATTGCCGCCTCGCGCACGCCGTCGAACGAGCGTTTCGACAGGGCGATCGGGACCGCGGCGGGGCGCCCGGTCTCGTGCGGGATCGGCGGCGCGATCTGGCGGGTTCGGGAAGGTGGCACGTCCGGCGGCTCCAGCCGCTCGATCCGTGAGACCACGACGTTGGTCGTTCCCTCGCGGTGCTCGAGCTTGCCCTCGGCCTGGACGAACCCCGAGGTCCTGACAGCGAGGCGGCAGCGCTCGACCACCGGCGGCGGCAGGATCAGGTTGATCGTTCCGCGCTCGTCCTCGAGCAGCATGAAGACCACTCCGTTCGCGGTCGCGGGCCGCTGCCGTGCGACCACCATCCCCGCGACCCTCACCCGGGCGCCGTGCCGGGTTCGGCTCAGGTCCTCGCTCGCCCGCGAATCTGAGGGCAGACCCGGGCGGAGGAGTTCCATCGGATGCTTCCAGAGGGTGACCCCGGTGGTGCGGTAGTCCGCCACGATTCGCTCCCACGGGCCGAGCGCCGGCAGCTCCGGAGTGGGGGAGCCGTCGAGCGGCAGCGCGAGCTGGGCGCCGTCGTCGGTCCGGGCCGCGCGGGAGGTTCCCCCGACCTCCCACAGCGCCGGCCGCCTGCGCTCGTCGTCCGGGTCGATCGGATGCTCTTCGTCGCTGCCGGTCCCTCCGCCCGCCGCGAGCGGGAACTGGTGTGAGGTCCGGTCGGTCACCTTCGCCGTCGCCCGCGACTGGACCAGCGAGTCGCAGGCGCCCGCCCAGGCGAGCCGCTGAAGCGCGCCCGCGCCCGCTCCCGAGCGCCCGGTGAGGTCGGCGACGTCCCGGTAGGGACCGCCGCGGCGGCGCTCACAGATCACCGCGCTGGCGTCCACCTCGGCCACCTCCGCCACGTACCCGATCCCGATCCTGACCGGCGGATTCCCCGCCGAGCCGGCCGCGGCGCCGGTGGTCTCCACTCGGCAGTCGAGCTCGCTCAGGTTGACGTCGGGGGGCAGAATCTCGAGCCCCCGCCGCTGCGCCTCGTGAACCAGCGCATCGGGCGGGTAGAAGCCCATCGGCTGCTCGTTGAGCAGCGCGCAGAGCAGCTCCGGCCCGTAGTGGACCCGCAGCCAGGTCGACTGGTAGGCGAGCAGGCCGAATGCCGCCGAGTGCGCCTTGGGGAAGCCGAACCCCGAGAACCCCTCGATCTGCCCGAACACCCGCTCCGCCACTTCGCGCGAGACGCCCTGGCCCACCGCGCCCTCGATGAACCGCTCCCGGTAGCGGCGCATCGCCGCCTCGGATCGCTTCCGGCTCATCGCCCGCCGCAGACCCTCCGCCTCGCCCACGGTGAATCCGGCGAGCGCCATCGCCACCTCGAGCACCTGGTCCTGGAAGACGATCGCGCCGAGCGTGTCGCGCAGGGCCGGCTCCAATGAGGGGTGCTCGTAGGGAACCCGGTAGGAGGGATCCTCGCGCAGCCGCGCTCTACGATCGATGTAGGGATGTACCGCGCCGCCCTGGATCGGCCCCGGCCGGACCAGCGCCACCTGCACGGTCAGGTCGTCGAGGTTCTGCGGCAGGGTCCGGGGGAGCATCTGCATCTGCGCCCTGCTCTCGATCTGGAAGACACCCGTGGTCTCCGCCTGCTGGATCGACTTCCAAACCCGATCGTCGTCCAGTGGCACGCGCGAGAGGTCGATCCGCTCGCCACGCGTTCGCGCGATCTCGTCGACACAGCGCTCCACGGCCGAGAGCATTCCCAGCCCGAGCAGGTCGATCTTCAAGAAGCCGGCGTCAGCGCATGAGTCCTTGTCCCATTGGACGATCTGCCTCCCCTCCATCGCCGCCGGCTGCACGGGACAGAGCTCGACCAGCGGCGTGGTCGAGATCACCATGCCGCCCGGGTGCTGGGAGATGTGGCGGGGGAGCCCAGCGATCTCCGGCAGGAGCTCCACCAGCGCCCTCCAGCGAGGCGATCGCGCCCGCAGCCTCCCGAGCACCTCCTCCATCCGCTCCCGGGCGTCCCGACTCGCCTCGTAGACGTCGACGGCCCGCGCCAGCCGCTCCACCTCGCCCGGCGGCAGGCCGAGCGCCTTACCGAGGTCCCGGATCGCCCCGCGCGCCCTGTAGGTGGCGAAGGAGGCGACCAGCGCCGAGCGCTCGGATCCGTAGCGCTCGTGCACCCGCGGGATCAGCTTCTCGCGGATGTCCCGGGGAAAGTCGAGGTCGATGTCCGGGACCTCGGTCAGCTCCTCGTTCAGAAACCGCCCGAGGAACAGATCGTTCTCGATCGGATCGATGTGGGAGAGACCGGTCAGGTAGCAGACCAGGGAACTGACGCTTGAGCCGCGGCCCCGACCGGGAGGCAGCAGCCGCCGCGTGGAGTCCGGACCGCGCACCTCCGCGGCCACCTCGCGGGCGAGCTCGAGCATGTCGTGATGGAGCAGGAAGAAACCCGAGAGGCGCAGCGCCCGGATCAGCGCCAGCTCCTCCTCGAGCCGTCGCTCCGCCTCGGCGCGGTTGGATGCCGAGCACCCATCAGCCCCCGAGCCCGGGGAGCCGTAGCGGTGGACGAGCCGCCTCCGGCAGAGCCCCGCCAGGCGACGATCGGCGCCCCTGTCTTCGGCGCCCGGGTAGCTGTAGCCGAGCTCGCGGGTGAGGTCGAAGCGCAGCCTGTCGGCCAGTCGCACCGACTCGGCCAAGGCCTTCGGGTGATCGCTGAAGCGCGCCGCCGCCTGAGCGTCCGAGAGCAGGGCGGAGGCCATGTTGCCCCTCCGCAGGCCCTCCGTCTCGTCCAGGGTCGCGCCCAGTCGAACCGCCACCAGCGAGTCCTGAAGGGGAAGCCGGGAGGAATGGTGGGCGTGGGCGTTCCCGGTGGCCACGGCCGGGACGCCGAGCCGCTCCGCGAGCGAGGCGAGCCAGCGGTTGCGCGAGCGATCGCGACGCCAGAGGGGCCGCTGCAGCTCGATCCGGAAGCGGTCGTGGCCGAAGATCCGCAGAAGCCGGCGGGCGAGGGCCTCGGCTGCGGCCGGATCGCCCCTCTCCCAGGTCCCGGCCACGGCGCCGTCGCCGGCGCAGCCCGAGAGACAGACCAGTCCCTCCGCACATCGATCGAGCTCGTCGATGGGGAGGGAGGGCGGCAGCGCCTCGCGCTGATGCGAGGGTGCGCGATAGCGCAACCCGTTTGATGCTGGCTCCCGGGTGCCGCGATGCGCCGCGGTGATCAGCCGACAGAGGCTGCGCCACCCCGCCGCCGACTCGACGAGGAGCGTGACATGGATCGGGCGGGGGATTCGACGCGGCACCTCCACGGTCAGCTCCGCGCCGTGGATCGGCCTAACGCCGACGCCCGCGCACGCGTGCGCGAACTCCATCGCACCGCAGACATTGTCGTGATCGGTCAGCGCGAGCGACTCGTGACCGAGGTCCGCGGCGGTGGCAGCCAGCTCGGCCGGATCCGAGGCTCCGTCCAGGAAGGAGTAGGCCGAGTGGCAGTGGAGCTCGATGTAGCCGGGGGAGATCAATCCCGCTGCCGGAACCAGCGCCCCGACTCCGGCTCGCAGAAGACGACCACGTCGCTGCCGTCCTCAAGGACCAGCTCGAAGTAGCGCCTTTGCAGGGGTTTCTTGGTCCACCAACCGTCCTCGACCATCCACTCCTCCCGCACTGACTCGACGGAGAGGCGGCCGACCGCCCGCGGCGTCCCATCGGATCCCAACTGGACGGGGACCGGCCAGGGCTTGTTCACTCGGCCCGGTCTCACGGCTCCTCCGGAAATGGCATCAACACCTCCCGCCGCTCCGGGACCCGCGAATCGGGGTCGACCTCCAGCACCCGCAGGACCGAGTCGGGACCGGCGGCCGAGCGGGTCTGGCGCACCGCCTCGGTGATCCGCCGTCGCCGCTCCTCCTCGGGGGCGGAGAGGGTGAGCTGCTCCCCCGTCTCCGGGCCGAGCGCCAGCGCCTCCAGTCGAAGCGTTGCTGCAGGAGCCGGCAGCTGGTCGAGGTGGGGGAGGAGGGCATCCGAGAGCCTGCGGCCATCCGCGCTCGCCCGGCGCAGCGCGACCTCCCGCCGCCATCCGCCGCCGGCGGCGAGGCGGGCGGAGAGGCGCAGCGCTCTCAGGGTCCGCCCGCGCCTCGCCGGATGAGCCAGCAGCCGGGAGATCAGCAGCGCGAGGGTCCGCTCGAGCTGCTGTCCCGAGACCGCCTCAGGGAGCTCAAGTTCGGCCGAGATCGTCTCGCGCACCGGCCTCGGCCGCAGGGGATCGTCCTCTCCGCGCGCGAGGCGCAGGGCGCGCAGTCCAAGCTCCCCAAAGCGATCGGCGACCGCATCGCGCGGCAGTCCGGCGAGCCGTCCCAGGGTCGAGATCCCGAGCCGCTCGAGCTCGTTGGGAAGGTCGTCGGCATATCCGGCGACGGTTTTTGTGGCCGCCGTAGATGTAGGTCCCAGCCGCCCGCAGAGGAGCGAAACGGGGAGCGGGGAGAGGAACTCCCTTGTCCCGCCCTCGGGGACGACCCGATTGCGGCTTGCGCCTACGAAGGCGCAGAACCGCCCGGAGCCGGCGCCGAGACGGGGAACACCCTCGCACGACAGCGCGCGGCGGGCGCGCGCGAGCACCCCGTCGACCCCTCCCCAGAGGCCCTCCAGGCCGCCCGCCTCGAAGAAGGCCTCGCCGGCGCGGTCGGACTCGACCTCGGCGCCGATTCCCTCGAGCCGCCGCAGGGCGTCATCCCAGGATCGCTCCGCCCACTCGGGGTCGGGGGGGATCAGGGCCAGCTCGGGACAGCGCGAGAGCGCCTCCCCGAGCCGCATCCCCGGGCGCAGGCCGAACTTCTCGGCAGGCTCGGAGACCTCACCGACCAGCTGGGCGGCGCCCGGCTCGGGGGCGAGCGCAGCGACCCGGCCCAGATGCGAGGGCGCTCCGTTTAGGAGCGACCCGTTCGATGCTTCGGCGAGCGCTGCGATCAGCCGGAACCGGGGGATGAGGGCACATGCGACGGGCATCGAACATATGTTCGTATACCCCGCCCGATCCGTCAAGCAATCCGGCTTCTTAATGAAGAGTCAACGGTTAGGGGGCGCCGCAAGGGGGAAACATCGTGGCACCAATGCTGATCGCCGGGATCATCGCCTTCTGCCTCGTTCTCCTCGTCCTCGCCTTCCTCGCCCCGCGGCTCTCCCGCTACTTCCAGGAGGCGGGCGACAAGCCGCTCCAGGTCGGACAGCGGACATCCGGCAAGGCTCCCGGGAAGCTCGGGAGATGGTTCCAAAAGCCGTTCTCCAAGTCGCGCAAGGCGGTTCAGAAGAGCGGCGCGAAGGGCCGGGAGGGCCGGGCGAAGTCGCCCCTGTAGGTCGTCCTCGGCCGGAGTACTCTCCGGGGGATGGGGAAGCGCGAACCGACCACCGAGGAGCTGCGTCGCGCACAGCACGAGCGGACGACGGAGGAGCACGAGGCGATCACGGAGTCGATCACCTCCGACGAGGCCCGTCAGCACCGGCGACGGGCCGAGAAATCCGCCTACCTCGAGCGGATGCTCGCTGAGCGCGAGCGCTCCGAGCGCGACGGATGATGCGGGGGTGTGATGCGCGGGCGCGCAGACAGGCGCGACCCGTTTCGTGCGGGAGCGAGGAGCACCCCGTTTTCATTTGGTCCGGCTCGCCCTGATCGCGGATACGCATCTGCCGCGCGACGATCGCCGCCTCCCGCGGGTCTGCCTGGAGGCCCTTCGATCCGCCGACCTGATCGTCCACGCCGGTGACTTCAGCCAGTCGTCGGTGCTCGCGGAGCTGCGCGGCCTCGGGCCCGTCGCCGCCGTTCACGGGAACGTCGACAGCACGGAGCTGCGGCGGGAGCTGCCGGAGGAGCTGTCGCTGGATCTCGAAGGAGTCGTCCTCGGGTTGATCCACGACGCCGGGCCTGCGAAGGGGCGGCTGGAGCGGCTTCGCGTCCGCTTCCCCGCCGCCGACGCGGTGGTCTTCGGCCATTCCCACATGCCGCTCCACGAGGAGCGCGACGGCTTCCAGATCTTCAATCCCGGCAGTCCGACGGAGCGCCGTCGGGCACCGCATCGGTCGATTGGCGAGGCGACCGTCGCTGGCGACCGGATCGAGTTCCGCCATCTGCGCGCGGACTGAGGCCGCCGGCCCAAGCTCGTTGGTTGGGATGATCTCTCGATGACCGCGAAGGCGATCGTCGCCGCCGCGCTGAGCGCCCTGTCGCTTGCAGCCTGCTCCGACGACGAGCCCTCGATCCCCGGCGATGCCGATGCCGACGCGGTCGAGGTGATCCGGGAGTGGGCGGATCAGCTTCGGACCGGTGACGTAGAGGCGGCCGCCGAGCGATTCGAGATCCCGGCCACGGTCCAGAACGGCACCCCGCCGCTGCGTCTGATCAACCGCGGCGAGGTGATCGCCTTCAACGAGTCGCTGCCCTGCGGTGCTGAGCTGACCGAGGCCGAACGGTCGGGGCGGTTCGTGGTCGCGACCTTCGAGCTCACCGAGCGACCGGGTCCGGGCGAATGCGGGTCGGGGGTGGGAGAGACCGCGCGGACCGCCTTTGTCATTCACGGCGACCGGATCGCCGAGTGGCGCCGGGTCGCCGATGAGCCGCTCACCGAGCCGCCGTCGACGGAACCGGTGATCTGAGGTGTGGGACCAGATCGAATCGTTCGACTTCCTCTACATGCCCAGCACCGACGTGGCTCGCGATCTCGGCTACTACCAGGACGTCCTCGGTGCCGAGATCGTCTTCGCGATCGAGGCGTTCGGGACGCGGGTCGCGCAGGTGAGGCTCGCGGCCGGCAGCCCGCGCCTGCTGCTCGCCGGGCACATGGAGGGCGAGGCCCCGGTCGTCCTTCACCGGGTGTCGGATCTCGATGCGGCCGTCGCGGAGCTGGAGCGCCGCGGAGCGACGATCGAGGCCGAGTTCGGGTTCCCCCACGGACCGGCGGCGGCCCTGCGCACGCCGGGCGGCCAGCGGCTCGCCTTCTACGAGCTGACCCGCCCGGAGGCCGACGAGCGTCTCAGCGGGCGGATGGACTTCGAACCCGCTCGATCACCGCGTCGGTGAATTCGGTCGTGCTCGCGTGCCCCTTGAGGTCAGGCGTCCGGATTTCGGCGGCGACCTGCATCACGCCGTCGTAGATCGCGGCCGAGGCCCGCTCTGCCCGATCGAAGCCGGCCTCGCCCGCGTAGTGGAGGAGAGCCGCTACGGCGAGGATCATCGCCATCGGGTTCGCGATGTCCTTTCCCTCGAGCGCGGGCGCCGTCCCGTGCGGAGCCTCGGCCATCGCGACCCGCACGCGGAGCTCTTCATCGAGGGAGAGGAGAACCGATTCGGCGCCGGCGATCGACCCGTAGAGCGGGAGAACGAGGTCGGAGAGAAGGTCGCCGTCGCGATTCAGGCAGGGGATCACCAGCGGCTCGCTCGCCCTTCCCGTGAGCAGTCCCGCGTAGGTGGCGTCGATCAGGAGCGGCTCGTACTCGACGTCGGGGTGGCGCTCGGCAGCCGCATCCATCTCCTCCTTCAGCATCCCCTCGTAAAGCGGACTGACGGTCCACTTCGGCCCCCCGTAGACGCGGCCGTCGATCTGCCTGGCGGTCCGAAAGGCGTACTCGGCGACGGCGCGGCAGTTGGAGCGGTGAATCACCTCGGTCCGCTGGGCGATCTCGTCCTCGCCTTCGGAGCGGCGGGTCTCCTCGGCGCCGTAGGCGTCCTCGACGGCCATCCGGACGATTGAGATCGGATGATGGATTCCCGCGACGGGGCTCACCCCCGGGATCCGCCGGCCGGTCCTCACGATCACCTTCCCGTCGATCGCCTCGCGGATCAGGCGGTTCGGGCTACCGACATCGCCCGCGCCCTCCGGTGTGACGGTCGCGGCCTTGATCCCGAAGCCGGCCTCCGTCATCGCGCGCGCAGCCTCCCTGCACACCTCGTTACCGGTGCGGCGCCGGTTCTCGAGCGAAAGGTCGAACCTCTCGAGCTCGACGTCGACGCCGATCACGTCCGGTGAGACGACCCGAAGCGCCTGCTCGAGCAGCTCCTGACCAGTCTGGTCGCCCTCGAGCACCACTGTTCTCAGCCCGGCCATCCGCCCGCGAGCCTATATGCGAGGGTGCTTTGCAGGAGCAACCGTCAGATGACATGAACGAGCCATGCACCTGGTGCGGTGCCGGCGTCGAGCCGGACGAGGGGTTTCGCGCTTATGAGCCGGCGGGGGAGCGCCGCGCGGTCTTCTGCCGCCTCGAGCACGTCGTCCCCTGGGCCCTCCAGGGAGCCCACTGGGACGCTGGGGCGCTGACCGAGCCCCCGTCGCTCGACGAGGGGACGAAGACCTGCTCGCACTGCGGCGCGGAGCTGTCCGACGCCCACGTGCTCCTCGTCCGCCATCGCGGCGAGCACCGGGTCGCCGACGGCTTCTGCTCGGTCGACCACATGAACGCGTGGGCGAAGGCCGGCGGACGCTGGCGGTGAGCCGAGTTTCCGGTCGTTGCGGATTCTGCGCCGGGCGACGCAGTTGACTTGACGCGCCGGGGTGTAGGGTGACCGCACTGAACAGAAACAGGTTGATCGCAAGATCAATCGAGTTCTCGTTCAAAGGAAGGGCCCGGGAAACCGGGCCCTTTCGCTTCTCGGCGACTTTCTCACGGACGGGGTTGAGGAAACCGCCACTCCGCCCAGCCTACGTCCGAGGGTTGGTCCGGCGGTCGGGTTCTCCGCAACTTGCGAAGACATCCGTTTACGGCCCTTGACTCCCCCGTTGCGAGGCGTAAAGTGCTGATCAACGGAACAAGGGAAACCTTGTTCCCAGAAAGGGCTCGGGAAACCGGGCCCTTTCGCCGTCCTTGGCGAGTCCTCTGGCACGAACACCAGCTGGAGCCGTCGTGGACGGCACGGGTGGGCTGTTCAAGCTGCGGGTGGCTTCGGCTTCGGCTCCGCGGGCGACGGAGCGGCGAACGCCAGGATCAGCTCGGCGACCTGCTCCGGCGTCTCGACGTTGGGGGAGTGCCCCGCCTCCGCGATCAGCTCCGTCTGGGCACCGGGAATCGTCGCGTAGCGCGCGAGCGCCTCCTCCGCGTCGTAGATCTGGTCCTCGGCCCCGAAGATCACGAGCAGGGGACCGCCGATCGCCGCGAGCCGCTCGTCGAGCGGCGCCTCGTCCGTGTAATCGCCCTCGGCTTCGCTCGACTCGTCGAAGGCGTCGTAGTTCATCGCACGCAGGTCGTCGACCACCTGATCGGAGTTCTCGAACCCGGCCGAGATGCTGAAGTCGGGTGCGAACGCCTGCTGATACTGGCCTCGGACCACCGAGTCCGGGGAGATCTGCGCGACCCGGCTGAGGGCCTGGCCGATCACCGGCCAGGTGCCGGCCCGCTGGCTCAGCGAGAGGTCCCTGAAGCTGTCGTCGGCGGCCTGGTCGATGATCACCACCCGGGAGGCGAGCTGCGGACTCTGCTCGGCGATCGCGGTGGCGACGGTGCCGCCGAGCGAGTGCCCGACCACGGTCGCGCCGCTGACTCCGAGTGCCGCGAGCGCCTCCGCGACCGCGCTCGCCTGATCGGGGATCGAGTAGCCGGACCCGGGTTTGTCGGAGCCGCCGTGGCCGAGCAGGTCCACGCGAATCACCCGGTGGTCCCGCGCGAGCAGGGGCGCGACGTCGTCCCACCAGTTCATCGAGCACGTGTAGCAGTGGACGAGCACGACCGGGGTGCCCGACGGATCGCCCTCGTCGAGGACCTGAAGGGTCCCATTTGCGGTCTCGACCAGCTTCGCGCCGTCGTCGCGGATCTCCGCGTCCTTCGTGGTGCTGGAGAGCACGATCGCGTTGAGGACGAGCAGTGCGACGAGCCCGGCGAGCACGCCCAGGGTGACCTTGAGCCAGCGGCTCATGCGCCGGGCTCGCCCTCCGCACCCTCTTCCGGTCCGAGCCCGAGCTCGTCCGAATGCTCGGCGAGCGCCTCGATGATCAGGGCGATGTGCTCGTCCTGATCGACGCCGAGCTCTTCGATTCCGCGCTCGACCTCCTCGCGGCTGACCGCCGCCGCGAACGACGGCTGCTTCAGCTTCTTCTTCACGGACTTCGGCTTCATCCCCTCGATCCCGGTCGGCCTGACCAGGGCGCACGCCGCGACGAACCCGGAGAGCTCGTCCACCGCATAGAGCGTCTTCGCCAGCCGGGTCTCACGAGGCACCCCCATGAAGTCGGCGTGACCGGCGACCGCGTCGATCACCTCCTGCGGATAACCGCGCTCCTCCAGTTCCTTCAGCGCGTAGCGCGGGTGACCGGTCTCGAGGTCGGGGTACCGCTCGTAGTCGAGGTCGTGGACGAGCCCGGTGACCGCGTAGAGCTCCTCGTCCTCGCCCCATTTGCGGGCGTACGCGCGCATCGCCGCCTCCACCCCGAGCAGGTGCCTTCGCAGCGAGTCCGCCTCGACCCACTCCGTGACCAGGGCCCATGCATCGTCTCGTGAGACTTCGGCCATGAGGCTGGCTACTCTAGGCGCCCATGGAGAAATTCATCATCCAGGGCGGTGTCCCGCTGTCGGGAGAGATCATTCCCGCGGGCAACAAGAACGCCGCGCTCCCGATCCTCGCCGCCTGCCTGCTCACCGACGAGGAGCTCGTGATCGGCAACGTGCCGCGGATCCGCGACGTCGAATCGATGCTCGGGCTGCTCGAGCGACTCGGGGTCGAGGTCGCCTGGAGCGGTGAGAACGAGGTCCGGCTCCGGGCCGGCGGTATCTCGAGCACCGAGGTTGACGAGGAGCTGGCGAACCGGATTCGCGCCTCATTCCTGGTGGCTGGCCCGCTGCTCGCTCGCTTCGGCCAGGTGAGGATGCCACCGCCCGGCGGGGACACGATCGGGCGCAGGCGGCTGGATGCCCACCTCGACGCCTTCCGCGACCTGGGGGCGAAGGTCGACGGCGACGTCTGGCTGGAGCTCTCGGCGCCGTCCGAGGGCCTGAAGCCCAAGGGGATCTTCATGGACGAGCCGTCGGTGATGGGCACCGAGAACGCGCTCCTGGCCGCGGCCCTGACAGAGGGGCCCACAACGATTGGCAACGCCGCCTGCGAGCCACACGTCCAGGACCTAGCCCGGCTGCTCTGCAAGATGGGCGCCCAGGTGGATGGGATCGGCTCCAACGTGATGACGGTGCATGGGCGCGACACGCTCGGCGGCGCCGAGCACGACGTCTGCCCGGACCACATCGAGATCGCGAGCTTCATGGCCCTTGCCGCGTCGACGGGAGGCGAGCTGCGCATCCCCGGGATCGTCAGCGAGGACCTCGAGGGTATCCGCCGACACTTCCGGCGGATCGGCCTTCGGACCCTCGTCGAGGACGACACCCTGCTCGTCCCGCCCGAGCAGAAGCTCACGATTCGCGACGACCAGGGTGACGCGATCCCGAAGATCGATGATGGGCCGTGGCCGGCCTTCCCCGCGGACCTCACCTCGATCGCCCTGGCGCTCGCCACCCAGGCCGACGGGACGATCCTGATCTTCGAGAAGATGTTCGAGAACCGGCTGTTCTTCGTCGACAAGCTCGTCGCGATGGGCGCTCGGATCACGCTGTGCGACCCCCACCGGGCGATCGTCAGCGGTCCGAGCCGTCTTCACGGGGCGCCACTGGAGAGCCCCGACATCCGCGCCGGGATGGCGATGCTCATCGCGGCGCTCGCGGCGGAGGGCACGTCGGAGATCGGCAACGTCGCCCAGATCGATCGCGGCTACGAGCGGATCGATTTGCGCCTGCGCGACCTCGGCGCCCGGATCGACCGGGTCGCCTCCGAGCGGGTTCCCGCCTGACGCAGGTCCCCGGGGGCAAGCTCGCTGCCGGGGATTGCGTCCCGCGCCTCTAAGGTGGCGCCGATGATCCACCCGATCCCACCGGGCACCCGAGACATCCTCCCGGACGAGATGCGGGAGCTCCGCGAGCTCCAGGCGACCCTGATCGGGGTCTTCGAGCGCTATGGCTACGGCCAGGTGGCTACGCCGACTCTCGAGTACGACGAGGTCCTTCAGCGCGGCGAGGGACGCAGCGGGATCGGCGCCTATCGCTTCTTCGACGAGCGGGGGGAGCTCCTCGCCCTCCGGTCGGACATGACGATCCCGATCGCGCGGCTCGTCTCGACCAGGTTCGCGGACACGGAGCCCCCGATGCGGCTCAGCTATGTCGGCAACGCGTACCGCGTCATCCGTCCCCAGCGCGCGCAGGTCCGTCAGTTCATGCACGCAGGGATCGAGCTGATCGGGTCGCCGGCCCCCGAGGGAACCGCGGAGGTCCTGGAGGTGCTGAGCGTCGCGCTCGATGCCGTCGGGCTCAACCGGGCGGTGCTCGGGCTCGGCGACGCGGACCTCTACCGCCAGCTGCTCACAGAGCTCGGCGTCGAGGGGGAGGCCCGAGGGCGGATCCTCGACCGCCTCGCCGAACACAACCTCGTCGGGCTCGAGGTGGAGGTGGACGGGGTCGAAGGACTCGACGCGGACGGCCGCGAGACGCTCCTGCGGCTGCCCGGGATGAGGGGCGGCGCGGAGGTTCTGGAGCAGGCGCGCGACCTGGGCGGCGCCGCCGTGGATCGGGCCACGCAGCGGCTGCAGGCGACCTACGACGGACTGGTCGAGCGCGGCGTTGCCGACCGGGTCCAACTCGACCTCGGCCTGCTGCGTGACCTCGGCTATTACACGGGCGCGATCGTCGAGGTCTACGACCCGGCGCTCGGGCACATCCTGGGCGGCGGCGGCCGCTACGACGACCTGCTCGGGCGTTTCGGCCGAGCGCTCCCCGCGGCGGGATTCGGCCTGTACCTGGAGCGCGTCCACCTCGCCCAGGCGGAGGAGGAGCGGTTCATGCGAGAGCGCTCCGCAGATGCGAGGGCGCGCGACAGCGCGACCCGTAGGGGGCCGGAGGAGCGATCCGTTTCAGGAGGTGGCCGATGACGCCGACGATCGAGGCCCCGATTCGCGCCCGCCTCGGCGGGCCGCTCAAGCTCGCGATCCCGAGGGGAGCGCTCTGGGGCGAGACGCTCGACGCTCTCGACCGGATCGGGGTCGAGACGTCCGAGATGCGCGGCGAGTCGCGGTCGCTGGTCTTCTCGTCGGACGGCCTCACGCTCGTGACGATGCGGCCCTCCGACGTTCCCACGTACGTCGAGGCGGGGGCGGCCGACGTCGGGATCACCGGCAAGGACGTCCTGATGGAGCAGGCCGACCGCACCGTCTACGAGATCCTCGACCTCGCCTACGGGGCCTGCACGATGGTCCTCGCCGGTCGTCAGGGCGACGAGAGCCTCGGCGAGTCCGAGCGCCGCCTGGGTGGGATGCGGATCGCGACAAAGTACCCGCGGATCGCCGAGCGCTACTTCGAGGAGACCGGCCGCCAGGCCGAGGTGGTCGAGGTGAAGGGATCGGTCGAGCTCGCCCCGCTCGTCGGCCTCGCGGACGGGATCGTCGATCTGGTCGCGACCGGACGAACGCTGAAGGAGAACGGGCTCGAGGCGAGAGAGGAGATCACTACCTCCTCCGCCCGCCTGATCGCGAACCGCGTCTCCCACAAGCTCCGCGCCGCCGAGGTCGACGACCTGGTCGAGCGCCTGCGCTCGAAGGGGGGAGGCTGACGTGAGGGCCAGGCGCTTTGAATGGGACGGCTCCGCTCCGGACCGCCTCGCCCGGGCGATTCGCGACCTGCAGCCGGAGCTGAGCGCGGTGAGCGATCCGGTCCGGGTGATCATCGACGCCGTCAGGGAGGGTGGAGACGATGCGATCGCCGAGCTCGAGCGCCGCTTCGGCGCCGGATTCGGCTGGCGCGAGGCGTTCCGCCAGGATCCGGAGAGGATCGCTTCGGCCGCCTCCCGGCTCGATCCGGAGCTGGTCGCCGCGCTCGAGACCGCGGCGGCGAACATCCGGCTCGTCGCCGAGGCGCAGCTCGGGGGCGACCGTGAGGTGAGTCTCGACCAGGGTCAGACCGTGAAGCTCAGGGATGTCCCGGTCGGCTCGGCGGGGATCTACGCACCCGGTGGAGTGGCCGCGTACCCGTCGACCGTCCTGATGGGCTGCATCCCGGCGCACGCGGCCGGGGTCGGGCGCACCGTCCTCGTCACCCCTCCGGGTCCGGAGGAGCCATTCGTCCCCGACGTGATCCTGGCGGCCGCCCGGATCGCGGGAGCGGACGAGGTCTACGCGACCGGAGGAGCCCAGGCGATCGCGGCGCTCGCGATCGGGACCGAGACGATCGCCCCGGTCGACGTCGTCGCGGGGCCAGGCAACCGCTACGTCCAGGAGGCGAAGCGCCAGCTCGCCGGCCAGGTGGGGATCGACGGGATCGCGGGGCCGTCAGAGCTGATGGCGGTCGCCGGGGACACCGCTCACCCTGAGTGGATCGCCCTCGATCTCTGCGCCCAGGCCGAGCACGGTCCCGACGGGCTGCTCGTTGCCGCGGCGGTCGAGACGTCGATCCTCGAAGCGATCCAGGCGGCGGTCGAGAGGCTCGCGTCGGAGCGGGAGATCGCGGGCGACGCGCCCCTCGCCCTCGTCGCGGTCCCGGACACCTCCGCCGCAATCGCACTCGCGAACGCGCTCGCGCCCGAGCACCTCGAGATCCTCACGGAGGACGCGGAGACGCTGTCGGGCGGCGTGACGACCGCCGGGTGCGTCTTCGTCGGCGAGCGGAGCGCAACCGCTTTCGGTGACTACGCGGCGGGCTCCAACCACGTCCTCCCGACGGGCGGCGCCGGGCGCTTCCAGGGCCCGTTGAGCCCGAGCGTCTTCAGGCGGCTCATCTCGACGGTCGAGATCACGCAGGACGCCGCCCGGTCGCTCGCACCGGCGGTCGCTACGCTGGCGCGCGCCGAGGGCTTTCCGCTGCACGCAGACTCCGTGGAGGCGCGGCTGGAAGGGAACGGGGGATGAGCCGTACTTCAGAGATCAATCGCGAAACCCGGGAGACCCGGGTCCGGCTGCGCCTCGATCTCGACGGCGGCGAGGCCTCGATCTCGACCGGGGTGGGCTTCCTCGACCACATGCTCGAGCTGCTCGCCCGCCACGGGCGGCTCGGCCTGGAGCTGGAGGCGACCGGCGATCTCGAGACCGGCGCCCACCACACCACGGAGGACGTCGGCATCTGCATCGGCCAGGCGATCGACGACGCACTCGGCGGCAGGGCCGGAATTCGTCGCTACGGGTCCGCCCTCGTCCCGATGGACGAGGCCCTCGCCGAATGCGCGATCGACATCTCGGGGCGTCCGTACTGCGACTTCGACGCCGACCTGCCGGACGTGACGATCGCCGGCTTCGACTCGGAGCTCACCGAGGAGTTCTTCCGCGCCGTCTCGTCGAACACGAAGATGACGCTCCACATCTGGGTGCGGTCGGGCTCGAACGCCCACCACATGATCGAGGCGTGCTTCAAGGCGTTCGCCCGAGCCCTTCGCGAGGCGGTCTCCGTCGACCCGGACGAGGGCGGCGTCCCGTCGACCAAGGGGACGTTGACGTCGTGACTCCGCGCTCCCGGACGCGAAGCGAAGGACGCGCCGTGAAGGTGGCGATCCTCGACTACGGGATGGGCAATCTCCGCTCTGTGGAGAAGGCCCTGGAGCGGGTCGGGGCCGAGGTCGAGATCACCTCAGATCCTGCCAGCGCGGAGTCAGCGGCGGGAGTGATCCTGCCCGGTGTCGGCGCCTTCCCGAGGGCGATGGAGCGCGTCCGGGAGATCGGCCTGGACGAGTTGGTCGCCGGCCGGATCGAGGCCGGCGTGCCGGTGCTGGGCATCTGCCTCGGCCTCCAGCTCCTGTTCGAGTCTTCCGCGGAGAACGAGGGGGCGAGCGGCCTCGGGCTTCTCGGCGGGGTGGTGGGCCCGCTGGAGGCGAACGGGTACAAGGTCCCGCACATGGGTTGGTCCCCGGTGCGCTGGGAGCACGTCTCACGCCTGACGGAGGGGCTCGGCGAGGACACGCCCTTTTACTTCCTGCACTCCTTCGCACCCCGGCCGGCGAGGGGGGACGAAGTGCTCGGAACGGCCGCATACGGAGAGCGCTTCGCGTGCGCGGTCGAGCGCCCGCCCCTCTACGGGGTCCAGTTCCATCCCGAGAAGTCCAGTGTCGCCGGCCTCGGGCTCCTCGCAAACTTCGTCCGAATCTGCAGATCGCCGGCGTGAGGTCCCCGCGCCGCGGGTGCCAGGGACCGTCTTGATCCTCTATCCGGCAATCGACATTCGAGACGGCAGGGCCGTCCGGCTCCTGCAGGGGGACTATGACCGCGAGACGACCTACGACGACGACCCGGTCGAAGCGGCCCGCCGATGGGAGGACGGGGGAGCTCAATGGCTGCATGTCGTCGACCTGGATGGCGCCCGGGCGGGCGAGCCCGTCAATCTCGAGCACGTCCGGCGAATCGTCGCCGGGGTCGGCGTCCCTGTGCAGCTCGGCGGCGGTCTGCGGGACTCGAAGAAGGTCGAGGAGGCGTTCTCATCGGGCGTCGAGCGGGTCGTGCTTGGGACCGCGGCGATCCGCGACCCAGAGATGACGGCGGCGATCGCGGCGGCTCACGGGCACCGAGTCGTCGTCTCGGTCGATGCCCGGGCGGGGAAGGTGGCGGCGGAGGGATGGACCGAGGAGTCCGGGCTCGCGACGACCGAGGTGGTCGCCGCGCTCGGTGCGCGCGGGATCCGGCGATTCGTCTACACGCCGGTCGAGGTCGATGGATCGATGTCCGGGCCCGACCTCGAGTCCCTCGGGCGGGTTGCGAAGGCCACCGAGGGGGAGCTGATCTACTCCGGAGGCGTCGGGTCGCTCGACGACCTGCGTGCCCTGGCCGGCCTCGGCCTGGGCAACCTCGCCGGCGTGATTGTCGGCAGGGCACTGTACGAGCGCCGGTTCACTGTCGCCGAGGCGGAGGCGGCAATCGGCGGATAGATTCCCGGCCGTGGGGAGACTGTTCGGCCCCTTCTTCATCTTCGCGGGAGCGATGCACTTCGTGAAGACGCGCTGGTACGAGCGGATCATGCCGCCGTACCTGCCGCGGCACCGCGAGCTTGTCTATGCGAGCGGAGTCGCCGAGATCGCGGGCGGTCTCGCGACGATGCACCCGGCAACCCGGCGCGCGGGCAGCGCCTTGAGCATCGCCACCCTGCTGGCGATCTTCCCGGCGAACGTCCACATGGCGATCGAGGCCGAGCGGTTCGAGAAGGGCGTTCCGGGAGGACGCAACGCGCTGTATGCCCGGCTTCCCGTGCAGCTCCTGTTCATCGCCTGGGCGTACGCCGCAGGCGACTGGGATTGAGCCGGATCGATCACCTGTAGCCCGCTGCCGGGACCGCAGACGCGTTCCAGACGCCGCTGGCGGCGGCTCTGCGTGCGTAGTCGCGAAAGTCTCGGGGCTCCCGACCGAGCGCGCGCTCGACCCCGTCGGCCAGGCGGGCGTTCCGGCCGTCCAGGACCTCCGTGAACAGGTAGGTGAGCAGCTCGATCACTTCCGCGGGTACGCCCTGGTCCGCGGCAGCCGCCGCGTGCTCTTCGACTGAAATCGGCAGATAGCGGATCTCGCGACCGGCGGCCGCGGCGATTTCCTCGGTCGCCTCCGCGAAGGTCAACAGACGCGGGCCCGTCAGCTCGTAGAGCTCGCCGACATGTCGGCCCTCGGTCAGGGCGGCCACCGCGACGTCGGCGATGTCGTCGGCGTCTATGAACGGCTCGGGCATGTCTCCGGCCGGGAGTGCGACCTCGCCGCTCAGCACGTGCTCGAGCATGTAGTCCTCGCTGAAGTTCTGGGCGAACCAGGCCGATCGCAGGACCGTCAGCGCGGCGCCGGAGTCGCGCACCGCCTGCTCCGCGAGCTCCGCCTCGGGCTCCCCCCGGCCCGCCAGCAGCACCTGGCGCTCGACCCCGCTGCGAACGGCCAGCTCGGCGAACGAGCCCACGGTCTCCACCGCACGGGGGACGGCGAGGTCCGGGGAGTAGGAGATGTAGACCGCCTCTGTGCCCTCGAGCGCGCCGGTCCACGTCGCCGGGTTCTCCCAGTCGAACGGCGGCTCACCGGATCGGGACCCGATCCGCACCGGGAGACCCCGGGCCTCGAGGCGCTCCGCCACCCTGCGGCCGGTCTTGCCCGTTCCGCCGAGAACCAGCGTGGGCATCCCTCCTCGTCTGCTCTCGCTCATGACTCCTCCAATCGCCGATTGCATTTCGTCCAGTCTCCGCTAGTGACCCTGGCGTGTCTATGACTAACAGGCCGAGTTTCATGCTCAGACGTCCAGTTCGGTGGACAACCAGTTGTCCTTGCGTCATATGCTCAAGAGATGAGTACGCTCGATCCTTGGGCGCCCTCGGATCCGCTCGGTGAGGCGCTCCACCTGCTGCGGATGAACGGCGCCTTCTACTGCCGCTCGGAGCTGACGGCGCCCTGGGGGCTGACGCTTCCGCCGATGCCGGGATATCTCTGGTTCCACGTCGTCGTCTCCGGCGCCGTGCGGCTCGAAGCCGATGGCGACGGGGCGACGCAGCTTGGGCGCGGCGATCTCGCGCTCGTGCCCCACGGCGAGGGACATCGATTGAGAAGCGATCCGGGAGCCCCCGTTCCCGGAATCCTCGAGCTCGACCGCGAGCTGCTCAGCGACCGCTACGAGGTCCTTCGCCACGGTGAGGGCGGCGCTCCGACGACCTTGATCTGCGGAGCGGTCCGATTCGATCATCCGTCCGCGCGCAATCTCGTCCAGATCCTGCCAAACACGATCCACGTCGAGGCGTCCACCTCGCCGCAGTCCAACTGGCTGCAGAGCACGCTGGCGCTGATGGCCGCCGAGGCGAGAGAGCTGCGGCCCGGGGGCGAGGCCGTGATCACGCGGTTGGGCGACATCCTGGTGATCCAGGCGATCCGCTCGTGGATCGAGACCGATCCCGCCGCGCGCACCGGTTGGCTCGGGGCGCTTCAGGACCCCCAGATCGGGCGTGCGATCTCGATGGTCCACAGGGACCCGGCGCGGCCCTGGACGGTGGGGATGCTCGCGCGGGAGCTGGCGATGTCGCGGTCGGCCTTCGCTGCCCGCTTCAGCGAGCTCGTTGGCGAGTCGGTGATGCAGTACGTCACCCGATGGCGGATGCATCTCGCGTTCAACGCGCTCGGGGACGAGGGCGCGACCGTCGCCGAGCTTGCGAGCCGGCTCGGCTACCGGTCCGAGGCTGCTTTCGCTCGCGCCTTCAAACGCGTCCTCGGGATCTCGCCGGGAGCCGTCAAGCGGCAGGCCGAAGCGGGGACAGAGGCCGCCGCTACGCTCGGATCATGGTCCTGAAGCGGGTCATCCCTTGCCTCGATGTCGACGCGGGCCGCGTCGTCAAAGGTACGAACTTCGTCGACATCCGCGACGCCGGCGACCCGGTCGAGCTCGCCGAGCGCTATGACGCGGAGGGCGCCGACGAGCTCGTCTTCCTCGACATCACCGCCTCGCACGAGAGTCGCGACACGATTGTCGAGCTCGCGCGCCGGACCGCCGACAACGTCTTCATCCCGTTCACCATCGGCGGCGGGATCCGCTCGGTCGAGGACGCCCAGGCCGTCCTCGATGCGGGAGCCGACAAGATCTCGGTCAATTCGGCGGCGCTCGACCGCCCCCAGCTGATCTCCGAGCTCGCCGAGGTGTTCGGCTCGCAGTGCGTCGTGATCGCGATCGACGCGAAGCGCCGTGGGGCGGGGGAGTCGTCGGAGACATGCGATGCGCCGCCGGGTCATTTCGGGGACGCCGAGTGGGACGTCTACGTGCACGGCGGACGGACCAGGGTGGAGGGCCGAGAGGCGGTTGCCTGGGCGCGGGAGGCGACCGAGCTCGGCGCCGGAGAGGTGCTGCTGACGAGCATGGATCGCGACGGGACCACGGACGGCTACGACCTCGAGCTCACCCGCGCGGTGGCGGACGCCGTCGGCGTCCCGGTGATCGCGTCCGGAGGGGCGGGTGATCTCGATCACCTGGTCGACGCGGTCGAGCGCGGCCACGCCGACGCGGTGCTCTGCGCCTCGATCTTCCACTATGGCGTGCACACCGTCGCCGAGGCGAAGAGGCGCATGGAGGAGGCGGGGATCCCGGTCCGCCTGGCCAGCGGCTAGCCCTTGTTCCGCACCCGCTTGTTCCCCGCGCCCTTCTGCTTGGACTTCGCCGCCTCCGCCTTCCTCGACACGTGCGCCGCGGACACGGGCTTCATCCCGTAGATCGTCTTGTAACCGGTCAGGTATAGGAGGCGGCCATCCGAGATCACGGGGTTGTACGCACCATCCTTGAAGCTCCACAGCTTCTCGCCGTTGGCCGCGTCGAAGGCATCGGTCTCGGTGTTCGCCAGGTTGGCGACGTAGACGGTCTCCCCGATCAGGCTTGCGGCGCCGATCACCGAGCCGCCGACGTCCGCTGTCCAGCGCACGTTGCCGGTACGCGCATCGAGCGCGTGGAAGCTGCTTCCTCCATAAGTGCCGAAATAGACCGACGGGGGGCTCTTCGGCGTGTCGGCCGCAACCGCCCCGGCATAGACCTCGCCGCCGATGGTCTGGCTCCAGGCGAGATCTCCGGTTTGCTTGTTGAAGCTGTAGACGCGGCCGTCTTTCGAGCCCGCGTAGACGCGGCCGAAGGCGACGGCGGCCGTGCCGTAGAAGGCGCCGGCGGAGACCCCGGTCCCCTGCGAGCTCGACTGCCACTCCACCGAGCCGTCGGCGACCCGAACGGCGCTCATGTTGCCGGAGTAGTCGCCTATGTACGCAACCCCGTCGCCGACCGCGGGGGCCGCCTTCAGCTGACCGCCCAGATCTCTCTCCCAGACGCTCTTGCCCGTCTTCTTGTCGAAGGCATAGAGCGTCCCGCACTCGCAGCCCGCGATCACCTTGTTCCCGACGACGGCCGGCGAGGACTCGGTCCGGCCCGGAAGCGACCGCCGCCAGACGGTGCGCCCGTCACGGGTGCTCAGGGCGATCACCTGGCCCGGTTCCAGGTTCGAGATGTAGATCATTCCGTCGCTGTAGGCCGGCGCGGAGGCGTTCCGGGCGGCGATCTCGCGCAGCCAGCGCCCCTTCCCCGTGCTCTTCTTCACCGAGAACGCCATCCCGTTGTTGTTCACCCCGTAGAGGGCGCCGCGCACGAGGATCGGCGAGTACTCGAGGAGCTTCCGGCCCTTGAACGTCCACTTGACGACGTAGGGCGGCTTCACCCTGCGAGCATCGAGGTAGCGGGTGCGCTCGTTGTCCAGGCCATAGGTGGGCCAATCGACCGCGTCCACGACGGGCGCGGGGGCCTCGGTCGTCTCGAGGATGCACGGATCGGGGCACGACTTGTCATTCGGTCGCTTCAGGATCAGGTAAGCGGCGACCCCGGCGACGATCGCGATCACTCCGACCGCGCCCGCAATCGTGGCCAGGCGATGGTTCTTCCACAGGTTTTCGACGGCGCTTCGCATTGCTCTCTTCGGTCGGCGGAGCCTGCTTGTTCCAGGGGGACGACCCCGTGAACCCCCGCCAGGGCATCGGCCGAGCCGCACATGGTAGGAAAGCGACCTAATGCCCGGACCTCAGGAGATCGACCCTGCCCGGCTGCGCGAGTCACTCGGCTCTCTCGCGGGGATCGATCAGCTCAGACGGGCGGTCGGCGAGGAGCGCGCCTATCTCGTCGGCGGAGCCGTCAGGGACCTGCTGCTCGGCAGGACGCGGGCCGATCTCGATCTGGCGGTCGACGGGGACGTCGGCGTCATTGCCCGGGCGCTCGGCGAGGACGTCACGGTGCACGAGCGCTTCGAGACCGCCACGGTCCGGGTGGGGGATCTCGTCGTTGATCTGGCACGTTCGCGCGCGGAGAGCTATGAGCAGCCCGGCGCCCTGCCCACCGTCAGCCCGGCGCCGATCGCCGAGGACCTCGCCCGCCGCGACTTCACGATCAACGCGATGGCGGTCCCGCTTGACGGGAAGGCGGAGCTGATCGACCCCCACGGCGGGCTCGAGGACCTGCGCGCCGGGGTTCTGCGGGTGCTGCACGAGCGCTCCTTCGTCGATGACCCCACGAGGGCCCTGAGGGCGGCGCGCTATGCGGCGCGCTTCGACTTCCGGCTCGAGCCCGGTACCGAGAAGCTCCTGCGGGCGGCCGACCTCTCGACGGTCTCCGATGAACGCGTCCAGGCCGAGCTCCGCCGGATCGCCGCCGAGGACGACCCGGCCGGGGTGATCGCGCTGATCCTCGAATGGGGCGTGATGCCGAGCCTCGACTCCGGGGCACCGGAGCGGGTCGGTGCGTTGGCGGACCTCGCCTCTCGCCCTCCTTGGGCCGGCTGGGCCGAGCGAGAGCTCGCCGTCTCTCTCGCGATCGTCCGGCCCCTCCCGCAGATTCGCGAGCTGGCCGCGGCCACGCCCGAGCGACCCTCCGAGGTCGTCCGCCTGGCTGAGCCCTGGGACCCGGCGCAACTCCTCGTCGCCAGAGCGCTCGGGGCCGAGTGGCTCGACCGCTACGCCGAGGAGCTTCGCCACGCGGGTCTCGAGATCACCGGCGATGACCTGATCCGGGAGGGCGTGCCGGAGGGGCCCGCGATCGGACGCGGACTCGAGGCTGCCCTCTCCGGCAAGCTCGACGGCGAGCTCTCCGGATGGGACGAGGAGCTCAGGATCGCGCTCGCCGTAGCCCGCGGCGAGATACCGGAGGACTAGCCTGCTCCGGGATGGAGTGGCGCGAGCGAGACGGCGTGCGCTGGCTGGAGGCGGAGCTGCCCGGTGCCCGGGCAGCGTTCTCGACCAGGGTCGGCGGGGTAAGCGAGGCGCCTTATGAGGCCCTCAACGTCGCGGTTCGAACTGGAGACGACCCCGACAGCGTCCGCGAGAACCGCGCCCGGCTGGCGGCGGCGCTGGGCCGGGCGTCCGAGAAGGTGGTGATGGGCCGCCAGGTGCACGGGGCCAAGCTTCGGCGACACGAGCGCCCGCAGGAGCCGAGGGTCTACGCCGACGCGGTCCGAAGTCCCGACCAGGTCGACGCCCATGCGACGGCGGATCCTGACCTGACGCCGCTTGTGATGGTCGCCGACTGCCTACCGGTCGCGCTCTCCGGCCCCGGTGGGGTCGCGATCGCGCACTGCGGCTGGCGGGGGCTCGGCTCCGGCATCGTTGGCGAGGCGGTGCGCACCGTTGACGCGACCGCGGCGGCGATCGGGCCCGGGATCGGCCCCTGCTGCTACGAGGTCGGCGAGGAGGTCCTCACCAGGTTCTCGGATCTCGAGGGCGTAGTCACCGGCCGGATGCTCGACCTGACCGCGGTGGCGACCCGGCTGCTCGCCGACGCCGGTGTCGATGCCGTCGAGCCCTCTGGCCTCTGCACGAGCTGCAACCCGGAGCTCTTCTACTCGCACCGCCGGGACGGCGAGCGGACTGGCCGCCAGGCCGGCCTCGTCTGGCTCGATGGGGTGTGACCGCCTGACCATGGTCGAGCCCATCACAGGACTGGATGCGAAACGGATCCGCGCCAACCTCGATGAGATTCGCGTGGTCGCCGGCGCCGACGTCGAGATCCTCGCGGCGACCAAGTACGTGCCGAGCAAGGAGATGGGCGCCCTCGCCGAGGGCGGGATCGCCCTGGTGGGTGAAAACCGCCTTCAGGACCTGGAGGAGAAACGCGAGCGCTGGGGCGCCCGGTTCACCTGGGACTTCATCGGCAACCTCCAGAGCCGCAAGGTGAGGCGGATCCTGCCGCTGGTCAGGTTGATCCACTCGCTCGCCTCCGAGTCGGCGCTCGAACAGCTCGCGAAGCACGCCACTTCGGATACGGCGGTGCTGGTCGAGGTCAACCTCTCGGGAGAGGAGAGCAAGGGCGGAATCGCCCCCTCCGACCTCGGTCCGTTCATCGATCGCTGCCCGGCCCGGGTGGAAGGGCTGATGACGATGCCCCCGTTCACGGACGATCCGGAGGCCTCGCGCCCGTACTTCGCCCGCCTCGCCGACCTCGCGGCGGAGCATGGGCTGGAGCGCCTCTCGATGGGCACGAGCCAGGACTGGCGCGTCGCCGTCGAGGAGGGGGCGACGATCATCCGGCTCGGCACGGTCCTCTACCGCTGATTCCCCCGGGGTGGAGTCGGACCCTGCATAATCGGGAAACATCGGGGTGGAGGAATAACCTGTGGAAAGCCGAATGTGAGCCCAGATGGCCGTCAAGGACACATGGAGACGCGCACTCGAGTACTTCGGCCTCGTCGAGGGTGACTACATCGAGGAGGGCGAATACGAGGAGGGCGACACCGGCACCGACATGGCGCTCGACGACACGGCGGTCGCGCCTCGTGAGCCGGTGCGCAGCGTGCCCGCGCGGCGACGGGGGCGGGACGATGACATCGACGACATCTTCGGCGACGAAGAGCCCGCGCCACGTCGCGGCCGCCTGCGCGAGGTGGAGGAGCCGGCTCCGGCGCCTAGGCGCGGACGGCGCCGCTCCGCTGCGCCCGCGGGCAACGGCGGCGGCGTTTCCTCGATGCATGTAGTCACGCCGCGCAGCTTCAACGACGCTCAGCAGGTCGCCGACGAGTTCAAGCGCTCGAAACCGGTGATCATCAACCTCCAGTCGACCGACCGGGAGCTGTCCAAGCGCCTTATCGACTTCTCCTCGGGGATGACCTACGCGCTCGGAGGCGGAATGCAGCGAATCTCGCAGGGGATCTTCCTGCTCACGCCCGAGAACGTCGAGGTCTCCGCCGAGGAGAAGGCCCGACTGCTCGAGGGCGGCTTCTTCAACCAGAGCTAGTTGATTCGGCCGCGGGTGTTCGTGGCGGCCGTCGATAGCGAAGCCGTCACTAGAGTGCGCCGCATGAAACTCGGTTTCGTGGGGTCAGGAAACATGGCCGGTAGCCTGGCTCGCGGCTGGGCGGCGGCGAGTGGCGAGCCGGCGGCACCGGACACGATGCTGTTCGCTGATGCCGAGCCGCGGCGTGCGGAGCGGCTCGCCGACGAGGTCGGGGGCGAGGCGATCGACGGCAACCGTGCCCTCGCGGAGGCCTCCGACCTCGTGGTTCTGGCAGTGAAGCCGAACGCCCTCGATGCGGTCGCGGGCGAGCTGGTCGAGGCCGGGACACCTGTGCTCTCGATCCTCGCCGGGACATCGCTGGAGACGCTCCGTCGGGCGCTGCCGGGGATCGAGCTGGTCCGGGTGATGCCGAATCTCGGGGCGCAGCTTCGCCAAGCGGTTCTCTGCGTCGTCTTCCCCGAGGCGACCGACGAGGCGCAGCGCGAGCGGATCACGGAGCTCCTCGGGCTCCTGGGCGAGGTGATCGAGATCGAGGAGGGGCTGATCGACGCAGCCACCGCGATCATGGGCTGCTCGCCGGGCTATCTCGCCCTGATGGCGGAGGTCCTGGTGGAGGCAGGCGTCAGGGAGGGCCTGACGGAGGATCAGTCGATGCGGATGGTGTCGCGTGCAATGAGCGCTACGGGAGCCCTCCTGGAGCTGCACGAGCCGGCCACCCTGAAGCAGGCGGTCGCGTCACCCGGCGGGATGACCGAGGCGGGTCTGAATGCCCTCCAGGAGCACCGGATCCACGACATCCTCCTGGCCGCGGTGGACGCGTCGCTCGAGAGGGCCCGCGGATGAGCCCTCTTCTCGCCCTGACCAGGGACGACGTCGCCGAGTACGTCAGCGCGCTCTTCCTCGTGTACTTCATCCTGATCTTCATCAGGATCCTGCTCTCGTGGATTCCGCGGATGCCCTACCAGCCCTGGCTGCGCGCGAGCGTCGATTTCGTCCACCAGGTCACCGACCCATACCTGAACATATTTCGCAGGATCATCCCGCCGCTCGGGGGCGGCGGGTTCGCGATCGACCTCAGCCCGATCCTCGCGATCATCGTCCTCAGCATCGTCTGGCGGGTGGTCGTTGCCCTGATCGCCGGTTGAGAAGGATCGATCTCCTTCCTCCGGCGTTGGCCGCCTGCGGCGCCGTCGTCGCGCTCGACCAGGGGAGCAAGGCGCTCGCGACCTCGCTCGTCTCCCGTGGCGAGAGCACCGAGCTGCTGCCTTTCCTCAGCCTCGCGAACACGCGCAACAAGGGGGTCGCCTTCGGCCTCGGCGGTGACATCTCCGCGGCACTGATCGGGGTGACGGTCCTCCTCCTGGTCGGGCTGCTCGTCTACCTGGCCTCGAGGGCCAGGGATCACCGGCTGGTCTGGCTGCCCGGCGCCCTGCTCGTCGGTGGTGCGCTCGGCAACCTGGCCGACCGGGTCCGCGACGGCGCAGTCACCGACTTCATCGACCTTCCGCTGTGGCCGACCTTCAACCTCGCCGACGTCGCAATCGTCGCGGGCGTGCTGCTCCTGTTCCTCGAGATCGAGCGCTCGGAGGCGGTGAGACGCAGGTGAGCGCCGACGTCGAGGGACTGATCGTTCACCTCGATGACGATCTCGCCGTGATCGACAAGCCGCCCGGCCTCGTGGTCCATCCCGCTCCCTCGCACGCGGGCGAGACCCTGGTCGAGCTGCTCGAGGGAATCGCCGGGGGCGGGGCGGCGGGCAGGCCGGGCATCGTCCATCGTCTCGACAAGGACACCTCGGGCCTGATGGTGGTGACTCGGAACGAGGCCGCTCATAAGGACCTTGCGGCCCAGGTGAAGCGGCGCGAGGTCGTCCGGGAGTACACGGCGCTCGTCGAGGGCCACCTGGACAGCCGGACGGGCACGATCGACGCGCCGGTCGGCCGCCACCGGCGCCGCCGGACCAGGATCGCGGTTCGGGGAGCGGCCTCCCGCGAGGCCAGGACGCACTTCGAGGTGATCGAGCGCCTTCCGGCGGACAGCCTCGTCCTGGCGCGCCTGGACACCGGCCGGACGCACCAGATCCGGGTTCACTTCGCGGCGATCGGCCACCCGGTCGCTGGCGACCCCGAGTACGGAGCTCGCGGCAGGCACGGCCTGGTGCGCCAGTTTCTCCACGCCTCGAGGCTCGTCTTCAGGCACCCGGGCACGGGTGAGGAGATGAGACTCACCTCCGCGCTGCCTGGGGACCTGAGCACGGCGCTCGAGCGAGCGCGCAGGCCCGACCCCCGTTAGTCGCGGCTGTCTGGCGACTTCTTGCCACATACGGGCAGGAAGTCGCCACTGGTAGTCCTGAAGGAGGTCGTTTGGGGCTTTACGCCTACAATCTCGCGGACTTTGCACCCAACCCCCGCCGAGAGGCACCGGGATGCTGCCCGGGCATCGCCCGGGTTCCCGCGGCCGCGACGGGGCCACCGAACAACGACAAGCGATAGGAAGAGCAGATGGCCGAGGTCGATGGCCGGCAGCGGACGCGAAGCGGAGCAGCCGGCGTAGGTATTAGGGAGCTGCTGGAGGCCGGAGTCCACTTCGGCCACCAGACGCGGCGCTGGAACCCGCGCATGCGCCGCTTCATCCACGGGGAGCGGGAGGGCATTCACATCATCGATCTCCTCCAGACGGAGGAGCTGCTGGGTGAGGCGACCGAGTTCGTCAGGGGGATCGCCGCGAAGGGCGGCGTCATCCTGTTCGTGGGGACAAAGAAGCAGGCACGCGACTCGATCGAGCAGTGGGCGGAGCGCTGCGGGATGCCGTACGTGAACCGGCGCTGGCTGGGCGGGCTGCTCACCAACTTCAACACGATCCGCAAGCGGATCCAGCGCCTGCACGAGCTTCGGGAGCTCCAGGACGGGGGACGCCTCGATCTGCTCCCGACGAAGGAGCGGATGACGATGGAGGCCGAGCTCCGCAAGCTCGAGTACAACCTCGGTGGCGTCGCAGACATGCAGCGGCTGCCCGACGCCGTGATGATCATCGACCTGAAGACCGAGGAGATCGCACTTCGCGAGGCCGAGCGTCTGGAGATCCCGATCGTCGGGCTCGTCGATTCCAACTGCGATCCGGGCCCTGTCAGCTACGTGGTCCCGGGAAACGACGACGCGATCCGGTCCTGCGAACTGGTGATCGGCACGCTCGGCGGGGCGATCGAGGGCGCCGCCGCGCAGTGGCGAGCGGAGGAGGAGCGCCGCCGGGCCGAGGAAGAGGAGCGCAGGCGCCGCGAGGAGGAGGAGCGCAAGCGCCGTGAGGCCGAGGAGAAGGCGAAGCGGGAGGCCGAGGAGAAGGCGAAGCGGGAGGCTGAGGAGAAGGCGAAGCGGGAGGCCGAGGCCAAGGCCGCGGCCCAGCAGCAGCCGGCCCAGGAACAGGCCTCCGCGGCCGAGGGCGAGTCACAACCCGCGAACGAGCAGGCCGAGCAGCCCGCCGACGCTCCGAGGGACGCCGAGCCCGCGCCGGAGCCCGCCGAGGCCAAGAGCGGGGGCGATTCGTGATGGCGGTCACCGCTGCCGACGTGAAGGCACTGCGCGAGCGCACCGGCGCCCCGATGATGGACGTGAAGCGGGCGCTCGAGGAGTCCGAGGGAGATGCCGAGAAGGCGATCGCAATTCTCCGCAAGAAGGGCGCCGCCTCGGCGGCGAAGCGGAGCGGACGCGGCACCTCGGAGGGGATCATCGCGACCTACGTCCACGCCGACGGACGCAAGGGGGCCCTCGTCGAGATCCAGTGCGAGACGGACTTCGTCGCCCGTAATGAGGACTTCCAGGAGTTCGCCCGTCAGGTGGCGATCCACGTCACCGCGATGAACCCGGAGCACGTCGCGTTCGAGGACATACCCGAGGAGGATGTCGCCAAGGAGCGGAGCATTCTCGAGGAGAAGGCGAAGGCTGACGGGAAGCCCGACAACGTCGTCGAGAAGGTCGTCGAGGGGCAGCTGAAGAAGTGGGCCTCGGAGCTGGTCCTCCTCGACCAGAAGCACTTCAACGAGGAGCGCTACGAGGGCAAGACGATCGAGGACCTCCGCACCGAGCTCGCCGCGAAGACGGGCGAGAACGTCCGAATCGCCCGCTTCTCCCGCTTCGAGGTGGGGGAGGAGTAGGTCAGCCCTTGGCCGCGGCCAGCTTCAACCGAATCCTGCTGAAGCTCTCGGGCGAGGCCCTGATGGGCGACCTCGACTACGGCACGGATCCGGACCAGATCGAGAGGATCGCCAACCAGGTGGCGGAGGTCAGGGGACGAGGGGTCGAGGTCGCGATCGTGGTCGGGGCCGGGAACATCTATCGCGGCCTCGAGGGGGCCGCCGAGGGCATGGACCGAGCGACCGCCGACTACATGGGCATGCTCGCGACCGTGCTCAATGCGCTGACGCTCCAGGACGCGCTGGAGAAGGTCGGCGTCGACACGCGGGTGCTGTCCGCAATGGCGGTGACGGAGGTCGCCGAGCCCTACATCCGCCGCCGTGCGATCCGGCACCTTCAGAAGGGCCGTGCGGTGATCTTCGCGGCCGGGACAGGCAACCCGTTCTTCACGACGGACACGGCGGCCGCGCTCAGGGCGCTGGAGATCCACGCGGAGGCGATCCTGATGGCCAAGAGCGGGGTCGAGGGCGTCTACTCCGCGGATCCGTCGATCGACCCGAGCGCGGAGTTCCTCCCCGAGATCAGCCACCGCCAGGCGATCGAGCGCAGCCTCCGGGTGATGGACTCGACCGCGCTCTCGCTCTGCATGGACAACGACCTGCCGATCTACGTCTTCAATATGGCCGACGAGCGGAACATAGATAGGATCGTCAGCGGAGAGAGGGTCGGCACTCTGGTGTCGAGCAAGCCCGCGACCGAGCCGGCTCGAGGGGTGCGCACATGACGATCGAGATGATCGACGAGCTACTTGCCGACGCCGAGGAGCGGATGCAGAAGTCCGTGGAGGCGACCCGTGGAGAGCTCGCGACGGTCCGCACGGGGCGCGCCTCGCCGCACCTCCTCGACCGCCTGAGCGTCGACTACTACGGGGCCGCGACACCGCTCAAGCAGCTCGCACAGGTCGCCGCGACCGACGCGCGGATGTTGACCGTGACGCCGTACGACAAGTCCTCGATCTCGGCGATCGAGAAGGCGGTGATGGAGTCCGACCTCGGGGTCACCCCGTCCAACGACGGCAACGTGATCCGGCTGCAGATCCCCGAGCTCACCGAGGAGCGCCGCAAGGAGCTGGTCAAGGTGGTTCACGGGGTCGCCGAGCAGGGCCGCGTGGCCGTCCGCAACATTCGCCGGGACGTCATGCACGACCTCCGCGAGCTGAAGAAGGAGGGGGAGGCCGGCTCCGACGAGGAGCACCACGGCGAGACCGAGCTTCAGAAGCGCACCGACGCGGCGATCAAGGAGATCGACGATCTCCTCCAGGGCAAGGAGGAGGAGATCCTGGAGGTCTAGGCTCGGCCGGACCCCGGATCTTCCCTCCTGATATGCCAGCCGACTACGTCGCGATCATCACCGACGGAAATGGGCGCTGGGCTCAACAGCGGGGCCTGCCGGTGATCGAGGGTCACAAGGCCGGTGCCGACGTGGTGAAGGAGCGGCTGCGCGACGCGGTCGACTTCGGGATCAAGGAGCTCACCGTCTATTCGTTCTCGACGGAGAACTGGACCCGCCCCCGTGAGGAGGTCGAGGGGCTGATGGCTATGTTCGGCGAGCGCATCGATCGCGAGACCCCCGAGCTCGACGCGGAGGGCGTGCGGATGCGGTTCATCGGGCGGCGCGAGGGGATCTCCGATCGGCTCACCCTACGGATGGACTGGGCCGAGGCCGAGACGGCCGCAAACGACCGGATCACGCTGTTCGTCGCGTTCAACTATGGCGGGCGGGCCGAGATCGTCGATGCCGCCGGACGGTACGACGGCGGGGGCGAGGAGGGCTTTCGCCGGAACCTCTACGCGCCGGAGATGCACGACCCAGATTTGTTGATTCGAACGAGCGGGGAGCAGCGGATTTCGAACTACCTGCTTTGGCAGTGCGCGTACTCCGAGCTCGTCTTCCGCGACGAGCTCTGGCCGGACTTCGGCCGCGAGGCGTTCGAGGCATCCCTGTCGGAGTACGAGGAGCGACAGCGGCGCTTCGGGGCGAGACGGTGACGCTCGACGACCTCGATCCACCGTCGTTCCAGTTCGGCCGCGGGCGGGGGGAGAGGGATCCCGAGCCGCCGCCGGAGGAGAATCCGCGCGAGCTGGAAATCCGGGTGACACGGATAGAGACTGAGGGGAGGCCCCCGGCCGGCCGACGGCTTCGCCTGATCCCGCGAATGTCCGAGACCACCGCCCGCGTCGTCGTCGCGATCCCCTGGGTGATCTTCGCGGTCGCGATCGTCGGGATCGGGGGTGAGCTCTTCATGGCGGCGATGGTCGTCCTCGGGATCCTCGGGCTGCGCGAGTTCTTCCGGATGGCCGAGCCCGAGCGGCCGATCCTGCTCCCGGCGTATGCGGTGGTAGCGGGGATGGTGATCGCGGCCCACTACGGCGACACGTTCCAGATCCTGCTCGTGTTCGCGGCGATCTTCCCGGCGGCGTTCGTCTTCGCGGCGGCACGGCAGTCGCACGAGGCAATCACCATCTCTGTCGCCTTCACGGTCCTCGGTGTCGCGTGGATGGGGCTTGGGTTCTCGCACGCGGTTCTGCTCCGCGACCTTCCGCTCCACGGCGGCGCCCTCCTGGTCGACGTCCTGGTCGCCACGTTCCTCAGCGACACAGCCGCATACGGGGCGGGAAGGCTCTTCGGATCGCGGAAGATCACCCCGAGGATCTCGCCCAACAAGACCGCAGAGGGCCTTGCGGGAGGCCTCCTCGGGGCAACGCTCGGGTTCTGGTTCGCCGGCCTCTACCAGGACTGGCTGCCGGGAATGGATGCGCTCCTGATGGGGATGTGCATCGCGGTGATCGCGCCGATCGGGGACCTGTTCGCGTCCCTGATCAAGCGCGACCTCGAGGTGAAGGACACCGGGCGGCTCTTCGGGTCCCACGGGGGCCTGATCGATCGGCTCGATGCCGTGCTCTTCACCGTCGTCGCCGGGTACTACCTGGCGGTTGCGTTCGTCTACTGATCGACCCCTAGCGCCGACGCCGCGACTTCACCGCACTGACGGTGAGGTCCGGTGGCGCTCCCGGCGCATCCAGGGGACGCTCACGCCCGAACCTGAAGCGCTTCGGATCGAGCTGTCCGCGGACGGGCGCGGAGACTAGGACCTCGCCGCCCTTCGCCGCGTCGCCGACGCGCGCGGCGATGTTCACGTCCACCCCGAGGAAGTCGCCTTTCACCTTTCGCGGGGTCCCCTGGTGGACGCCGGCGCGCTGCCTGGGGCGGTAGCCCTCAACGGAGATCCGCGAGATCCCCCGCTGCGCCTCCAGGGCCGCTGAGACGGCCTGGTCGGCGCTGCCGAACACCGCCATCGCGCCGTCGCCGAGGCGTTTCACGACCGCCCCCTTGCTCTCGGAGATCGCCATCTGCTCGACGTCGCCGACCTGCCGCAGGACCTCCAGGGCCGCTTCGTCGCCCGCCTCGAGCGCCCAATCGGAGAACCCGACCAGGTCGGTGAACAGGATCGCGACGTCCGCTGTGCCGCGTCTGCGCCGCTGGGCCTCGGAGAGCGCCTGCCACGCCTGCAGCACGCCCTTGCCGATCTCGCGCAGGGTGCTCGGGCCGCTGGGCTGAACCTCCGAGACCAGGCGCGCCATCGGCTCGGGCAGCTCCTCCGTGCTCGGGTCCCCGCCCGGAATCAGGCCGCGGAGGAACTTCGCGGTCGCGACGAGCTGTGGATTCGCGTCGGTGCGCCGGACCACGCCCCGAAGCGACTCCGGATCGATCGCCACCTCGGGCCGCTTGCGCCTGCGCCTCCACCGGGCCATTGAATGCATCCTCGCAGCCGCCGCAACTTCCCCGCCTCATGCTGTTTTGTTTGCGAACACTCACAACCAGAAAAAGGAGTGGTTCCGGATGAGGAAGCTGTTTACCCGCCGGCCGTCGGCCGGGGTAGTGATCGGATTCATCGCGCTCTGCGTGGCGCTCGGCGGAGGTGCCTACGCGGCGAAGAGCAAGAAGGTGACCTACAAGGGCCTCGACAAGGACGCCCGCCTGAAGGTGCTGCCGGTAAGCAGCACGAACGCGAACACCAGCACGACCCCATGCGACCCGACAGCCGCGGGCACGTTCACCGACTGCACCACCGTCTCGGTGAACGGATCCTCGGCCTTCCCTCGCCGGTACATGCTGGTCTTCGACGGTGTCTTCGACGGCGGTGGTGCGCCGGCGAAGGGCGAATGCCGCCTGGAGGTCGACAACACCGCGATCAACGGCACGAAGACCAACGTCCACAGCGATGGTGCGAATGCCGGTTTCGGGATCAACATCGTCACCACGCCGCAGGGCGGGCAGCACACCTTCTCGGTCTCCTGCGACGAGTCGCTCGGAGACCTGAAGGTCTCGCAGTACCAGCTCAGCGCGATCTCAGTTCGCTAGAGCTGCACGCTGCAGGTAGCGACGCATCTGGACGGGAGGCCTTCAGGCCTCCCGTCCTCGTCTTGATGCGAGGGCGCTCTCCAGGCGAAGCCGAGGAGCGGCCCGTTTGGGGTTGGCGCTTTACGGGCGGTTTGGGCGGAGACCTACACTGGGCGCCGTGAAGCGAGTCTTGATTCTCGGATCGACCGGCTCGATCGGGACCCAGGCGCTCGAGGTGATCGCCGCGGGCGACGGCCTCCAGGTCGCCGGACTCTCGGGGGGCTCAAGCTGGGAGAAGCTACTCGCTCAGGCCCGCCAGCACGGCGTCCCGGCCGTTGCCCTCGCCGACCCCGGTTCGGCCGAGCGCGCAAGCGCGGAGTGGGGCGGCCAGGTGCTCATCGGCGAGGCCGGGATACGCGAGCTGATCACGTCCTCCAACCCCGACCTGGTCCTGAACGCGGTGGTTGGCGCGGCCGGGCTGGGGCCGACGATCGTCGCGCTCACCGAAGGCATCGACGTAGCGCTCGCCAACAAGGAGAGCCTCGTGATCGGCGGGGAGCTGGTCACCGCGCTCGCCGAGGCGACCGACGCCCGGATCATCCCGGTCGACTCAGAGCACTCGGCGCTCTACCAGCTGATCCGCTCGGAGCCCCCGGGTACGGTCGAGCGTCTGGTCCTGACCGCTTCGGGCGGTCCGTTTCGGGGGCGCACAGACCTCTCCGGCATCACCCCCGATGAGGCGCTCGCCCATCCCACCTGGGAGATGGGAGGCCGGATCACGATCGACTCCGCAACTCTGATGAACAAGGGCTTCGAGATGATCGAGGCGCATCACCTGTTCGGGGTCCCGTACGAGCGGATCGATGTGGTGATCCATCCGCAGTCGATCGTCCACTCGCTCGTCCACCTGAACGACGGAGCGTCGCTCGCGCATCTCGGCTACCCGGACATGCGGGTGCCGATCTCCTACGCGCTGCATCTGCCCGAGCGCGCCGACGTCGACGTCCCGACACTCGACCTGGCGAGCGTCGGTGAGCTCGGCTTCGAGGACCCGGACACCGAGACCTTCGCCTGCCTCCGTCTCGCGCGCGACGCCGGCGAGGTGGGAGGGACGGCACCATGCGTCCTGAACGCCGCCGACGAGGTCGCGGTCGAGGCCTTCCTGGCCGGGCGGATCCCGTTCACCGGCATCCCCGAGGTGATCGACAAGTGCCTCAAGGCGATTCCGGGTGGACCGATGAGGAACTTCGAGGACCTCTTCGACGTCGACGCCACCGCGCGCGAGCGCGCCCACGGGCTGATCGAGGGGCTAGCGGTCGCGTGAGCTGGCTCCTCGTCGTCGCCGGCTTCTCGGCGCTGATCGTCCTGCACGAGTTCGGCCACTTCATCGTCGCCAAGTGGACCGGCATGCGGGTCGAGCGCTTCTTCCTCTTCTTCCCTCCGAGGCTTTGGAGCGTGAAGCGCGGCGAGACCGAGTACGGGATCGGGATGATCCCCCTGGGCGGGTTCGTGAAGATCACCGGGATGAATCCCGAGGAGCTCGAGCCCCGGAATCGGGAGGAGGAGCCCAGGGAGGCCGGCTTCCTGGAGCGGATCGAGTCCGTCGACCAGGACGAGGGACCGGGGGTGAGCAGGCCGGGCGAGCCGCTGCCGCCGGAGCTGCTCGAGCGTGCCTACTACAACCAGCCGGTCTGGAAGCGGGTCGTGGTGATCGCCGCCGGGCCGGTCGTCAACGTCCTGATCGCCTTCCTGATCCTGTTCGGCCTCTCTTTCGGGCTGGACCAGGCGTCCGGCTCCGGGGTCGAGGTCGGTCAGCTGACCGAGGACAGCCCCGCCGCGGGGAAGCTGAAGCCGGGGGATCAGGTCGTCTCGATCGACGGGGTCGCCGCGGCCAACCTGGAGTTCGAGGATCGGATCGACGGCTTCAGGGACCAGATCAACGGCCACGCGTGCGCGGGCGAGCCGACCGAGGGCTGCCGGGCGACGACCCCGGTCGAGCTGGTCGTCGAGCGAGACGGCAAGCGGGTCCCGGTCACCGTCACCCCCGAGTACAGCGCCGAGGCCGAGCGCTACCTGGTGGGGATCGCGTTCGCGCCGGTCGATACCGAGCCGCTCGCCGGATCCCTCACCGAGGGGGGTGACTACGCCGTGGACACGATGTGGTTCATCACCCGGGAGACGGTCTCGACGATCGGCCAGATCTTCCTCCCCGAGAAGCGCGAGCAGCTCTCGGGCCCAGTCGGCGGGGGAAGGGCCCTGAACGAGGCGATCGGGTTCGGCACCCAGGAGGCCCTGCTGATCCTCGCCCTGATCAGCCTCTCGCTCGGGATCATCAACCTGTTCCCGTTCCTGCCTCTTGACGGCGGGCACATCTTCTGGAGCCTGGTCGAGAAGTTCCGGGGGGAGCGCGTTCCCTTCAGCGTGATCGAGCGCGCCAGCGCGGTCGGCTTCCTCCTGATCCTGATGCTCTTCTTCGTCGGGTTGACGAACGACCTCGGCAGGCTCGGCGACGACGCCCTCAACCCGAGGTAGCGCCCTCCGAAGGTCGATCAGGCCAGCCGCGTCTCCACGCCGATCTCGATCGCACCAAGGGCCCGCGAGACCGGACAGCCCTCCTTCGCCTCGTTGGCGTGTCCCTGAAGCTCCTCGTCGTCGAGCCCGTCGACCGTCACGACCGTGCCGAGATCGCTCCGCTTGATCGAGAACCCGCCGTCGTCCGGCTCGAGCGCGACTCGCGCGGTCGTCCTCACCGAATCCGGTTCGTGACCGGCCTGACTGAGCACGTTCGCGAGGAACATCGAAAAGCAGCCGGCGTGCGCTGCGGCGATCAGCTCCTCGGGATTCGTCCCCTCACCCTCCTCGAAGCGCGAGGAGAACGTGTACGCGCCCTCGAACGCACCGCTCCCGAACGACATCGTTCCGCTGCCCTTCGGAAGGTCGCCATTCCACTCCGCCTCGGCTGTTCTCGTCGGCATTGTTCCTCCTGGTGTTAGCGTTCTCCTGAGTTCTACCGAGGAGAGGAGAGGCTCAGTGGAGGCGACGACTTCAGAGCGCTACGCGAGCGGCGGGCCGGCGCCCGAGCTGCCGGCGCAGAACCTGATCAAGGCGTTCCAGGCGTCGGCCGAGCGGCTCGGCGACGACATCGCGATTCGCGACGAGGCGCGGGGGGTTGAGTTGAGCTGGAACGACGTCGGCGACCGGATGAGACGGATCGCCGGGGGGCTCTCGAAGCTCGGCCTCGGCAAGGGAGACACGGTGGCGATCATGCTCAACAACCGCCACGAGTTCATCCCGTGCGACCTCGCCGCAGTCTCCCTGGGAGCGATCCCGTTCTCGATCTACCAGACCTCCGCCCCCGAGCAGATCCGGTACCTGCTCTCGGACGCGAAGAGCAAGATCGCGATCGTCGAGCAGGCGTTTCTCGACCGGATCGAGGAGGCGCGGAAGGACCTGCCGGAACTCGGGCAGGTGATCGTCGTCGACGGTGAGGGCGGCGACCACACGCTCGAAGCGGTGATGGAGATGGATCCCGACTTCGACGTCGATGCCCGCGCCGATCAGCTCCAGCCGGACGACATGCTCACCCTGATCTACACCTCGGGAACCACCGGCCCCCCGAAGGGAGTCCAGCTCACCCACCGCAACCTGATGTGCCTGACCGGCGGGATCGACGACCTGATCCATTTCCCCGCGGGCGCGAAGGTGATCTCCTGGCTTCCCGCCGCGCACATCGCCGAGCGCGGTGCTCACTACTACCTGCCGGTCATCCGGGGCGTCTCCGTGACGATCTGCGCCGACCCGCGGCGGATCGCCGATTTTCTCCCCAAGGTGAAGCCGACCTGGTTCTTCGCGGTGCCGCGGATCTTCGAGAAGCTCAAGGCCGGGCTCGAGGCGATGATCGCCGGGCTCCCGGAGGAGCAGCGCGTTCCGGCCGAGAAGGGGCTGGAGGCGGCGCTCCGGAAGGTCCGGGCGGAGCAGGCCGGCGAGGAGGTCCCGGCGGAGGTCGCGGAGGCCGCAGCCCAGGCCGAGGAGATGATGTTCGCGAAGCTCCGCGCGCAGCTCGGGCTCGACGAGGCGACCGCGGTCAATGTCGGCGCCGCGCCGACCCCGCTCGAGGTGCTCGAGTTCTTCCACGCGATCGGGATCCCGGTCGGCGAGCTCTGGGGGATGTCCGAGACCTGCGGTGTCGTCACGACCAACCCACCCGACCGGATCAAGCTCGGGACGGTCGGCCCGCCGGTCCCCGGGATGGAGGTGAGGCTTGCCGACGACGGCGAGGTGCTGGTCAAGGGCGACTCCGTGATGCCCGGCTACCGGAACATGCCGGAGAAGAACGCCGAGACCTTCACCGAGGACGGCTGGCTGCGGACCGGGGATATCGGCGAGCTCGACGAGGACGGCTACCTGAAGATCGTCGACCGGAAGAAGGAGCTGATCATCAACGCGGCGGGGAAGAACATGTCGCCGGCGAACATCGAGGGGCACCTGAAAGCGGCGAGCCCGCTGGTCGGCCAGGCCGCAGCGATCGGCAACGCCCGCCCCTACAACGTCGCCCTCGTCGTTCTCGATCCCGACTACGCGCCGGTCTGGGCGGCGCAGAACGGGCTGGACGGCAAGTCGATCGAGGAGCTCGCATCCGAGGAGAAGGTCCGTGAGGCGGTCCAGGCGGCCGTCGACGAGGCGAACGCGAAGCTCTCCCGGGTCGAGCAGATCAAGAAGTTCGCCGTCCTGCCGACTCAGTGGGAGCCCGGCGGCGACGAGCTCACCCCGACGATGAAGCTGAAGCGCAGGCCGATCGACGAGAAGTACGCCGATCAGATCGAGGCGCTCTACTCGGGCTGAGCCGCCTTACCTCCCGACGAAGATCCGGACAGGGGTGCCCGGCGGCACGGTATCTCCCTTCGCCGGCCTCTGCCCGACGACCTTGCCGCGCTTCCTTCCTGACGCCTTCCGCATCTTCACCTTGACGCCGCACCGGCGGCGCTGAGGTCGTACTGGCGATGAGGTTGGCGGGGAGGAACTTCCCGCCCGCGGCCTGGAGGCCAATCGTCTCCCCCTCCCCGATCTCAACCGAAGCGGGGTAGCTATAGATCGTGTCGGTGCTCGCCGGGATCGCCGTGGGGGCCCGGTGCGGTTGCGTAGGCGAAGTAGGTGAAGCCGCCCTCGAGGGTCAAGACGCGCAGCGAATAGAGCGTCCCCGCCTCCCTCGACCGAACCGACCAGGAGGTGATCCGCCCGTTGACGGGCGACTCCAGCGGATGCGAGGATTCCCCCCCCAAGGCGCGCTGCACCCCGAGCACACCCGCGCCGCAACAGGAGAACTCGTAAGGCTCCTGAAGGGCGCTGCCGATCTTCATCGACTCGGCCCGCGCAGCGCCGGGCGCCACCCAAGCCGAGGCCAAAGCCAGGACTGCGGTCGGAGTGGCGATCCTTCGGCGGCTCATCACTCCCCTGTGGTCGTCTTCCTCGGACCTGCCGATCATCCCCTTCACGGGACGGGATTCAACGCCGGCCTCTCATCCGTCCGCGGCTCGTAGCCGACTTTCTACTGGACCTGTACGTCCTTTCCGGCGCCCCCCTTGAGCTTGTCCTTGCCGGGCCCGCCTTTCAGGATGTCCTTGCCGGCCTGCCCGAGCAGCTTGTCCTTGCCCTTGCCGCCAAGGAGCTTGTCGTTGCCGGGACCGCCGCAGATGGTGTCGTTTCCGGCGAGGCCCTTTATCACGTCCTTGCCGCTCTGACCCGCGATCACATCGGTAGCCGGGGTGCCCGAGATTTTGTCGGCGCCGTTGGTGCCCGAGATAGTGATCGGCTTGCCGCCGCAGACACTGGTCCCACCGGGTGGGATCTGTGGGCAGACTGTCTCCGTCGGCGGCGTGGCGTTGTTCCGCGGGGGATTCGTCGAGAGGGCGAAGTCCGCGGCGCTGGTGTTGCTGTCGTCGGCCGGGTCGAGCGCCGTCGCGCATCCCCTGGTGATCCCCCGCTCAAGCGTGGACTCGAACGGCGTCTGGACGGCTGGTGTCCCGGCGGACGGGATGCTCCCGGTGAAGTTGCCGTATGCGACGCAGTCGATCGGCGTATACGTCGGCGGGTTGTTTTCCGTGTAGCAGACGGCTCCGTCCATACCCGTCATCTGAAGGTCGTTAACGGGTGCGACATAGTCAGCCGTGACGCCAGCAGGGGTGAACAGGCTGCTGATCAGGATTGTCCTCTGGTTCTCTCCGTTCGGCGCGTTCGGGGTGTCGTTCCGGGGGGTGATCACGTAGAGGGAGGATTGGGAGCCGTCGGGGAAGAAGGTACGGATCACCTTTCCCGCGACCTGGTTCTCACCGGCCGCGTACATCTGGAGCTCAACCCACTCTCCGCCGAGCACCCCGGTCGACGGGTGGATTTGGCGAATGAGGTTCTGATGGTATGCCGCGCCCGCCGTCGAGGACCAAGCAAGCATCCCGACGGTTGCGAGCGCTGCAGCGACGACGATCCAAGCCAGACGGCGGTTCATTCCTTCTCCCTCTTTCTCGCTCTTAGTGGGTGGGCGATCCTCTCAGATCCCCCTAACCCGTGCAATCGGCGCAAAGAGCGGTGTCCCTGGGCTCGGCGCCGGAAATCCAGTCACGGCTACCCTGTCTTCGTGGCCTCGAAGCGGCAGATCTTCGTGCGTGACGTTCCCGTCGGGGGCGGCGCTCCCGTCGCCGTGCAGACGATGTGCAAGACGGAGACGGCCAACCTCGAGGCGACGATGGATCAGATCCGCACCGTCGCCGACGCGGGCGCCGACCTCGTCCGCGTCGCGGTGCCGCGCGACAAGGACGTCGAGGCGCTCCGGACGATCGTGAAGGAATCGCCGATCCCGGTGATCGCGGACATCCACTTCAATCACACCCTGGCGCTGAAGGCGATCGACGCCGGCGCCGACTGCATCCGCCTCAATCCGGGGAACATCGGCGGCCCGGAGAAGGTCGCCGAGGTCGCCGAGCGGGCGACGGCGAAGAACGTTCCGATGCGAATCGGCGTCAACTCGGGGTCGCTGCCCAAGCACCTCCACGCGCTCGAGCGCGAGAACCCGGTCGAGGCCCTCGTCCAGGCGGCGGTCGAGTTCGTCGAGCTGATGGAGCGCCTCGAGTTCGAGAACTTCAAGGTCTCGATCAAGTCGACGAACGTGCCGAACACGATCGCCTCGAACCGGCTGCTTGCGGAGAAGGTCCCGTACCCGATCCACCTCGGGATCACCGAGGCGGGGACGAAGTGGTCCGGCTCGCTCAAGTCCTCCGTCGGACTGGGCACGCTGCTCGCGGACGGGATCGGGGACACGATCCGGATCAGCCTCTCGACCTTCCACGCGGAAGAGGAGGTGAAGGTCGCCTGGGAGATCCTCAAGGCGCTCCAGCTCCGCGAGCGGGGACCGGTCCTGATCGCCTGCCCGACCTGCGGCCGGCTCCAGTTCGACATGGACACGGTCGTCACCGAGATCGAGCAGCGCCTCGAGGCCTACACCGAACCGGTCGAGGTCGCCGTTCTCGGCTGCGCCGTGAACGGGATCGGCGAGGCCTCGCACGCGGACTTCGGGATCACGGGGGCGAAGGATGAGGGCCTGATCTTCGCCCATGGCAAGCCTCTGCGGAAGGTTCCGCAGGCCGAGCTTGTCGATGCGCTGTTCGCGGAGATCGACCGCTCGCTGGACCGGGGCAAGGTCCAGGTCGACGAGGAGAAGTCGCGCGAGGGCGCCGACTGGCTCGCGAAGATCGAGGAGGAGAACGCCGGCGAGCTCACCCCCGAGCGGATCGCCCAGATGGAGGCGGAGGCAGCCGACAGCGACGAGGCCGACATCACCGGCCCCGATCTCGCCGACGGCGAGCCCTACCTGAAGCCCGTGAAGGGTAAGCGCGTCGAGCTCGACGAGGAGGCCTCGCCGACGGCGGGCCGCCGCTTCACGCGGGCGTAGCAGGTCTTGGCCATCTGACCACACGATGGTGTGGTCAGATCGCCCAAATCACCGGACGGCGGCGGTTCGCCTTCGGCCGTCGGCGAGCGCTCTCTTCGCGGCCTTCGTCGGCTTGATCAGCAGGGAAAGCGGGCCCCGGGCCGCGCCGCCGCGTTTCGGCTTCACCTTCTTGACACCGAAGGCGGACGTGGGCTCGATCTCGGCTAGTACGCCTTCGCGAAGATCGCCACGACCTTCGCCGGATCGCCGGAGATCACGCATCTGGCGTGGAGAGGGAGCTCGGCGTCGAAGGGGATGCAGCGGACGCTGACCCCGTACTCGGTCATCGTCTCCTCGGTCGCCGGGTCCTCGCTCCAGGGGGCGCGAACGAAGCCGCCGGAATCGGTCTCCTCGCCGGAGAAGAACTCGCGGAACCCTTCGAGTTCGGCGATGTCGTCGCGCGTGCGCTCCCGCAACCGCTTGCTCGCCTCCTCGAAGTATCCGGTCTGGATCTGCTCGAGCACTTCGGCCACCGCCTCGGCGGCGCCCTCACGCGGAATCGCCTTGCGGGCGAGCTCTGGGTCGTCGCGGCGGGTCACCGTGACCACGCCCTGCTCGATGTCGCGCCCACCGAGTTCGATCACGAGCGGGGCGCCCTTGCGGATCCACTCCCAGCGCTTCTCGGCCGGCTTGCGGTCGCGCGAGTCGATCTCCGCCCGGATCGGCGATCCGGCCCAGCTCGCGCCGACCAGCTCCTTCCTGAGGCCGCCGGCGGCCTCGAGCACCGGGGCGGGGTCGTCCCTGGTGATCGGCACGATCTTCACCTGGCTCGGCGCGACCCGCGGCGGGAGGCGCAACCCGTTGTCGTCCGCGTGCGTCATCACGACCGCTCCCATCATCCGGGTGGAGAGGCCCCACGAGGTCGTGTAGGCCAGCCTGCGCTCGCCGTCCTCCGCGCTGAACTCCATCTCCATCGCCCTGGAGAAGTTCTGGCCCAGGTAGTGCGAGGTGCCGGACTGAAGCGCCTTGCCGTCCTGCATCATCGCCTCGATCGTCAGGCTGCTCTCGGCTCCCGGAAAGCGCTCGCTCTCCGGCTTCTCTCCCGGAACCACCGGGATCGCGAGCACGGATTCGGCGAACTCGCGGTAGACCTCGAGCATCCGCCGCGTCTCCTCGACGGCCTCCTCCTCGGATGCGTGCGCGGTGTGCCCCTCCTGCCAGAGGAACTCGGTCGTACGGAGGAGGACTCGCGGGCGAAGCTCCCAGCGGACGACGTTCGCCCACTGGTTGATCATCAGGGGCAGGTCGCGGTAGGAGCTGATCCACTTCGCGAAGGAGCGGCCGATGATCGTCTCCGAGGTGGGGCGGACGATCAGCGGCTCGGGCAGCTCGGCGGCGGGGTGGAGGGCTCCGTCGGACCCCTTCTCGAGCCGGTGGTGGGTGACCACCGCCATCTCCTTCGCAAAGCCCTCGACGTGCTTCGCCTCCTCCTCCAGGTAGCTGAGCGGGATGAACAGCGGGAAGTACGCGTTCGAGGCGCCGGTCGCCTTGATCGCCTCGTCGAGATGACGCTGCATTCGCTCCCATAGGCCCCAGCCCCATGGACGGATCACCATGCAGCCGCGCACGTGGTCCAGCTCCGCGACCTCCGCGTCGCGGACGACGCTCTGGAACCACTGAGGGAAGTCCTCAGCGCGCGTCGGTGAGATCCCGGTTTTCGCCTTTCCTTCCATATGCTCGCCTGATGGGCCGTCGCCCCGACCAATCCTTTCGCATCGACGAGAAGAGAACGGGCTTCCGTCGTCAGATCGGGCTGGATCGCTCGGGCCCGCCACCTCGGCAGACGCGTCCCGGGCAGCCGCTTAGACCCTGGACTCTGCCGAATCTGGTCGGCTATCTGCGCCTCGCCGCCCTGCCGGTCTTCCTGTACCTGGCGTTCGAATCGGGGGACGGGAGGGACGCCGCCGCCGCAGTGATCTTCTGGCTGATCGCCGCGGGCGATTACGTCGACGGGTTCCTGGCCCGCGCGACCGGCCAGTACAGCCGCATGGGGGCGCTGCTCGACCCCGTTGTCGACCGGTTGACGATCCTGAGCGGGGCCGCGGTCTGCTGGCACTTCGAGCTGCTGCCGCGCTGGGCACTGGCCCTGCTCGCGGCCCGCGAGCTGATCACGCTGCTCCTCGCCGAGATCGCGCTGCGGCGCGGCCAGGAGATCCGGGTCAACTGGCTCGGCCGCGTCGCCGTCTTCCCGACGATGGCCGCGATCTTCTTCGCGATGGTCTCCGCGAGCGTCGTCTGGGACGCGATGCTGATCCTCGGCGTCGTACTCGGGATCCTCGGCACGATCGCCTACGTGCGAACGGGGATGCGGGAGCATGCAACCGCCTGACCAAAACCCTTAAGTGGCGGTTGAGACTGCCCGCGCGGACATATAATCGCTCGTCCGAGCACAGCGAGCTTGGAGGAGTTCGTGGAGCAGACCTTCCCCGATATCGGCTCAATGAGCGATGAGGAGCTCAGGGAGCTGATCGACAATCTGACCGCGGAGGAGCAGGAGGTGTCCTATCGCCGCCGGATTCTCCATGGGCAGATCGACATCCTCAAGGCGGAGCTCGTCAACCGCCTGCATGAGAACCGGCCCGACACGGGAGCCCTGATCAAGGGTGACGATGTCCAGCGTCTCAGCGAAATCCTGGCGAGCCGCAGCGAGCCCCCGACCAAGCCGCCCACCTAGGGGCGACCGATGGCGATCCACTGCCCCGAGTGCGGGTTCGTCAACGCCGAGGGGGCGAACTACTGCCAGAAGTGCGGCGCCTACTTGTCCCGCCCGGACGGGAAGGACGAGCCGACGACGATGACCTACACGGTCGACGAGTCCGGCGAGATGCACCAGGTGGACATCGATGAGGTCGTCGAGCGGCACGGGGCCGCCCTGGTGATCCGCTCGGGCGGCGGGCGCGCGGGAGAGAGCTTCACCCTGGAGGACGAGCGGGTCTCGATCGGACGCACCCCCGACGCGGGGGTCTTCCTCGATGACGTGACGGTCTCGCGGAACCACGCGCTCCTGGTGCGCCGCAAGGACGGGCTCTACATCGACGATCTCGGATCGCTCAACGGCACTTACGTCAACCGCCGCAGGATCGAGTCCCACCAGCTCCAAGACGGCGACGAGATCCAGATCGGCAAGTACAAGCTCAGCTACCTGGAGAGGTGATGATGGACGCCTCTCCGACACAGTTCGACCGCGAGCGCACGTCCGGCGACGGCGCGCCCTCTGACCGCAAGGCGCTCACGATC
>DASUYK010000019.1:0-14272 GCA_036377415.1 Solirubrobacterales bacterium
AGGTCCCCCCGCCCGCCGGCCAGTCGTATCTCTCAGTGTCGATGACGGTCGAGAACAAGAGCGACGAGGCCGTCCGGCTGCCCGCGCCCGCGCAGATGAGCGTCGTCGACACGACCGGGGCCGCGTTCGAGGCGCTCCCCAGCGATACGGACTTCGCGGTCCCGCTCGGCTCGATCGTTCCCGCCGACGGCGAGGTGCCCGAGCCCGGGAGCGCCGCCGAGAGCGGCCCGACACAGGGCGCGATCGTCCTGTTCTTGGTCGACCGAAGCGTTCCGGAAAACCGGCCGCTCGAGCTCGAGATCGAGCATGAGGGCGAGACCTTCACGATCACGCTCGACATCTAGTCAGCGCGCGCTGCCCCTTCGATGAGGAAGACACAGCTTCAGGCGCTGCTCGCGGTCGGCGGAGTCGGTGCGGCGCTTGCCCTGGTCCAGCTGCTTGGGGTGGCCGGGGGCCTGGTCGGGGTGGGGCTGATGGTCTTCGCCGCGGTTCTCACCGCGCCCGCGGCTCCTCCGCCGGAGGCCGAGGGAATCAACTGGTGGGCGCTCCTGGCGGGGGGAGCGGTGCTCGCGCTCGTCGGCGTGCCGCTCGGCCTGCTGCTCGAGGCTCCCGGAGGCCTGCTTACGGCCGCGGGCGGCGGCATGGCGATCGTCGGGGTCGTCTTCGGGATGCCCCAGTAGAACTCGCTTCGCCATCAACGGCCAGGCGGCCGGGCCTATTTGGAAAGCGCGGCGCCGAGGATGTCCTGCGCGATCGGCGCCGCGACCTGACCGCCGTCGCCGGGCGCGTCGATCAGCATCACAGCGATCGCCAGCTTGGGCTTGTTGGCAGGGGCGAAGGCGAGGAACCAGGCGTCGATGATCTGCTCGAGCTTTGCGGCCTCACCGGTCGCGGGGTCGATCGTCGGTGGCGGCTGACCCGGCTTCGGCCCGAGCTCCGCCGTCCCGGTCTTCCCGGCCACCTGGATCTTCGGCAGTGCGGCCGCGACCCCGGTGCCACTCTCGACCACCGCGCGCATCAGCCCGGTGAGCACGCGGGCGTTCTCGGCCGATGTGACCTCCACCGGCTCGGCGTCCGCCTGCAGCTCGGGCTCGGTGACGATCGGGGTCGGGCTGCGCTTGCCGCCGCCGGCGACCGTCTGGGCGACGGAGGCCATCCCGAGCGGCGTGGCGAGCACCCGGCCCTGGCCGATCGCCGTGGCCGTGATGTCGGTCGCCGACCCGAGCTCCGTGGGGATCGACATCTTGCCGGGCTCGACCGCCGCGGTCGCCTGAGCGTTGAACAGCGTCGGCTCCTCGTTGAATCCGTAGCGCTCGGCCGTATCGACGAGCGCCTTGCCCCCGACGTCGGCGCCCAGCGGCGCGAACACGGTGTTGCAGGAATGGGCGAAGGACTGAATGAAGGTCCCGCCACAGACCTCCCCCTCGTTGTTCTCGATCACCCTGGCGCCGTTCTCCGGGTCAGGGTTGATCTCGCTTACGGGGGTGAAGTACTCGTTCAGCTTCACCTTCTTGTTCTCGAGGCCGGCCGTGGTCGTGATCACCTTGAAGATCGACCCCGGGGGCTGCGGCGCGGAGTACGCCGACCCCGCGAGGGCGAGGACCTCACCGTTTCGGGCATCGAGCACGACGATTCCGCCCGAGCGGCCGGCGAGGGCTCCCACCGTCGTCTCCTGAAGGCCCGGCTCGATCGTCGTCCTGACGTCCTGCCCGGGTGCTTCGTCCGCTGTGGCGAGTACGCGGCCCTGCACGCCCTTCGGCACGTCCGGGAGCGGAGTGCCCTCCGGCACCGCGAGCAGCTCGCCGCCCGGCCGACCGGCAAGCCGTGAGTTGAAGGCGAGCTCCAGGCCGCTCACCCCGGCGCCCTGGCCGGCCGGATAGCCCTCCCTCTCGAGCTTCCGCTGGAGCTCGGGGTCTGGGGTGCCCGTCTCGCCGGACACGTCGACCGCGTCGGAGCCGAGCGGTGAGCGACGGTTGCCCACCGGCCCCTGCGCCAGCGGCGTGCCGTTCTTCGCGAGGATCGAGGCGCGCCGGGGCAGCGTGAGCCGGCGGCCCACTCGCTCGCCGGTCCGCAGGTCCGGGAAGGTGAGATGCGGTTCCCAGGCGATCTTCTCGTCCTCGAGCGGCAGCTCGAGGGTGCCGTCGACCTTGTCGAACAGCCTCGTCCTGACCCCGACGTCGACCTCGACCACGTCGGTCCCGTCGACCGACGAGGGCTCCTCGGGGTCGCCCGGATCGATCGCGGTCGCGGTCGACGCCTCCTGTGCCTCCAAGTAGGCGGAGCTGAGCGCGCCTACCGAGTACTTCTGCTGAGCGGAGGGGGAGAGCTCCGCGTGCATTGCGGCGAAGTCCTGACGCGCCCAGGCGTCGGCGAAGCGCGTCGCCATGTCCTGCTCGGCGGATCCGGCGGCGCTCACGGCGCCGTAGACGAAGGCGACCCCGGCGAGCACGCCGAGCGGCAGCGCCCGCCTGCGCAGCCGCCGCTGTCGCTCGGACGAGAGCGGGCCGCGTTGGGGGCGAGGTGGTCGGCTCGGACGCTGCGGGCGAGCCCTCTCCCTCGTTTCGCTGGAGGAGGGCGGTTTCACGGGGGCAAAGTTAGACGCTTGTGCTGCTTGTATTCGGGAAGCCGTGACCGGGCTCGACTGGGTGATTCTCGCCTTCGCCGTGGCGATGGGCATCTGGGGCTATCAGCAGGGTCTGATCGTGGGCCTCCTCAGCCTCGCGGGTTTTGCCGCGGGAGCCTTTCTCGGCAGCCGCCTCGGCCCGGCTCTGCTCGCGGACGGCTCGGAGTCCCCCTACGCGCCGGCGACCGCATTGGCCGGAGCCCTGTTGATCGGCGGGATCGTCGCGGTATCGCTCGAGGGGGTGGCGATCACCGCGCGGCGACGCCTGCTCGGCGCCCGGGGCCGCCACCCCGTTCTCGTCGTCGCGGAGGCGGCCGGCGGCGCGATCCTGCTCACGGCGCTCGCGTTCGGGCTCGCCTGGCTGTTCGGCGCTGTGGCGCTCAACGCTCCGGGCGCCAAGGACCTGCGCAAAGCCGTTCAGCGCTCCGCGATCCTCCGCGCCCTCAACGACGCCTTCCCGCCCTCGAGCTCGATCATCAAGGCGCTCAACCGGATCGATCCGCGAATCGCGATCTCGGGTCCGGATCCGAACGTCGGCCCTCCCGACTCGAAGATCGCTGGGGATCCGGAGGTGACGGCGGCCGAGGACAGCGTCGTCAAGGTCCTCGGCACGGCATGCGGCCTGGGCGTATCCGGTTCGGGCTGGGTCGCCGCTCCCGATCTGGTGGTGACGAACGCCCACGTGGTCGCCGGCGAGACGGACACCAGTGTGACGCCGTCCGGCTCGGACTCGCAGCTCGACGCGACTCCGGTCCACTACGACCCCTCCAACGACCTCGCGCTGCTGCAGGTGGACGGCCTCGCCGGCGACTCCCTTCCGTTCGCCGCACAGGCGCGCAGCGGCACCCCGGGCGCGGTCCTCGGATATCCCGAGAACGGCGCCTTCAGGATCACGCCTGCGCGAATCGGCGGGACGGGGCCGGTCGTCACCCAGGACTCATACGGGCTCGGGCCGATCACCCGCCAGCTTACGTCGCTGCGGGGCGAGGTCCGAAGCGGAAATTCCGGCGGACCGGTCGTCGACGCCGCAGGCCGCGTGCTGGGCACGGTCTTCGCGTCCACCACCAGCGGGAAGCCCGGTGGCTACGCCGTCCCGAACGCGATCGTCTCCGACGCCCTGGAGCTCGCGGGTGGCGAGGTCGGGACGGGTCCCTGCACCCACTGACCCACCCTTACGATCGGTAAGCTTGAGGGTGATGTTCCCGCCGAGCGCCGGCTCCACCAAGGAGTCGACGAAGCCGCAACAGGTCTGTCCTCATTTCCACAGCGCCGTGGAGCTGATCGGGCGTCGCTGGACCGGGGCGATCCTCTACGCGCTCACCGACGGGCCGCTCCACTTCGCCGAGCTGAAGGAGGCGGTCCCGGGGATGTCGGACCGTCTGCTCTCGTGCCGGCTCAAGGAGCTGGAGGAGGCCGGCCTGGTGAGCCGCGAGGTGCTGCCCGGCAACCGGGTCAGGGTGAGCTATGAGCTCACCGAGAAGGGCCGCTCACTCGAGCCGGTGATCGATGATCTCCGCGACTGGGCCCGCCACTGGCATCGGGCCTGAGCGGGCGCGGTCAGCCGGCCACGCCCGCCGAACCCATGATCCGTCCGACCTTCTCCGGCGCGAAGAAATCCGGTGCGGGCAGCGTCGCCGCCTGAACGCTCACGAAGTCGTCCATCGCTTCCTGGTTTCCGTGCATCGCGCCGATCAGCTGCTGCATATCGGGCGGCGGCGCCTCCATCGTCGCGAACTCGTCCGTGAACTCGTAGACCGGCATCGCCTGGCTGTCGCCGCAGTACAGGACGGCCACGGTGACGCTAGGAGGGTAGGCCTCTTCACCAGGCGCGTGGGTTGCCATCCGGAATATGGTCGATCACCAGACGGGCGCTTACCCGTTCGACCGGGTAGGGACCCGTGGTGCGAATGTAGTGGTCGAGTTCGCCTGGGCCGAGGGAATCGAACGCCTGCTCGATCGCGTTCGCATAGGTCGTGAGAATGACGGCGTCCTCCGGGGGCTCGGGAGCGAAGTGGTCGGCTTTCGCCGTGTAGGTGATGATCCGGGCAGGCAGGTTTCCGCCCGCAACCAGCTCGGTGACATCCACCGGGTCGTAGCGGATTTCCCTGATGTCCAGACGATCGAGCTCGGCGTCGGCAACTTCGATCACCACTCCGTTCACCGGGCCGGCCTCATCCTCACCACGCTCGACGTTCAGGCCCAGGATCCACTCCGGTCGGCGTCCGTCGGCGCATTCGAACGTCTTCTCGCAGGTGAGGTTGTCGCGCGCCTGAGAGAAGCGGCGCCGCCAGCCGTGCAGCCTCGCCGGCCCGTTCATTCCGACCGGGCGCCCGAGGGTCATCTCGATGCTCTCCGGAAGGGCCAGGGAGCCGTAGCCAAACACGCCTACGCTCAATTGCCCTCCAGGAGACTGAGCTGGGGCTCCGGATCCTCGCCTTCCTTCCGGGCCTCGGGTCTCGCGGAGGGCTCGATCGGCGGATCGGGCGAGTCCCGAAGCTGGGCCGCGTTCTGGTGGCTGCAGAGCCGCTCCCGCGCTGGGCAATCCAGGCAGAGCGATTTGTGCGGGCGAGTGGTCACCTCGAAGCGCCCCCCGCCCAGCCTTCTGAGCAGCTCCTCGACCCGCGAGCGGGCTGCGTCGAGCTCGGCGGCATCGAAGCGGCGGGTCACCGGCGCGCCGGGTTGCTCGAGGAAGACGTATGCGGTCTCGACCGGGGCGCCGCGGGCGGCGGCGGCGATCGCGTAAAGGTCCCGCTGCACCGCGTAGCGCTCTGCGATCTCGCCGGGGTCGCGTCCATCGAGCCGATCGGTCTTGTAGTCGACCACCAGCACCGAGCCGTCGGGCCGCTCGACCAGGAGGTCGATCGAGCCCCGGATCCTCGTCCCGCTCACCGAGAGGACGAACGGCACCTCGGCGCTCACCCTCGCGTCGCCAATCTCCCTCCGCAGCTCGGAGCCGAGGAACGCTCGGACCAGCTCGAGCGCTGCTCCCGTCTGCTCGGCACCGTCGCCTAGGCCCTGCTCGCGCAGGGCCGCGGAGACACGGTCGGATCCCGGCTCGCGCCAGCGGCTGCGCGCACTCCACTCGAGCAGGGCGTGGACGGCGACGCCCGGGCCGAAGCGGCGGCGGACCTCGGGGGCCGGCGAGCGTTCGTCGCCGTCGGTAGCGGACGAAGCCTCGGGCTCGCCGATGCCAAGAATCCGCTCCACGTAGAAGCGGTAGCCACAGTTCTCGTACTGGGAGAGGGCGGAGTAGGAGAGCCCGCCGACGAGGGCGGGGGGGACCTCGGGCCGCCCGAGCGGTGGCCTCGTCCCGTCGGTCGTCTCGGTCGGTGCGGCCGGCTCTCGGGGTCTGAGCAGCTTCTCGCCGACGCGGAGCCCGGGGGAGCTGACGCTGACCCGGAGGCGCCCGGCGGGGGCCTCCTTCGCCTCGGCCGCAGCGACCGCGACCTCCCGATCGGCGGTGTCGCCACCGAGGAGGGAGCGGATCAGCTGGAGAGCGATCGGCTTTCGGTGGATCGGCTCCGCCTTGAGAACGTTGGGATTGAAGGTGCCGCTGAGGAGCAGCCGCCGCTTGGCGCGGGTGGCCGCGACATAGGCGAGCCTCGCCTCCTCCTCGGCGTCCCGCTCGGCCGCCAGCTCGGTGAGCTCCTGGTAGTCGTGGAGCCGCTCCGCCGGGCGCCCGAGACGACCGAGCTGGACGCCCACCCTGGCGAGCTCGCTCCCTTCGGGGCCCTCTTTGCCCGGCTCGACTCGCAGCGGGGTCCAGCCCAGCTGCAGATTGCGCCCAAGATCGGCAACCGCGACGACCCCGAATTCGAGGCCCTTGGCGGCGTGGATCGTCATCACCCGCACCCCGGCGTGCCCCTCGGCTCGAGTCGCCGCCTCGGCCTCCCGGTCGCGGCGGTCGGCGCGGGTTCCCAGGTACTCGAGGAAGGCGCTCAGGTCGGGTCCCTCGCTCGCCTCGTATTCGCGGGCGAGACGCATCAGCTTGCGGACGTTCGCCCACCGCGCCTCCCCGTCCGTCCGCATCAGGGTCGCCAGGTCGTAGCCGAAGGCGGCGGATGCCCGCTCGACGAGCGTCTCCAGCCCGCCCTCGGTTCCGCTTCGGCGGAGCTCCTCGAGCAGCCGCGCGAACTCGCTCAGCCGATCCAGCTCACCCGCCGGAATCTGTTTCGCGGCCTCGGTGTCGCCCCTGCTCGGCGCTCCGTTCTCGGTGAGGTCCCTGACCAGGGGCCAGATGTGGAGCAGCCGATCGCGGCTGTCCTCTACTCGTTCCGTCGCCGCTCGGCGGAGAAGCCAGAGCGTGTCCGGGAGGACCGCGCAGGCGGGCGAGGCTAGCGCCCCGAACAGGGCCTCGTCGTCGAGTGGGTTGGCGATCACGGTGAGCAGGCAGCGCAGGTCGTCGATCTGCTGCTGAGACCAGAATCCGCGTCCTCCGACCACGTAAGGATCGAGTCCGGCATCCGAGAGGGCGCGCTCCACCGCCGCGACGTGGGTGAACGCGCGCAAGAGGACGACGATCTCGGCCGGATCCTCGCCGTCGTCGACGAGCTCGCGGAGACGGCCCGCGAGCCGCCTCGCCTCCGCAACCTTCGGCGCCGGGCTGGGATCGTCCGGCAGCCGCGGAAGGGCGGTCTCCTCGGCCTCCCATCCCCTCTTGTCGTCGACCGTGAGCAGGACTTCCACCGGCGGCTCGCTGCCCGTTTCCGGCTCGACGAACGCAGTCAACGGCTCGAAGTCGCGGAGCAGCGCCCGGCCGATCGCGTTGGTCGCGGCGACGATTTCGGGAGCGGCGCGGAAGTTGCCCGTCAGCGGCAGGGCCACGCCCTTGGCCTCGTCCCCTTTCGAGAATCGGCGGTGCTGCCGACGGTAGACCTCGATGTCGGCGTGCCGGAAGCCGTAGATCGACTGGAACTCGTCCCCCACGAGGAAGAGGCGCGTGTCGGGACCGCGGAGCTGCTCGATCAGCCGCAGCTGCAGGGCGTTGGTGTCCTGGAACTCATCGACCATCAGGTGCCGGAACTGCTCCCGGTAGCGGTCGCGCAGCCCCGGGGACGACGCGAGCAGCTCCACCGACTTCAGCTGAAGATCCTCGAAGTCGAGCGCCGCCCGCTCGGCCTTCAGCTCCTCGTAGCGAGCGCCGAAGCGAGCGACGAGCTCGCGAAGCTGGTCGTACGCGGGACCGAGGACCTGCGCAGCGACGGCAGCCTGGGCGCGCTTCAGCGCGTTCGCGTATCGCTCACACGAGGGACCCGCGAACGCCTTCGCGCCTGAGACGAGTTCGAGGTGGCGGAGCCCCTCGAGCAGCTCGACGCCCGGCGGGGCCTCGGGATCGAGCTCGATCGCGCGGGCGATTCGCTTGCGGCTCTCCAGGCCCTTGCCATGCGCGTCCGCGCATTCGGCGTGCGCTTCGCGGGCCGCGGAGATCAGAGCCTCGATCGGCGCCGCCGTATCGGGAGGGGTGAGCTCCGGCAACGCCGGGCTGGGGTCACCGTGGCTACGCAACTCGTCGTACGCGCTTCTGGTCATCTCGAGGAGCGTGCGCCGACGGTTGGCCGCCGCCAGCTCGAGCGCCTCCGGCTCTCCACCTTCGACCACCTCCTCGAGCGCCGAGTCGAAGGCGCGGGCCGCGAGGCGATCGGCCTCCGCCTCGTCAACGACCCGGAACCGCGGGTCGATTCCCGCGGCGGCCGGATGGGATGCGAGCAGCCGCCGACAGAACCCGTGAATGGTGGAGATCCAGGCACGCTCGGTCGCCTCCAGTGTCTCCCGGAGGACTTCGGCGTCGTCCGGATCGGCGTCGCGGGCGCGCCGGTACAGCACCTCCCGGATCCTGCGGCGGAGCTGGTCGGCGGCGCGCTCCGTGAAGGTGAACGCGAGGATTCGCTCGACGCCGCACTCGGGATCGAGCGCGGCGGCGCAGAACCGGTCGACGAGCACGGTGGTCTTGCCGGTGCCCGCGCCGGCGCGCAGGAAGACGTCTCGATCCCGGTTGACTACGGCGGCTTCCTGCTGGTCCGTTCGCGGCCCGCTCATTCCTCGGTGTCCTCCTCCGAGAAGGGCTCATCCTCCGGCAGCCCACGCTCGCGCCGGCAGATCGGCTGGTAGCCGCACCAGTCGGGACAGCTCCCCCCGATCGGCTGCCGGCCGATCCTGCCGCGCTGAACGGCCGCGATGATCTCCTCCGCCCGGGACCGAGCCTCGGCGAGCGCTCCCTCGAACCTCTCGTCGTCGAGGTGGTCCTTGGGGCGCAGGTCGAGGCCGGCGAGAGCGTCCGCGAGCCCCTTTCTCAGAAGCCCCTTGGGAGTGCGGTCGCCGGTGCCGCCGAGCGGCCGGTAGATCCCGCCCGCAAGCTCGAGGCCCCAGAGCTCCCGGGCGGCGAGCATGTAGAGCTGGAGTTGGAGCCTGCCCCGCTTCTCGAGCATTCCCGCGCCGCCGTCGACCTTCGCGCCCGACTTGTAGTCCTGGACCAGGGCCTCGCCACCCGGTCCGATGTCGATTCGGTCGATCTGGCCGTGGACACCGCCCCCGGCCAGGGGGAGCGGTCCCTTCTCGGAATCGTGCATGCCGAACGCGGCCTCGGTATGCGCCGGCCGGAACGCCGTCGCCGTCGCTGCCTCGTCCGCGAGGAACGCGAGCACCAGACCCTCGACCTTGCGAAGCGCCGCGGCAGTGTCGGCGCGCTCGCGCGGCAGGCGGCCCGCACCGAGCTCGGCGATCAGATCGCGGGCGCGCCCGCGCCAGGCCTCCAGAGACTCGGGCGTGGGGCGCGGCTCCGGGCCCGGAGGGCTCTCGTACAGGGCCTCGAGCACTCTGTGTGCGATCTGCCCGCTCGTGAGCGGCTCGTCCTCCGGACCGATTCGCTGCGGCCGAAGCTCATGGCGGACGAACCAGCGGTAGGGGCAGACGGCGTACTCCTCGAGGGTGGACGGGCCGAACAGCTCGATCGCCCCGATCCGCTCCAGTACCGGGTGAAGTCGCAGGGGGCCCGGGCGGAGGCGATGGTCGGCGATTGCGTCGGCCGCGGCCGCGAGCCGGGCGGCGATCACCTCCCTGAGCCTGTCGTCCACCCCCGCGGCGGTCAGGCCCGTCGCCGCCTCGGCTCGGGCCAGCTCATCCTCGCTCGGAGCCTTACCCGGCTCGAACACCGACTCCGCCAGCCCTCTGCCGCCAGCCTCGCGGGCGAGGATCTCGTCGCGCCCGTCGAGGTCGGCCGGGAGTCGCGGGGCCAACAGCTCGCGCACCTGATCGACGAATGGCGAGCGCGAGGTGGCTCCTCCCTCGTCGTCCGCGCACCGCCACGAGAGCCAGAGCCTCCGCTTCGGTCGCGAGAGGCAGACGGAGAAGAGGTAGCGGTCCTCGGCCTCCGCCTTCTTCCGCTCCGGCAGCGTCAGCCCGGCGCGAGCGTCGTCGGAGAGCAGCGGGCCTGCCGTGTCACGCCGGGGAAAGTCTCCGTCCTGCATCGAGCAGACGAACATGTGGGCGACCCGTTGGGCCCGCGCGCGGTAAGGGCTGATCACGCGGACCCTGCCCTCGGTCGGTCCGCGCCACATCGGCACGTCGAGCTCCGAGACTGCGGCGATCACGTCGGTGGCGGAGTGGGGAAGGTCGAGCTCGGCGAGCTCTGAGAGCGCAGCCTCGATCTCGGCCCCGGCGCGGAGCTCCAGGGCTCGATCCTCCCCGGCGACGGCAGCCTCGCCGCGGATCGCGCGTTCGGCGATCCAGCGCGCCTGCGCCCCGGCCTCGCGCAGGAGCGCCCCCCCGGGTCGCGCAGCTCTCAGCTTGTCGATCTCCGGCAGGCCACGATTGCCGTTCTCGCCCTCCCGGTTCCATTCCGAGAGCCCCTCGTCAGCCGTCCGGAGACGGCCACGGAGCAGCCGGCGCTCGAACCAATCGACGGCGGCGGGCGACTTGAGCCCCGGAGTGCGGAGGTAGGCCAGCAGATCCGTCGCCCGGCCGCGACCGACCGCGGCGTGCAGAAGCGACACGAGCCCGGCGCCAGTGACGGTTCGGGTAGCGGCGAGATCGGCCTGCACGGCTACCGGGATCCTGAAGCGCTCCAGGACCCGCCGGTAGAGAGGTCCCGCCGAGCGCGGGTCCCGAAGCACGATGGCGATCTCGCCCGGGGCGACACCGTCGTCGAGGAGGCGGGCGACCTCGGCGCCCACCGCCTCGACCTCAGCCAGCTCGCCCGCCGAGGCAAGCAGCGCCAGCCCGCCGTCGTTCGCGACCGGCTCGCCGTCCTCCGCCGGCTCGCCGAAGCGGCGCTCGAGCTCGAACAAGGTCGTGCTCTCGGTGAAACTCGGGACCGAATCGAGCCGCTCGATCTCGACGCCGTCCGTATCGCGCAGTTGCGCGAACAGGGCGCCGCGAGCCTCGGTGAGCGACTCGCGGTCCTCCCAAGGGAGGGCGACGGTGACCGGGGCCGTACGGACGAGCTCCCGGATCAGCTCGAGTTGGTCGAGGGTGAGGTCGTCGAACCCGTAGAGGAACACCGGTCGGGAGCCCCAGGAGTCGGGCCGGGCCCGCAGGGTCGCCGTCGTCGCAGCGGACAGCGAGTGGTCGTCGTGTCGGCCGAGCTCCTCGCGGACTTCGACGTAGGCTTGATAGAGGGCGGCGATCTCGACCTCGTAGGGGCCGGCGTCGCGCGCCCGCTCGCGCAGCGTCACCGGATCGATCAGGGCGCCCTGCACCTCCGAGATCAGCTCCTCCAGCGCGGCGGGGAATCCCGGACGCTTCGAGGAGGTCGCCAGCAGCTTGAGCTCGGCTCGAGATACGGACTCCCGCGCTAGCCGGCGACGCTGGGTTCTGCTGAGGACTGGTCCGATCGTCGCATCGGTTGTCCTCGCCACCAACCTGAAGAGCTGAGCGAAGGTGCCGACGGATGCTCCGAGCACGGCGCCGCCGTCCCGTGTCAGCTCCCCCTCGAAGCGCTCGACGTCGTCCACGGTCGGAACGACGAGGACCGGGTCCTGAGAGGCGACCGCCCGGAAGCCGTCGAGGATCGCTCCGGTGCGTCCGGAGTTCGGCGGTCCGATGATCAGCTTCAGCGGCATGGTCAAACGGGTTGCTCCTCAGCTTCGCCTCGGAGCACCCTCGCGTCTCAGCATAGGCCGGGCCGCGGCGCCGATCCAAGCTGTTCGATCGTCCCGAATCGGCTTGGTTCCTCGCATAACGCGCGGAAACTCGGCGTCGGTTTTGCCGTCGGGGGGCGACTCTATCTTGGCCCCAGATCAGACCTCCAAGTGGACACAGGAGACCGGGACCTCAAATGACACTCTGCTTCGTAGATCCAGCCGACGCCATCAGGGCGATCGCCGATTCAGTCGGCAGGGAGGCCCGTCGCCAGCTTCTCGGCGAGGCGGTTCGCGCCTGGGTCGACGAGATCCCCGACGAGGAGCTCCAGGAGCACTACGCGAAAGCGATCTCGGAGCTCGACGAGCACGACATCTCGATGCTCGCCGCCTGGCACGGCTCGATGGAGGTCGGTCAGCCCGTGCCCAATCGCGATTTCCTGATGGGCTCGTTCCAGTCGCTCGGCGAGAACCGCCGCGAGGCGCTCAAGCTCGCCGCGGGGTTCCGCGGCGAGGAGGCCTTCGAGGAGGGGATCTCCGAGGAGCGCGCTCTCGACCTGGTCCTCGAGTGGCTCTCGCCGCCCCGCCTGATGGAGCTCTGTCGCGAGGCGCAGGAGCTCTACATCTGGGACCGCATCGGCTCGGATAACTGAGCCGGTGATCACTTGGCTAGGCGCATACCGCGCGCAGGCTATGGGCGCAAGGCCTCCCAGACCTCGGCGATCGCCTGGCCGTTGCGCCGGTAGTGCACCGCGGTCATCCCGAGCTTCGCGGCCGCCTCGCAATTGACATCGGTGTCGTCGATGAACAGGCACTCGGTCGGGTCGGCTCCGCCGAGTCGCTCGAGGGTCAGGTCGTAGATCTCGCGATCCGGCTTGCGGCAGCCGACGAAGCCTGAGTCGACGATCAGCTCGAAGATCTCGTCGACTGGCAGCATCGAGCGCCAGAACGGCTCCCACTCCCGCACGTTGTTGGTGAGCAGCGCCATCCGCCGGCCGGACGACTTCACCTCGCGCATCAGCTCGATCATCGGCTCGTTGGGATGGAGGGCCTCGAAGTAGATCTCCTTGAACCGGTGAAGCTCGGGCCGATGGCCCAGGGACGGCTCGAGCGCATCGCTGACCTTGTCGAGGAATTCCGGTTCGCTCAGGTTGCCTGTCTCGAGCTCGAACAGGGGATGGCGGCCCTCGTCGTGCGCGATCCGCGCCATCGCCTTCCCGAGCTCCTCGAACGGGATCCCGGTCTCGTCCTGGACCGCGGCGAAGGACTGGACGAGCGGGGTCGTCAGGACCCCGCCGAAGTCCGAGATCATCGTGGTGAGCGGGCTCGACGCGCTCATGCTCGCCAGAGCAGGTAGCTGCCGAGTCCCTCGATCCCGTCGCCGCTGCAGCGGAGGATTCCGGCCCAGGTGCCGCCCGCTTCCGCGCCGCCGATCAGCGATGCCGCTACCCGCGTCGGAGGGGCGTCGTCGCCGGGCCAGAGCTCGAGGCCGGCGCGTGTGGGGTTTTGCTGACGGTCGTACTGGGTGGAGAGCAGTGCCTCCTCGAACTCCTGGACGGACCCGCCGGCCTCGATCGTCCAGGCCGAGATCCGCTCCTGTCCGTGTCCCTCGAGTCCGGGCTCGCCCCAGGCGGTGGCGATCAGCACCGAACCCTGGTCGCGCTCGACCGCGAGGTATCGAAAGGTGCCGGCCCCCTCCAGCGGGCTCTCTTCCCAGCGGGTCAGGTGACCCCGGCAGGTGAGCGATCCCCCGAAGAGGCGGGCGATCGCCTGAGGGGCGGAGGAGCGGGGCGAATCGACGGGCGGGTTGCTCAGCGGAGCGGGATCCCGGTCCGCCGAGAGCGTCGCCTCGATCGGATCCTCTCCGGCGAGCTTGACCCGGATCTCGCCGTCGCCCGAGATGTCCGCGGCGGTGGCGGAGGCAGTGCCATCCCTGAGCAGCACCGCGCCGCCACCATCCAGATTCCAGGCGAGAGCCCCAAGCCCCGCTTCGAGATCGCCGAAGCCGCAGACGAGGCCGCCCGCCCCCTCGCCGCTCATCCGCCGAAGGGCTCCCGTCCGGGCGGCAGCTCGTCCTCGTCGCGGACCTCGTGGCCGCTGCCCTCGATGTCTTCCGGACGCCGCCCGGTGCGCCGCGGCGGCCGGATCGGGTTCTCCCAGGCGAACGGATCTCCGGTCGGCTCCCGGCCCGGCCCGGGCCGCGGCCCCGTGGACCCGGGAGCCCTTCGCTGCCGAGGCGGCGGGCCATAGCCGAAGTACGCCACCCGCTCGCCGGCTGCCATCCGCCCCTTCACGATTCGCATCGTGAAGGCGCGAATCAGCGCCCGGGTAGGCGGGATCAGGAGGACGAGGCCGAAGATGTCGGTGATGAACCCCGGGGTGAGCAGCAGCGCTCCCCCGAAGACGATCAGGACCCCGTCGAACACCTCTTTGTGCGGGAGCCGGCCCTCGGCAAGTGCCCGGTTGAAGCGAACCCAGGCGGCGCGTCCCTGCTGGCGAAGCAGGAACCACCCGAGGAAGGCGTCCGCGACAAGGACCGCCAAGGTGGGAAGGATTCCAATCGCTCCACCGACCT
>DASUYK010000020.1:0-5803 GCA_036377415.1 Solirubrobacterales bacterium
AAGATCTCGATCTTCCGCATCCCCGGGGCCTGGGAGGAGGAGGGGTTCAAGATCCTCGAGCACTACGGGGTGCCGTACGCGGACCGCAGCGTCTCGCTCAACGAGGCGGCCCGGCGTGCCGTGGCGGGGGCCTCGGCGTGAGCATCCTGATCGACGCGCAGACGACGTTCATCGTCCAGGGCATCACCGGCCGCGAGGCGGTGAATCTGACGCGCGAGTGCCTCGACTACGGCTCGAAGATCATCGGCGGCGTGACGCCGGGGCGGCTCGGCCGGGAGGTCCACGGCGTGCCGGTCTTCGACACGGTGGCGCAGGCCGTCGCGCACCACGGCGCGCCGATCGACGGCTCCGTGGTCACCGTCCCCCCCGCCTTCACCAAGGACGCCGTGTTCGAGGCGCTCATGCACGGGATCAAGCTGATCGTCGTCGTCACCGAACGGATCCCCCGCCGCGACGTCGCCGAGATGGTCGAGCTCGCGAACCTGCGCGGGGCGCGGATCATCGGCCCCAACTGCCTCGGGGTCATCGCCCCCGGCGTCGGCAAGATGGGCGGAATCGGCGGCCCGGCGAAGGACGCCGCCAAGGCATATGAGCCCGGCTCGATCGGGGTCATGTCGCGATCGGGCGGGATGACCACCGAGATCTCCTCCACTCTGACCGCGGCGGGCCTCGGCGTCTCGACAGCCGTCTCGATCGGCGGCGACGCGATCATCGGCTCCACCTACGCCGAGCTGATGCCGCTCTACGAGGAGGACGAGCAGACCGAGGCGATCGTGATCTACACCGAGCCCGGCGGCCGGATGGAGGCGGAGCTGGTGGACTGGCGCGAGGAGACCGGCTCGAGGCTGCCGATCGTCGCCTTCATGGCCGGCAAGTTCATGGACGACGAGGAGATGAAGGGGATGAGTTTCGGCCATGCCGGAACGATCGTCGAGGGTGCCGAGGACTCCGCCACCCAGAAGATCGCCCGGCTCGAGGCCGCGGGGATCCCGGTGGTCGAGCGGATCGACGAGATCCCCCCCGCGGTCAAGGAGCGCCTGGGGGCGAAGGTCTGATGGCGGCCGCCAAGCAGCTCGAGGGAATCTTCATCGACGTCGAGGTCTCGGACGAGATCCGCGGCGACGCCGAGATCGCCGCCAAGCTCGAGGAGGTCTGCCCCGTCGACATCTACGCGAACGACGGCGGCAAGGTGGCGGTCGTTCGCGAGAACCTCGACGAGTGCGTGCTCTGCAGCCTCTGCGTCGAGGCCGCTCCCCCCGGCGGGGTCGTCGTCAAGAAGCTCTACGACGGCACCGAGCTGCGGCGCTGAGCGGGCCTGCGCAGGAGACGGAAGTCAACTCCCGCGCTCCGGCAGACTTGCCCGGATGAACTTCATCGAGGACGTGATGGAGCGCGCCCCGGCGTCCAGGCTCGGGGTGGTCGCGATCGACGCGGAGGGAAACAGCCGGGAGTGGTATTTCGGCGAGCTGATCGCGAGGTCGGCCGGACTCTCGGGGGCGCTCGCGGCCCGCGGCGTCGGGCGCGGCGAAGTGGTGATGACGCTGGTCGGGAGCCGGATCGAATGGGTGCTCGCGATGCTCGCGTGCTTCCGGATGGGCGCGGTGGCGATGCCATGCAACCCGCAGCTTCGCCGTCACGATCTCGAGGTGAGGATCGCGGCGGCGGAGCCGAGGATCTGCATCGGGCAGGAGGAGCTGCTCACCGAGGTTCCCGAGGGGGTGCCGGCGATGGACCTGGCCGAGGTTGCCGGGGCGCTCGACGAGGACCTGCCTCAGGAAACGCCGGCGGAGATCGCCGACCTCGGTCCGGAGGACCCCGCGATGATCATCTTCACCTCCGGGACCACCGGCGTCCCAAAGGGCGTCGTCTACCCGCAGCGATACCTGCCCGGGCAGCAGCTTCAGGCGGACCACTGGGTGGGCGCCCGTGAGGGAGATCTCGCGTGGTGCACCGCCGCCCCCGGCTGGTCGAAGTCGAGCCGGAACGTCTTCATCGCGCCGTGGCTCCGCGGCGCGGCCGCCCTGATTCACGACGCCCGCTTCGATCCCGCCGAGCGGCTCGAGATCCTGAAGCGCGAGCGGGTGAGTGTCCTCTGCCAAGCGCCGACCGAGTACCGGATCCTCGCGAAGCGCGCCGAGCTCCGCCCGATTCCCTCCCTCCGCCGGATGGTCTCGGCGGGCGAGCCGCTCAACCCCGAGGTGATCCGGCACTTCCGCGAACGAACCGGGATCTCTATCTGCGACGGCTACGGGCAGACCGAGACCGGCGCGATCACGGGCATGCACCCGGACGAGGACGACCCGGCCCTCTACGGCTCCATGGGCAGGCCCCTGCCCGGAATCGAGACACGCGTCGTCGATGGAGAGCTGCAGGTCAAGCCGAAGTCCGTCCCCACGTTCTTCAGCGGGTATCTGGGCGAGGACCCCTTTGACGGAGAGTGGTGGTCGACCGGCGACCACGTCCGCCAGGACGAGGACGGCTACCTCTGGTTCGAGGGCCGAGACGACGACATCATCGTCACCGCGGGCTATCGCGTCGGCCCGTTCGAGGTGGAGTCGGCGCTGGTCTCTCATCCGGCGGTCGCCGAGGCGGCGGCGGTTCCCGCACCCGACGAGGAGCGCGGCTCGGTCGTCCGGGCGATCGTGGTGCTCGCGGACGGCGAGCCCTCCGACGGGCTCGCGGCTGAGCTCCAGGAACACGTGAAGAGGGTGACCGCCCCCTACAAGTACCCGCGGATCGTGGAGTTCGCCGACGCCCTGCCGAAGACCCCGAGCGGGAAGATCAGGCGCGCGGAGCTTCGGGGTTGATGCGGTCTATGCGAGGGGGCTCCGACAGCGAAGCCGAGGAGCAACCCGTTTGACGCGAGGATGGCGCACGGAGTGGTCCGGCTTCGCCGGAATCTTCATCGTCACCAACCTCGGGCTGCTCGCGGTCGGCGCGACCCTCGCCGTCCTTCCCGGCTACGTGCAGGACGACCTGGACGGATCCGACCTGGAGGTCGGGATCGTGAGCGGCGCCTTCGCCCTCACCGGGATCGTCTGCCGCCCGATCGCCGGGAACCTCGCCGACCGGCGGGGGCGGAAGCCGACGGTGATCGCCGGAGCACTGCTGGCCGCGGTCGCCGGCTTCCTCTACTTCGTCCCGGCCGGGATCCCCGGCCTGATCGTCGCCCGCCTGTTCCTCGGCGCGGGTGAGGGGACCGTGTTCACCGCCGGCTCGGCATGGAACGTGGACATGGCCCCCGCGCACCGTCGCGGGCGGATGATCGGGCTCTACGGGCTGGCGATCTGGACGGGCCTCACCCTGGGACCCCCGATCGGCGTGCTGATGGAGCACGTTGGCGGGGTCAACATGGTCTGGGCATTCGCCGCCGGAGCCCCCCTGCTCGGTGCGTTGATCGCCTCGCGCATGACCGAGCAGCCGATCAGGGGTGGAGCGGCCTCTCGGGGCCCGTTCATCTCACGCGAGGCGATCGGGCCGGGCGCCACCTTCGCGCTCAGCGTCGTCGGGTTCGCGGCGATCTCGGCCTTCATCGTCCTCAGCCTGGACGAGCGCGGGATCGGACACGGGCCGGAGGTGTTCAGCGTGTTCGCCGGGTCCGTGGTGGCGACCCGGTTGATCGCAGGCCACCTTCCGGATCGGATCGGCGCGGCGCGCTCCGCGGTCGGCGCCGCCGCAACCGAGACCGTCGGCCTGGTGCTGCTCGGCGCCGCGGAGAGCCTGCCCGTGGTGATCCTCGGTGCGATCGCGACGGGCGCCGCATTCGCCCTGCTGTTCCCCTCGCTCTCCCTGGTGGCGATCAACCGGGTCCGCCCGGAGCGGCGGGGCGCCGCGATGGGGACGTTCACCGCCAACTTCGATCTTGGGATGCTGATCGGGTCTCCCGCGGTCGGCGCCGCGGCCGGGATCTGGGGATACAGCGCTGCGTTCTACCTCGCCGCCGGCGCGGCGCTCGCCTGCGCGCTCATCTCGTACTCGATGTCGCGTCAGCCCCTGCTCGGTGTGCCCGATCGGCAGAACCTCGCGAAGGCGCACGCGCAGGGTGGCGGCGCCCCGTTACGCTGACGCCCGTGGCACGGACCGAGACAGCCGCCGAGTCGGTGATCGATCGCAAGCTCCTCAACAAGCTGACCGAGGATCAGATGGCCCGCTTCCGCGAGCACACGCCGACCTCCGCCGAGTACTTCGACCGGGCGCGGAAGGTGATGCCGGGAGGCGTCCCCTCGTCCTTTCAACTCAACGACCCATGGCCTGTCTACATCGACCGCGGCAGGGGCGCACTCGTCTGGGACGTCGACGGCAGCGAGTACGTGGACTTCCACAACGGCTTCGGCGTGATGTGCATCGGGCACGCGAATCCGACCGTAGGCGAGGCGGTGAAGGCCCGGCACGAGGAGGGCACCCACTTCGCGGCCCCGACCAACGGGTCGATCGTCGTCGCCGAGAACCTGCGCGAGCGCTTCGGCCTGCCGCAGTGGCGCTTCTCCAATTCGGGCACGGAGTCGACGATGTCCGCGATCCACCTCGCCCGCGGCGCAACCGACCGCGACCACATCATCAAGGTCGAGGGCTCGTACGACGGCCACCACGACGCGGTGATGGTCTCCTGCTACCCGGAGCTCGACGAGCTCGGCCCACGGGAGAGCCCCAATCCGATCCCGTTCGGATCGGGCTATCCGCGGGCGGCGGTCGAGCTGACGCGGCCGGTCCCCTTCAACGATCCGGAGATCCTGGAGGGGATCTTCAAGGAGTACGAGGGGAAGATCGCCGGGATGATCATCGAGCCGGCGATGATGAACATCAACATCATCCCGCCGAAGGATGGCTATCTGGAGCGGGTGCGCGAGCTCTGCGACGAGCACGGCGCGAAGCTGATCTTCGACGAGGTGAAGACCGGCGCCACGATCTCCTACGGCGGCGCCACCCAGCGCTTCGGCGTCAAGCCCGACATCGTCTGCCTGGCGAAGGCGATCGCCGGTGGCTACCCCGGCGGGGCGATCGGGATGACCGAGGACCTGGGCGAGGTCGTCGCCTCCGACAAGGTCCACCAGATCGGCACTTTCAACGGCAACCCACTGGTGATGGCGGCGGCCGAGGCGACCCTCACCCAAATCCTCACCGAGGACGCGAACGCAAAGCTCGAGGCGACCAACGAGACGCTCAAGAAGCGATGCCAGGAAGTGATCGACCGCTACGGGCTGCCCGCCTACGCCGAGGGGCTCGGCGCGAAGGGCTGCGTGATCTTCTCACCGGAGCGGATCTACGAGTACCGCGACTACCTGACCAAGGTCGACGGTGAGCTCTCCACCCTCGCCTGGCTCTACCACATGAATCACGGCATCTTCATGACGCCTGGCGTCGAGGAGGAGTGGACGCTCTCGATCGCGCACGAGCAGGAGCACATCGACCGCTACGTGGCCGCGTTCGAGGCGTTCGCCTCAGACGTCAGCGGCGGCTGACGCCGCCGCACGCATGCTTGTAGCCAGGCGGCTGGGGGTAGACCCATATCCCCGTCGCAATCCCCGGCGCTGTCAGTACTAGAAACCAAGCCAGGAGGGCCATATGCTTGACGACGTAGCGAATTCGCAGCAACGTACGCCTCGACTGATCGGGATCTCGGCGCTGGTCCTGGGGACGCTCGTGCTCGCGATGCTTGCGCTCGCGGGTGGGGCCGGCGCCTCGGGACATGATCTCGTCCTCACCAAGTCCGACAGCCCGGATCCCGTCGTCGCCGGGAACAACCTCACCTACACAATTTCGGTGCGGAACAACGGCACGGCCGAGGCGACGGACGTGGTGGTCA
>DASUYK010000021.1:0-45614 GCA_036377415.1 Solirubrobacterales bacterium
GTCTGCGTCTCGGGGAGGAGAAGGGCGACCTTCCCTCCCCCGCCTCCTCCGCCGTCGCCGTCATCATCATCGTCGCCGCAGGCGACCAGGCCGAGGCCCAACACGAGCGCCGCGGCACTCACCACCGCGGCTCGTGCCCAACTCCACGTTCTCTTCCTCACATCCGTCACCTCCTTGTGACGCCTCTCACATCCTCGAGTTGTCCTGCTCATTCCCGATCTTTATCCGATCCAGTCCCGGCAATCAAGCCTTCCGGCACGGGTACTGCGACGATCCGCACCGCGATGGACTTCCGTGCCCACTGGGAGCGAATCTACGGGGAGAAGCGGCCGGACGAGGTGAGCTGGTTCGAGCCGACCCCGCGCATCTCGCTGGAGCTGATCGACGAAGCGGGGATCGATCGCGGTGCACCAGTGGTCGACGTCGGCGGCGGCGCGTCGCGGCTTGCCGGTGAGCTGGTCGCTCGGGGGTACACCGATGTCACCGTCGCCGATATCTCCGGCCGGTCCCTCGCCTTCGCGAGGACGGAGCTCGGCGAGAGCGCCGATCGGATCACCTGGCTCGAGGCGGACGTGCTCGGCGACGATCTCGGGCGGCGCTTCGCGCTCTGGCACGACCGCGCCGTCCTCCACTTCATGGTCGACCGCCGCGACCGCGACGCCTACCTCTCGACGCTTCGCCGCTCGCTCGCCCCGGATGGGCAGCTCGTCGTCGCGACCTTCGGGCCGGAGGCGCCCCCGACCTGCAGCGGGCTTCCGGTGCACCGCTACGCGGCCGATCAGCTCTCGGAGCTGCTGCCGGACTTCGAGCTCGCCTCCTCACGCTACGAGCTCCACCACACCCCGGGGGGCAAGAAGCAGCAGTTCGTCTACGCGCGCTTCGTCCGGTCCTGAGCCGCGACCGGCAAGCCGGACTCCCGCCAGGCCTGGAAACCGCCGATCACGTCGGTCGCGTCCACGCCCAGGCGCCGCACGTTGGCCGCCGCGAGACTCGACTGGTAGCCCTCGTCGCAGATCAGGATCACCCGCCGGTCGGTACGGGCCAGCTCGGGGTCGCGGTGCAAGGACGCCGGGTCGAGCCGCCACTCCAGCAGGTTTCGCGGGATGAAGGCTGCGTCCGGGATCACGCCGTCCGTAGCGCGCTGGGAGTCGGATCTGATGTCAACGAGGATCGCGCCGTCGCGCATCGCCGCGAGCGCCTCCCGCGGCGAGACCCGGGCCAGCTCACGGCGGGCCTCCGACAGCAGCTCCTCGACTGTCTCCACCCGATCGGTCAATTCGCAGCCAGTCTAGGCCGCGCCCTGAACGGCAACCGGGGTCCCATGGCGGGGGATCCCACCCAGGCGCAGGCGATCTATCGGAAGCTCGGCGCGTCCTCGCGGGGAGGGGCCGTGGAGCGGGCTCGCGCCGCTACTCGGTCTTCCGCTGCCAGAACGCGACCTCGGCGCCGTCGGGGGCGACGACCACGCTTCGCCAGCCTTGCGGCCCCTCCCGGGGCGAGAGCAGAACCTCCGCCCCAAGCCGGCTCGCCTCCTCGGTCGTCTCGGCGACGTCGGCGACCTGCACGTAGGGCAGCCATAGGGAACGCCTCGCCTGGCACTCGACCACCCCGCCCCCCACCCGGTCGCCCATCTCGAGCGCCAGGTAGGAGCAGGAGCCCGCGTGGATACGCTCGGGCCGCCAGCCGCAGAGCCGCGAGTAGAACGCGACGGCGCCCGGCAGATCTCCGGTGTGGAGCTCCAGGTGGATCACCGGATCGGACGCGCCAGTGGTCATCCCGCCCATATGACCGACCGCGAGACGGAAATTCATCGGTTCGGCAATCGAATCCTCGGCGCGACTACCTCTAGTCTCCCCAGAACCGATGAGTCCGGATTCGACGGTCGCCGATCGCGCGTTGCTCGAGACCGCCCGCAAGGGTGACGAGGCCGCCTACGCGAAGCTCGTCGGGCCCCATCGCACCGAGCTGCACGCGCACTGCTACCGGATGCTCGGCTCGGTCCAGGATGCCGAGGACGCCCTGCAGGATGCCCTGTTGCGGGCCTGGAAGGCGCTTCCGACGTTCGAGGGCCGAAGCTCGCTGCGCTCGTGGCTGTATCGGATCGCCACCAACACCTCGCTCGACGCAATCGGGCGGCGGCCGAAGCGAATCCTCCCGATCGATTATGGGCCTCCCGCGGATCCGCACGACGGCGGCGTCGGAGAGCCGTTGGTGGAGTCGGTCTGGATCGAGCCCTACCCGGACGAGACCCTCGGAATCGAGGAGGGGTACGCCTCCCCGGACGCCCGCTATGAGCAGCGCGAGTCCGTGGAGCTCGCCTTCATCGCGGCCCTCCAGCTCCTGCCCGCGAACCAGCGGGCCGTCCTGATCCTGCGTGAGGTGCTCGGGTTCTCGGCGCAGGAGACCGCGGACACCCTCGATACGAGCGTCGCCTCCGTGAACAGCGCGCTTCAGCGAGCCCGGGCGACGATCGAGAAGAGGCTCCCGGAGCAAAGCCAGCAGGAGACGCTCAGAGCGCTCGGCGACGAGCGGCTGCGTGAGCTGGTCGAGCAGTACGCCGACGCCTGGGAGCGAAACGATGTCGACACGGTGGTCTCGATGCTGGCCGAGGACGCGTCATTCACGATGCCGCCGATGAGCCGCTGGTTCCACGGCCGCGCGGGGATCCGCGGCTTCCTCGAGGGCTACTCGATGATCCCCGACTGGCGCTGGCGCAACCTGCCGGTGAAGGCGAACGGGCAGGCAGCGCTCGCGTTCTACAGCTGGGACCAGGAGCAGGGCGCGCGCGTCCCATTCGCCGTCAACGTGCTCACTTTCGAGGGCGAGGAGATCAAGCAGGTGGATGCCTTCATCGTGCGCGGGTCCCAGGATCCCGACCCGGAGGTCCAGGCGCGAACGCCCGAGCAGCCTGCCGACTACGAGAAGCTGGCCGCCGCCTATGCGCGCTTCAACCTGCCCGCGCAGCTGGACTAGTCGCACGGCCGTAGAGTCTGAATCCCAACCATTGCTTCGCCCGCTCCCCCGCCACGCGGCTGGAATACCCCATCGGAATAATGTCGGCCGTGGAATCCGGATCGAAGGCGAGAGGTGCGGCTCTCAGGTCGATCGTCGTCGGAATCGCCGCGTCGGCGACGCTCGCGGCCGGGGGCTGCAGCGAGAAGTCGGAGCCCGAGGTCCAGCCGCCGACCGCACCGACCCCGACGGTGACAACGCCGGGCACGAGCTCCGTGCCGGGAACCACGGCTACGCAGGCCGCCCCGGCGGCGCCGACGGCGACCGCCCCGAAGGCCCCCCAGCCCTAGCGCGACTGAGCGCGCAGGAACTCGGAGAGACGGCGGGCCTGCTCGGCGGGGTCGTCCGATCGCGGGACCGACACGGCGGCCGCGCCGGGCTGCTCGCGTTGAGGGGTGCTCTTGGCATCGGTCGGAGTCTCCGACTCGCCCGAACCGAGCGCCGCGACGATTCCGACCACCGCGAGGACCGCGATCGCCAGGCCCGCGCCCAAGCGGGCGCCTCGACGCCCGCCGCCTCGGCGGAGCGCTCGGGTGGCCTCCAGCTTGCGCGTCGAGGTGTCCGAAGTCTCGAGTCGCGCTGTCGCCGCCTCGAGCGGAATCGTCGTCCGCCCGTGGGTTCTGATCCGGCGCAGGGGAAACGCCGTCCCGTTGCCGTCCACTACGGCGAACGCCTCACCGAGCGCGCGGGCGTCGGGAAACCGCTCGGCGGGATCCTTTCGCACGCAGCACTCGACGATCTCCTGCATCGCGGGCGGGCGGTCCGCGGGAAGGACCTCGTCCGCGACCACACCGCACGCGTAGACGTCCGTGGCTGGAGTGATCTTGCCGTCCCTGAGCTGCTCCGGCGCCATGTAGCGCTCGGTTCCGATCACCTTCCCCGGCCTGGTCAGGCGGGTGTCCTCCGCCGCCCTCGCGATTCCGAAGTCCGCGATCTTCAGGCAGTCGTCGGACTTCCGAAGCAGCAGGTTTCCCGGCTTGATGTCACGGTGAACCAGTCGCCTGGAATGGGCATGGCCGAGACCGTCGCACATTTGGCAGAGCAGGCGGAGCGCATCCTCACGGGGCAGTCCGCGGCGCCCGCCACCGAGCCGCTCTCCGAGGGTGCCGCCGTCGACCTGCTCCATGACGATGTAGGGGCGATCGTCGTCCTCGCCGACGTCGAACACCTTGACGACGTTGGGGTGATCGAGCTTCGCGGCGAGGCGGGCCTCCCGCATGAACCGCTCGCGAATCTCCTCGTCGCCGGCGTAGTTGTCCGCGAGCAGCTTGATCGCCACCTGGCGGTCGAGCTTCAGGTCCCGGGCCGAATACACCGTCGCCATTCCACCGTAGCCGAGGCGCCGCCCGAGCTCGTAGCGGCCGTGTCCGATCGCACGCCCCATCAGTCGCCCTCGATCTTCTTCGCCTGACCGGGCGGGAGGTGGTCCCCGGGCCACCGCAGCTTCGCGCTCTCGTAGTCCTCGTCGGCGCCCCCGTCGCCCCCCTCGCCCTTGCCGTGCTTGCCCTTCTCCTCCTCCTTCGGCTCGACGGGCTCGGGCGGCGGCGGGCAGTTCACCCGGTCGACGAGGGTCGTCGCGACCGCCTCTACCTCACGGAAGCGCTCGGGGAGCCGAGCCCGCTCGACCGCGTCGGAGAGCTCGTCCGCCTGCTCGGCGGCGCCACACACGTCGCCGGCCTCCAGCTCCGCCGCGATCTGATCGCTCATTCCGGCGAGCCGGGCGGCGCTGTCGGCGGGTATCCGCGGCGCCTCGGCGGTCTTCTCCTCCGCACCGGAGCCGCAGCCGGCCGTTGCAAGCATCGCGACGGCCGCGGCCAGGCAGACAGCTTTCGATCGCGTCCTGATCATCGTCCCCCGGCTCAATCGCTACCCGAGCCGGCGCTCGCGAAACCGCGCTTGGTTGGGGGGAACAGCCGGCGCGGCACCCGGAGCACCTCAAGTGCGGCCGAGTAGGTGCCGCCCGGCCTCGGCCCTCCCTCTCCCGCGAACACCCGCCGCCCGCGTGAGGCGACGCCAAGGCCGTGCCTCGGCGTGATCATCCCGTCGAGCGTCCGCCAGCGGCGCGTGCGTGGATCGAATGCCTGGACGGGCCGGATGGTCCGCCCGCCTTCGGAGAGCTCCTCTCCACCCACGACGACGGCCCAGCCGCGGACCGGTGCCGCGCCGAAACCGCTCCGGGGGGTCGGGACCGGCGGGCGGCGTCGCCACTTCCCGGTTCGGGAATCGAGCTCCTCGACCGAGTCGAGGTTCCGGCCGAAGTCCCGACCCCCGAAGACCAGGACCCGGCCCGCGATCGCGACGCTCGCATGGTGCTCCCGGGCTACCCGCATGCTCGGTGCCGAGCGCCACGAGCCTCGACGGATGTCATAGACCTGCACCGTCCGGTGGACGATTCCTCCTCCCGCGCCGCCGGTCGCGTAGAGCGAGCAGCCGATCGGGGCGAGGCTTGCCGCGCCGCGCGCGATGCCCGATCCGGGGAGGACGGCCCACGAGTCCGTTGCGGGGTCGTAGCGCTGCAGGGCGTCGACCTCCGCGGAGAGGGAGCCGGTCGCGGTGTACCCGCCATAGACGTAGACATCGCCGCGGCAGCGCCCGGCTCCGGCGGCGACCGCCGGGTGGTTGACGGCGATCGGCAGCGGCGGGACGGGCGTCCACGAGCCTGCGCGGATGTCGTAGCGGGCAACCTGGTTCGTCGTGTTCAGATCCGGGGCGGTGAATCCCCCGACCACGTAGATGAAGCGCCCGACCCGCGCAGCGCCGACTTCCGTTCGCTCCAGCGGGCTCGATCGAAGGCTCGTCCAGGCGCCCGCGCGGGCGGAGGTGCCCCCATTGGCCTCGTTGCCTCCGGTGATGATCGCGGCCGCACCGGCGACGATGGCGAGCGCCGCGAGTGCAACGACCGTCCAGCGAACGGGATGGCCGATCCGGCTCACCGCGGCCCCTCGCTGACTCGCTCGACGAATCCGGTGCAGCTCCGCACCGGCAGGCGCGGGTAGCGGGGGAAATCGGGATCCGTCTTGGAAAGCTCGCAGAAGGAGAATTCCGAGCCGCGGGTGTTCCTGATCACTCGCTGATGGAGACAGCGATCGCAGAGGCCGGCCGGCGCTTTCACCGCTCCGGTTCGTTCTCGAGGGTGGTCTCGCCCTCCTCCGCCGCCTCGACCGCGTCCTCAGCGGCCTCGATCGCCTCTGCCGCCTGGACCGCGTCCTCAGCGGCCTCGATCGCCTCCTTCGCCTCGACCGTGGCCTGCTCGGCGCCGAAGATCGCGCGCTTCAGAGCCTCGCCGACGTACTCGCCGCCTCGCTGCGCCCTCTCGAGCGGCTCGGTGAGTTTCACGACCCGCCCGAGGAGGTCGTTCATCCGCTCGGCCTGCTCGAGCGCCTGGTCGGCCTGGCGCCTCATCACCTCGAGCTGCTCGCGCGAGACCTCCATCAGGTCGTTTGCCTCGCGGATGCTCCGCTCCATCGCCCGCGGCAGCTCGATCACGGCGCGGGCCGCCGAGACGGGCCAGCTGATCAGCTCCCTGAGCATGCTCCAAGGAGACTAATACTTCACTTTGTATAGTCGGTGAATGCGCACGTTTCGCCGCCTGCTGGGGTTCCTGCGTCCCTACCGCCGCCCGCTGATCGTCTCGCTTCTGCTCGCCTGGCTCGCGATGGGAATGACGGTGCTGATCCCACTCCTGATCGGCGGGGCGGTGAACGCGATCGAGCGCGAGCAGCGCGACGACATCCTGCCGCTCGCCCTCGCCCTGCTCGGCGCCGGGCTGCTGCGGCTCGCGCTCACGGTCGGGCGACGGCTGATCGCCGGCCGGGTCTCGCTGGCCGTCGAGTACGACCTCCGCCAGCGCTTCTACGAGCACCTCCAGAGCCTCGAGCTGGCCTTCTTCGACAGGCAGCAGACCGGTCAGCTGATGTCCCGGGCGACGGTCGACCTCCAATCGATCCGCTTCTTCCTCGGCTACGGGCTGATCTGGGTGAGCCAGAGCGCGCTCACGATCCTGTTCGCGGCGGTGGTGATGATCGCGATCGACCCGCTGCTCGCGGTCCTCGCGCTCTCCCCGGTTCCGTTCCTGGTCGTGACGGCGAGACGCTACAGCCGGCGAAACCGCCCGGCCGAGCAGGAGGTCCAGCAGCGGGTCGGGGAGCTCACCGCCGGCGCGGAGGAGAGCGTCTCGGGAATCAGGATCGTGAAGGCGTTCGCGCGCGAGCGGCACATGCTCTCCCGGTTCCGCGGGTCGGTCGACCGGGTCTTCGAGCAGAGCATGGTCACGACGCGGCTGCAGGCGTTCTACACGCCGCTGATGGGCTTCCTCCCGAACATCGGCGTGGCAGTCGTCTTGCTCGTCGGCGGTCGCCAGGTGATCGACGGAAGCCTCAGCCTCGGCGAGTTCACGGCGTTCAACATGTTCCTGGTGATGCTCTCCGGGCCGGTCCGGTGGCTCGGGATGTCGCTGAGCATGGCCCAGCGGGCGGTCGCAGCCGGTAACCGGATGTTCGAGATCCTCGACCGGGAGGCGGAGATGACGAGCCCGCCGGGCGCGCCGCCGCTACCGGCGGGCGGCGGCCGGGTCTCGCTCCGGCGCGTCGCACTCCGCTACGACGGCGCCGAGCCGGCGCTCGCCGGGATCGACCTGGAGGTGGAGCCGGGACGCACGGTGGCGCTCGTCGGACCGACGGCATCGGGGAAGACCAGCCTCGTCGGGCTGCTCGCGCGGCTCTACGACCCGAGCGAGGGCCGGGTCCTGATCGACGGCACCGACATACGCGAGGTCGATCTCGCCTCACTGCGCTCCGAGATCGCGTTCGTCGCGGACGACAGCTTCCTCTTCTCCGACACGGTCGCCAACAACATCGCCTACGCGCGGCCGGACGCGAGCCGCGGGCAGATCGAGGCGGCGGCGCGTAGAGCCCAGGCGCACGAGTTCATCACGCGCCTGCCGGACGGCTACGACACTGTCGTCGGCGAGCGCGGCCTGACCCTCTCCGGCGGCCAGCGCCAGCGGGTGGCGATCGCCCGGGCGCTGCTCGCGGAGCCGCGGATCCTGATCCTGGACGACGCGACGTCGTCGGTGGACGCCCGCACCGAGGCCGAGATCAAGGCCGGCCTCCGCGAGGCGATGGCGGGCCGGACCACGTTCATCGACGCCCACCGCCTCTCGACGATCTCGCTCGCCGACGAGATCGTCGTCCTCGACCGCGGGAGGATCGTCGACCGCGGGACGCACGAGGAGCTACTCGAGCGCTGTCCGCTGTACGAGGAGATCGCCGAGAAGGGACTCGAGGATTCGGTCTACCTGCAGCGGGACCTCGAGGAGCGCGAGGAGCTGGCGCGACTGTGAGCGAACGGAGAGACAACCGGCGCGACGGGACCGCTGGGGACGACCCGCGGGAGAAGGTCGTCGAGGAGGCGGTCGAGGCCGAGGAGCGGGAGGAGCGCACCTACCAGGCTCCCGACAATCGCCTGCGCACCGTGATCCTCCTCCTCGCCTCGCTCTGGCGGCTGATCCGCGGCGAGAATCAGCGGGGACGGAAGGTGCGGTGGCTGCTGTCGCTGCTTCGGCCCTACCGGCGTCAGGTGGCGCTGATGCTGGGCGGGCTCTTGATCGCAACCGCCGCGACGCTCGCGCCGCCCGCCCTGGTCGGGCTGGCCACCGCGGAGATCGCCTCCGCGGACCCGTCCGAGGGCGAGCTCAGCCTGGTCGTCGCCGGCTTCATCGGAGCCGGCCTGCTGCTGTGGGCGTCGAGCTATCTGCAGACCTACCTCATCGGCTGGGTCGGCCAGCGCGCCCTCCAAGACCTTCGCGTGCGGATCTTCACCCACCTCCAAGGGATGTCGATCGGATTCTTCACCCGGAACCGGCCCGGGGTCCTGATCTCACGGATCACCAACGACGTCGATGCCCTCAATCAGCTGATCAGCACCGGCGTGGTGACGCTCTTCCAGAGCACCCTGACCCTCCTGGGGGTCGTCGTGATCATGCTGTTCCTGGACGTCGGGCTGGCGCTGGTGGTCTTCCTCACCTTCCCGCTGCTCGCGATCGCGAGCGTCGTCTTCCGGATCCTCGCGGCGAGCGCCTACCGGATCACCCGAGAGCGGATCGCGGAGGTGACCGCCTACCTGCAGGAGAGCCTGAGCGGGGTACGGGTCGTTCGGAGCTTCGCCCAGGAGCGCCGCCACGTGGAACGGATGGGCGAGCTCAACGAGCTCAACCGGCAGGCGAACATGAAGACGGTCTACCTGAACGCGTCGTACTTCCCGGCTGTCGAGCTGCTCTCCGCGGTCGGCACCGCCGTGATCCTGCTCTTCGGCGGCTACCAGGCCCTCGATCTGACCGGGGACGCAAGAGCCGAGCAGATCGGAGTGGTCGTCGCGTTCGTCGGATACCTGTCGACGTTCTTCGACCCGATCCAGCAGCTCTCCAACCTCTACACGACCTACCAGCAGGGGATGGCGGCGCTGGACAAGATCTTCGACCTTCTCGACACAGAGCCGGACATGGTCGACAAGCCGGACGCACTCGACCCGCGGCCGCTCCGCGGCGAGATCGAGATGGACGGGGTGTGGTTCTCCTACGTCGGGGACGAGTCGTGGGCCCTGCGCGACATATCGATCCACGTGCCCGCGGGAGGGACGCTCGCCCTGGTCGGCGAGACCGGCGCCGGAAAGTCGACGTTCGCGAAGCTGGTCTCACGCTTCTACGACCCGCAGCGGGGGCGGGTCCTGGTGGACGGCCACGACCTGCGTGATCTCCGCTCGAGTTGCCTTCGCAGCGAGCTCGGGATCGTGCCGCAGGAGGGCTTCCTGTTCTCGGGGACGGTGCGGGAGAACATCGGCTTCGGGCGGCCCGACGCGAGCGCCGAGGAGATCGAGGCGGCGGCCGATGCAATCGGCGCCGGCGAGTTCGTCCGGCGGCTTCCGGGTGGGTTCGAGGCGGAAGTGGGCGAGCGCGGCGTCGCCCTTTCGGCCGGCCAGCGACAGCTGATCGCGTTCGCGCGGGCTCTGCTCGCGGAGCCGCGGATCCTGATCCTCGACGAGGCGACGTCGAACGTGGACGTCCGGACCGAGCGGGCGATCGAGATCGGACTGGAGCGGCTGCTCGAGGGCCGGACGGCGATCGTGATCGCGCACCGGCTGTCGACGATCCGCGGCGCGGACCGGATCGCCGTCCTGGAGCACGGGCGGATCGCCGAATCCGGGACGCACGAGGAGCTGGTCGCGGCGGGCGGGCGGTACGCGGAGCTTTATGGAAGTTGGGCCGAGGTGGCCGCCGCCTAGCCAGCCCTGTCTAGGGAGAGATCCCGCCGCCGGGGCTGACTCCGCCTGAGTCCCCGGTGTCGCCTCCGGAGCCGCCGGTGTCGCCTCCGGTGCTGCCGCCGCCTGTGCTGCCGCCCGTATCAGGGACCGCGGTGCTCGGCGCGCTCGGCGTGACCGTGCCGCCGGTGCCCGCGCTCGAGCTCGAGCTCGAGTCGATGCTGGGGCTGGTGCCGGACGAGCTGATCTGCGATCCGCACTCCTTGAAGCCGTAGGTGGTCGCGGCGGTCTCGGCCTGGCTCTTCGCCGTGTCGAGCTCGGCCTCGAACTCGGCGGTGTCCTCGCCGCGCTCGGTGGCGAGGGCGATCTTCTGACCGGCCGCAACCTGCGCCTGGAGCGCGGTGAGGAACTGGTCGAGCGTCGCCTTCTCCTCGGCGGGCGGGCCGAGCTCGTTGACTTGGTCGACGACGCCCTGGCGCAGCTGGGCGATCTGATCGGCCTCGGTCACGCCCTGGCCGGCGGCGGCGAACCGTTCGATCGCCGCGTTCGCCTCGGCGCATGCCGCGTCGGCCTGAGCGATGAACTCGGCCTTGGTCAGCTCGGTCGCCGTCGTCTCCGTCGTCGGGACGGTAATCAGGGTCTCCTCAGTGCTGTCCCCGCCGCAGGCGGACAGAACCGCCCCTGCACCGACGACAGCGGTGAGGACCAGAAGGTGCCGCACGCGCCACATACGGCCGCGCAAGGTAGCAAGGATGCCCGCGCGATCTAGGCCGACTCGATCTCCTCCTCAGCCACCACCGGCTCCACCAGTTTCAGGTGCCGATCGGGCCTCCGATGGCCGTTCCGTCCGCCGTAAGTGTCGGTCTGAGAGTGGCAGGTGCCACACAGGAACTGGATGTTCTCAAGGCGGTTATCGGACCCGTCGCCGTTCCTGTGATGGAGCTGCATGCTCACCGGCTTTCCCATCCACCTCGTAATTCCGCAGATCTCGCACCGGTTTTCCTTCACGCCCTCCTTGAGCAGGCGCTGCTTCAAATGGGTCCGGTTGGTGACCGTTCGACCAGCGACCAGGAGTTTCTCGAGCGGCATCGCCACAGGACGGGGGACGATCGCGCCGCGCTTCACCGCCTTGTGCCAGGCATCCGCAGAAAACCCGAACTTCTTCATGCACTGCTTTCTGGACAGACCTTGCTCGTAGGCCGCGCGGATCGCCTTCCAGTCGTATCGCGTGCCGAAGCGCTTGTCGAGCGGGACATGGAGCCGGCGCGTATGGAAGTTGACGGTGGTCTTGCCGACGCCGAGCCGGTCGGCGACCTCCCGCTGCGACAGGCCTTGATCGAGAAGGGCCCGAACGCGTTCGCGCATCACTCCCGGCGGCAGTCTCGGTCCCCTCCTGCTTCTACTTGCCATTGCGAACACATGTTCGCACCGGGTTCGGACGAAACCCCTGGAGATCCTGCGGGTCAAGGATTCGAACCCTGATCCTATGGTGGCCCTTACTGGGGATCCAGGGGTCGAACCCGGGCTTCCTGGACCAGAACCAGGCGTGCTTCCTCTACACCAATCCCCATAGACACAGTGGGAAATACTCCCACGATCCCAAACTACGGCTACAGCCTAGCTTGACGCGAGTTCCGCGAGATCGCTATGAGGGTCCCCGAGCAGCGCCTTCGCCTTCTCGTCCCCGACGTCGATCCCCTCCGCCAGCAGCGTCCGCGCGTGGGCGAGCTCCTCGGAGCGCTCGACGGTCAGGGCCCCGGCCACCTTCCCATCCTTGAGGTAGAAGGCGGCGAACTCGCCGGCTTCCCGGTCGCCGCGCCAGACGATCTCGTCCCAGTCCGTCGCCGGCCCGACGTACTCGAGCCCGGCCCAGTCGGCGAGGTCGCTGAAGAAGTAGGGGACCACCTCGTAGGGCTTCCCCTCGCCGAGCATCGAGCCTGCCGCGTGCATCCCCTGCTGCATCGCCACGTCCCAGTGCTCCACCCGCAGCCGACGTCCATGCACCCGGCTCTCGTACGAGCAGACGTCCCCCGCGGCATAGATCCCCTCGGCCGAGGTCCGCAGGGTCTCGTCGCAGACGATCCCGTTCTCGACCTCCAGCCCCGCCTGTTGCGCGAGCACCACGTCGGGCTTCACCCCGGCGCCGACGACGACGCAATCCCCCTCGATCAACTTGCCGCTCTCGGTCACCACGCCCTTCACCGCTCCGTCCCCCTCGAACGCGGCGAGCGTCTCACCGCCGTGGATCTCGACCCCCTTCGACTCCAGCAGCTCATGGAACCAGCGCCCCGGCTCGTTCCCGAAGGTCCGGGACAGCGCCACGTCCTCCATCATCACGATCGCGCAGTCGACCCCCTGCGACTTCAGCGACGCCGCCACCTCGCATCCGATGTAGCTGCCGCCGATCATCACCACACGCGCGGCCGCCTGGGCCGCCTCCCTGATCCCGTCGGCGTTTCCGAACGCGCGCAGGTAGTGGATCCCCTCCTGCCCGGCGCCCTCGACCCGCAGGATGTTGACGTTCGCACCGGTCGCGAGCAGGGCCTTCTCGAACGCGACCTCCTCCCCGCCCTGAAGCTTCGCGGTTCTTCCCTCGAGGTCGAGCGACATCACGTTCGTCCCGGTCCGCAGCTCAACCCCGTTCTCCTCGTACCACGACACCGGATTCACGTACGCGTCCTCCCGGGAGGACTCCCGCCTCAGGTACTCCTTCGAGAGCGGCGGCCGCTCGTACGGCGGCTCGGGCTCGCGCCCGACGAGCAGGATCGACCCGTCGGCACCCCGACGCCGCAACTCGGCCGCGCAATGTCCGGAGGCGAAGCCTCCGCCGACCAGCAAGTAGTCGACCGACGGCTCGGACACCTCTACCGCTCCACCGTCACTCGGTCCCGTCGGGGCCGAAGAACACCTTGAGCTCCTCCTCCAACCCCGGATCGAGCACGGCGAGGACCTCGTCCCCGGCCTCGAGGACCGTCTCGGGGGTGGGAACGAACCCGCCCTGTCCCTCGCGCAGGATCGAGATCAACAGACTCCCCTCCGGCATGTTCAGGTCGCCGACCCGCTGTCCCGCAACCCGGCTGTCCTCGGCGAGCAGCATCTCGATGATCTCCAGCCGCTCCTCGGGGAGATCGAGCAGGTGCACCAGGCCGTATTCCGGCACCTCGTGCTCGAGAAGCCGCAGGATCAGATCCGTCGCGGAGACGTACGGCTTGATCCCGAGAAGCTCGAAGTGGGGGCGGTTTCGAGGGTTGTTCACCCGCGCGATGATCCGGTCCACCAGGTACTTGTCCTTCGCGACCTGGCAGATCAGCATGTTGTCCTCGTCATCCCCGGTCACCGCGATCACCATGTCCGCGCGCGAGATACCGGCCCGCTCGAGAACCCACAGCTCCGACGCGTCCCCGTACTGGATGCTGTGCTCGAGCTCCTGCTCGACCGAGAGGTAGCGGTTCCGGTTGTCCTCGATCACCGTCACCTCGTGGCCCTTGTCGAGCAGCTCCCTCGCCAGGTTCCATCCCACCTTGCCGGCCCCGGCGATGATGATGTACTTGCCCTCGCCCATCGGCTAGCCGCTTCCGGCGGCCTCCAGGACCTCCTTCTCGAGCATCTCGATCGCGACCCGGGTCGGGCAGATCGTGTTCACGCCCTGCTTCTCGTACCACTCGGCCCGAAGCGGATCGAGGATGCGCGCGATCACCGTCGGCACGTTGAAACGCCGCTTCGCGATCTGGGCGATCACGATGTTCGTGTTGTCGCCGTCGGTGGAGGCGATGAACGCGTCGGCGCGCTCGATCCCCGCAGCGGTGAGAGCGTCCTCCTCGAGCCCCGTCCCGACCGTGAACTGGCCGCCCGAGTCCTCCCATGAGCGGTCGAGGTTCACCTCCAGGCGGGCATGAGCCTCCGGATCCTCGTCGAGGCACGAGACCTCGTGCCCCTCACGGAGCATCGTCCGGGCGACCGACGACCCAACTCGCCCGCAGCCAACGATCAGTACGAACACGGCCCGGATCTTAGACCTGGGAGGTGCTCGGCCTCCGTCTAGGTCTCCTCGGGCGGCGCTGTCAGCAGCACCCGGCACGGTGCCCTCTTCAGCACGTACTCGGTCACCTCCCCGATCTCGTCCGGCCGCGCGCCTCCGATCCCGCCGAGGATCGCGCCACCCCGGACTCGGGTCGGCGGCTCTCCGCCCATCACGATCACCTCGGCCCCCTTGTCCCTCGCCTCCCGGACGATCCCGGACCCCATCGTCCGTGCCCGGATCAGGTTAGTGCTCACCTCGACGTTCTCGTACTCGTCGGCGACCTCGCGTGCACGCTCGAGCGCCCTTGCCCCCTGCTCCTGGATCTGCTTCGGGACCGGAGAGTCGAGCGGCACCGTGAGCGGCAGCTCGGCGACGTAGACGACGTCGAGCCGGGGCGGGACCGCACCCTTCTCCACCTCCGCGTCGGCGAGCCGCCCGGCGGTGGCGACGATGTCGTCATCCAGCCTCGTGCCGAAGACCGGCACGAGGATCGACGAGTACTCGACGTCCGCGGCCTCCTTTTTCAGCGAGGTCTCCGGCACCACCACCGGCCGCGTCAACGAGGTGCCCTCGACAAACCGCCGGTAGATCACGTAGAAGACGAGGCCGAAGAGCATCCACCCCCCGCCGACGTAGACGGCGCTCTCGTGAAGCAGGAACACGCTGATCCAGGCGAGAGCGCTGATCAAGCCGCCGACGATCGCGGGGAGCGGCAGGTCGTGCCCTCCGAGCCGGACGTTCCAGGGCACCCGATACGGTCGCTCGAGCTCCGGCTCCGTGACCCGCAGCCGCACGATCGACACCTGGGCGATCGTGACTGCGAGCAACGCGCCGAACGCATAGATGCCGGCGAGGAACTTGATGTCCCCCGGGATCGCGAGCGCGAGTGCGAGCACCGCCGCGATCGAGATCGCGATGTAGGGGGTCGAGTGGGTCCGCTCGAGCTTCCCCGCCCAGCTCGGGATCTGCCGGTAGGTCGCAAGCACGTAGACGTGTCTGGAGAGGCCGAGCATCGCGATGTTCCCGGCCCAGAAGAGAACCGGCACCGCGACCACCATCACGATCCATCTCATCGCGTCGGCGAGCCATCCCGGGTCGTAGCTCTCGACCACGCCCAGGATCGGCGCCTCGATGAACTCGCCGGCGAGGGCGGTCTCGGGCCCATCCGGACCGGGGACCACCGGCACGGCCATCAGGGCGACGGCCGCGATCCCCGCGTAGATGAACGGAATCGCCGCTCCGCCCACGGTCAGCACCCGCCGCAGGTCCCTCGGCTCGAACTCGAGATCCGGGGCGAGATCGCTGGCGGCCTCGATCCCCGCGTAGGCGATCGTCGCGATGACCGCCGAGTAGGCGATGTCCTCGAGGGTGGGCGACGTGAACAGATCGAGCTGCTCCGTGAGCAGGTCGGGGTGAAAGACGACGATCACTCCGACGACGATCACCAGCAGCTGCAAGCCGACCTCGGCCAGCGCAAGCAGGACCAGCCTCGCCTGCCGGGTCCCTCCAGTGATCCCGACCACGTTCAGCGCAGCGGTCACACCGATCACCAGCGCGGCGATCGCGAGCTCCGCCCCACCCTCGGCGAACTCGCCGGAGATCGGGGTGAGGTAATGAGCGACCGTGATCGCGGCGGCCGCGATCACGATCAGATAGTCGATCAGGATCGCCCAGCCCGCGATGAAGCTGATCAGCTCGTTGAACCCGCGCCGCGCGAACGACGACGAACCGCCGCGCTCTCGGAGCATCGCGCTGCCCTCGACGTAGGAGAGCGAGGTGAGCGCGAACATCAGCCCGGCCGCGAGAAAGATCAGCGGCGTCAACCCGAGCCCCCGATCCGCGACCACCCCGATCGAGAAGTAGATCGAGAACCCCACCGCCGAGGACGCGGCCGCGTAGATGAACGGCACCCCCAGCAGCCGTCTCAGCATCGCGCCCCCCGCCTCATCCCCGCATCGACAGATAGAGCCGTCCCGACCCCAGGGCGATGAACAGCACCCCGAAGAGGACGCCGACGGCGAACGGCCCTCCTCCGCGGGCAAGCGTGACGACGAGCATCGCCACGCCGAACCCGATGATCGTCACTGAGAAGATCCGGACCGCGAGCCGATAGCCCGCGTCGGGCGACGGCGGGGCCCTCATGCCGGCGGCTCATCGGCGGGTGGGCCCCCGGAGCCGACCCCCGCGGCCCAGCGGGCGCGCCCGGGCTCGCCAACGACGATCACGCGGCAGGGCCGCTCGGCCAGCACGGTCTGCAGCGTCTTCCCGTACAGGGGCGCTCCGTCCCGGTAGCGCAGTCCCATCACGAGGGCGCTTGCCTCGAGCTCCTCCGCCTCCTCCGCGATCGAATGCCCCGCCTGGTTGGGGCGGACGCGGTGGACGTGCCCGCTCACACGGAGGCCACCGATCAGCTTCGCCTGCTCGATCTTCGACTGGGCCTCCGCCTCCTGCTCCCTCAGTGGTGCGTCGAGTGGGAGGTGGCTGGGAACCGTGATCGAGGAGATCACGTGGATCGCCCGGCGCCGTTTCGATGCGAGCTTGACCGCGGTCGCGACCGTCTCCTCGGAGAACGGCTCGCCGTCCTCGAATGCGACCAGCACGCTCCGGTACTCGATCTCCTCCACCCCGAGCGGCTCCGGGAGCAGGACCTTGTGGGTCTGAGTGGCCGAGATCCCCTGCGACCGTCGATACAGAAGATAGATCGCGCTCCCGAAGACCATCCAGATCGCCCCGATCACCAGGGTTCGGGGATTGAGGGCCATCACCACGATCCAGGCGCTGAACGTGCCCAGTCCACCGAGGACGGCGGTCAACGGAACGTCGAAGCCGAACGCCCGGAACGAGCCCGGCGGGCTCCATTCCCGCTCCTTGTCGGGGTACCGCTGGCGCAGCCGGATCACTGACACGTGGGCGATCGTGAAGGACAGCATCGCCCCGAACGAGTAGAGCGTCGCCAGCAGCTCCGTCTCACCGGGAAGCAGGGTGATCGCGGCGACCAGGGAGAAGGCGAGGATCGCCACGTACGGCGTCCGGAACCGTCTGTGGATCTGCCGCAACCGCTCCGGCAGCTGCCGGTAGTGCCCCATCGAGAAGGTGAGGCGGGACACGCCGATCAGCGCCGCGTTCGTCGCGATCACCAGGATCACCGCCGCGAGGATCCCGACGTAGTAGCGGAGCGCATCCGTCAACCCCGCGCTCAGCCCGAGGTTCTCGACGATGCCCAGGACCGGGTCGTCGGCGAACGTGGTGCCGAGCTCCGTCGAGAACTCGCCGCCGACCTCGTGAACGGGCATCGCCGACAGGGCGATCAGCGGAAGCAGCGCATAGAGGCCGAGCACCGCGAGGACGGTGAGGCCGGTGGCCTTCGGAATGGTCTTGGAGGCATCCTTCGCCTCCTCGGCCATGTTCGAGATCGTCTCGATCCCGGTGTAGGCGATCATCCCGACCGCGATCCCGAGGAGGAAATCCCCCCAACTCGGGGCGACGCCCAGGTGCACGTTCTCGACCAGGATCTCGGGGTTGAAGACGAGAGCCAGTCCGATCACCACCAGGACCACCTGGGTGAGGAGGTCGGCGATCGCGAGGATCAGGTTGACCCGGGTCGACTCCTCGGTCCCCTTCACGTTGAGAGCGGCAAGGAGCGCGATCAGAACGATGCCGCCGATGATGTCGCCAGGGCTCTCGCGGAGCGGCTCCCAGAACACGGCCAGGTAGTGCGGCACGAAGAACGCCGAGATCGAGGCCGTGATGATGTAGTTGAGCATCTGCCCCCAGGCGGCAAAGAAACTCACGAGCTCGTTGAAGGCGTGCCGGGCGAAGCTCGAGGATCCGCCCGCCTCCGGGTACATCACGGTCGCCTCGCTGTAGGTCGCCGCCGTACACATGAAGATCAGGCCGGCGATCACGAACGCGGCCGGGGTCAGGCCGAGCGCGAACGCCGCGGTGACGCCGAGCGCGTAGTAGATCGACGAGCCCACGTTTCCGTACGCGGCCGAGAACAGGGCGCCGACGCCATGCACCCTGGCCAGCGACTCGTCTCGCGGGATCCTTCTAGCCATTCGCCCCTAGATCAAGAGTAGGGGCGAGCACAGCGGAGGCCTATGTTGTCGGGGCGGGAGCTACAGGGCAATGATCGGGATGATCAGGATCGCGACGATGTTGGCGACCTTGATCATCGGGTTGATCGCGGGCCCGGCGGTGTCCTTGTAGGGATCGCCGACCGTGTCGCCGGTGACCGCGGCCGCATGGGCGTCGGAGCCCTTGCCGCCGAACGCGCCATCCTCGATCAGCTTCTTCGCGTTGTCCCAGGCGCCGCCGCCGGCTGTCATCGAGATCGCCGCGAAGATGCCGACCACGATCACTCCGATCAGCAGGCCGCCGAGCGCCTGGTAGGAGATCACCCCGACGATCAGCGGCACCAGGATCGGGATCAGCGAGGGCAGGATCATCTCCTTCTGAGCGGCGGCGGTGACGATTGCGACCGCGTACCCGTACTCGGGCTTCTCCTTCCCCTTCATGATCCCCGGCTTCTCACGGAACTGGCGGCGGACCTCCTCGACCACGCCGCCGCCGGCGCGGCCGACGGCCTCGATCGCGAGGGAGGAGAACAGGTAGACCATGATCCCGCCGATCAGCAGGCCGATCAGGACGGGCGGGTCCGCGATCTGGAAGCTGAGCACCTTGTCGCCCGCCTCATCCTGCACCTCGTGGGTGAACGCGTTGAAGAGTACGAGCGCTGCCAGCGCAGCCGAGCCGATCGCGTACCCCTTGGTAACCGCCTTGGTGGTGTTGCCCACCGCGTCGAGCGGATCGGTGATGTCGCGGACGTCCTGCGGCAGGTCGGCCATCTCGGCGATTCCCCCCGCGTTGTCGGTGATCGGCCCGAACGCGTCGAGGGCGACGATCAGCCCGGTGAGCGAGAGCTGGGCCATCACCGCGACGCCGATCCCGTAGACCCCGTCGGCGCCGCCGCCGGCGAGCTTCCAGGATCCGAGGATCGCGAGCGCGATGATCAGGACGGGAAGCGCCGTCGACTGGAGGCCCTGGGCGAGCCCCTGGATGATGTTCGTCGCGTGCCCGGTCTCGGATGCGCGCGAGATCGTCCTCACCGGCCGGAAGCGGGTGGACGTGTAGTAGTCGGTGAGGATGAAGAGCATCGCGGTGACGCCGACGCCGATCAGGCCGCAGAGCCAGAGATCGGTGACGCTGGTGTTCCCCAGCGCCCCGCCGCCCAGCGGATCGTCCATCAGCCACTTGGTGATCGGGTAGAAGGCGGCGGCAGAGAGGACGGCCGAGACCGCCAGGCCGCGATAGAGCGCCGCTTCGACGTTGCCCGTGCGGGTCCGCACGGAGAGCGCGCCGACGATCGAGGCGAGGATCGCGACCGCGCCGACCGCGAGCGGGAAGATCGCCACCTCCCGGGCGAAGTCCGGGAAGGTGATCACCCCGAGCAGCATCACCGCGACCGCGGTGACCGCGTAGGTCTCGAACAGGTCGGCCGCCATCCCGGCGCAGTCGCCGACGTTGTCGCCGACGTTGTCGGCGATCACGGCCGGGTTGCGCGGGTCGTCCTCGGGGATCCCCACCTCGATCTTCCCGACCAGGTCCGCCCCGACGTCCGCGGCCTTGGTGAAGATCCCGCCGCCGAGTCGCGCGAAGACCGAGATCAGCGAGCCACCGAACCCGAGTCCGATCAGGGCGTCGACCGCGTCCTTGTCGCTCAGGTCGGTGAAGATCAGCAGCGCGCCGAAGTATCCGGCGACGCCGAGGAGGGCGAGCCCGACGACGAGCAGGCCGGTGACGGACCCCCCCTTGAAGGCGATGTCGAGCGCGGGCGGTATCCCGCTACGCGCCGCCTCGGCGACGCGCGCGTTGGCACGGACGGAGAGGTTCATTCCGATGAACCCGGCGGCACCCGAGAAGACTCCGCCGATCACGAACCCGATCGCGGTCTCGACGTTCTGGAGGGGGATCAGCAGGATCGCCACGACCACGCCGACCCCGGCGATGATCGTGTACTGCTTCTTCAGATACGCGCTTGCGCCCTCCTGGATGGCGCCTGAGATCTCCTGCATCCGCTCGTTGCCGGGCGACTTCGCGAGCAGTCGCTGGGTGACGAGCAGGCCGTAGAGGACAGCCGTGGCCGCGCAACCAAGCGCGACGACGACTCCGTAATCGGTGAAAAAGTCGGTCAAGGAAGGCTCCCGGGTCGGGTTCGTGAAAAGCGGCGCGGCAGTCTATCTAGCCGGAGCTCCCCGGCGTCCACAGACCCGAGTCGCTCTTGGGCGGCTTCTCGGCCTTCTCAGCGGCGCCGCCTCCCTCGTCCGCGTGCTTCGCGTAGAGCACCTGCAGCTCCGAGATCGCCTGCCGGAGCTGCGGCTGAGCGTCCGGCTTCACCATCTCGACCAGCGCGCGGGCGGCGTCGATCCCCACCTTCGCCTGTTCCAGATCGCGCTCGTCGTCCTTGGCGATGCGGCGCGCGGACAGGTTGAGGATGCTGACCACGCTCTGCAGGACCACGTCCTCGACCCGGACGCGCTTGATCTCCTCCTCGAGCTGGGCGCGGAGCTCCTCCTCGCTGGGCTGGTGCGCGCCGCTCCCCGGCCCACCGCTCGCCTGCTGTTCCTCATCTGCCACTGACCGCTCCCTCCGGTGCGTAGGTCCGCCGGGTCTCCTCGACGGCGTTTCTGTAGATCTCCTCGATCGGCGCCCCCTCGGCGAACCGGTCGTACGCTCGCTGGGCGCCGTTGCGCTCGGGGAGCTCCACGTCGACGCCAAGCGTCTCGCGGGCCGGGGCGGTCCATTCGACGATCTCCCCGAGCACGGCCCTGGTGGGTACGACGCGGCGTTCGCGGAAGTCGATCATCTCCCCGTCCATCCCGTGGCGAATCGCCCGCCAAAGATTCTCCTCGATCTCGCGCTGGCGGAGAGGCGTGGGCGCCGCCCCCTGGTCGAGGTCGAGCGCAGCCTGCACGACGCACGCCGAGATCAGCGCGGCGAGGTTGAACGACTCGTCGCCGCGGGTCTGGGCGTCGCAGATCCGAACCTCAACCGTCCCGAAGGAGTGATGGGGGCGGACGCTCCACCAGAGCTGCGTCGCCTCCACGATCGAATCGGTCTCGTGAAGGAGCCGGACGAAGTCGGCGTAAGTACTCCAGTCACCGAACGGCTCGTGGATGCCGCAGCGCGGGAAGGTCCGGGTGAAGATCTCGGTCCGGACCGAATGCAGGCCCGTGTCGCGATGGTCGAGGAAGGGCGAGTTGGCGGACAGGGCGAGCAGCACCGGCAGCAGCTCCCGCATCCGGTCCGACACGGCGACCGCCCGGTCGCCCCCGCGGATCCCCACGTGGACATGGAGACTCCAGGTGTTGTTGCGCTGGGCGACCCAGCGCAGCTCCCGCTCCAGCCTCCGGTAGTACTCGGTGTTGATGATGTGCTGGTCCAGGTAGTTGGCCCAGGGGTGTGTTCCCATCGCCGCGAGGGCGAGACCCATCTCGTCCGCGATCCCGAACAACCGCTCGCGGCGGGACCGCTGGCGCTCGGCCGCGTCGGCGAACGTCTCTCCGCGCCCCGAGCGGATCTCGATCTCGGTGTCGATCAGCTCGCCCTTGACCGCCGGCGCGAGCAGCTCGTCGCGGAGGCACGCCTCGTGCATCTCCTCGAACCGATGCTCCAGATCGAGAATCGCCGGATCGAGGATCGCGAACTCCTCCTCGATCCCGATCGTGAAGTCGACGGACTCCTCGAAGGTCTCGCGAACCGCCTCGAGGTCCAAGCCGTCGTGGTTGGGCTCGGGATCCGTGGTCACAGAGCTGGGGTCTAGGTGAGATAGAAATAGAGGGCGTAGAGCAGGTCGACCGCCGGACTCGAGGTGTGGACGGTGACGTCCGGCGGCACCTGGAGCAGCTGCTCGGAATAGTTGAAGATGATCTTCACGCCCGCCGTGACCAGACGGTCTGCGACCTCCTGAGCAGCGTCGGCCGGGACGGCGAGCACGCCGACGACGACCTGCTCCTCCTCGACGACCGAATCGATCTCGTCGAACGAGCGCACGACGAGACCGCCGATCGTTCTCCCGATCACGGTGGGGTCGACGTCGAACATCGCGACGATCCGGAACCCGTGGTCGGCGAAAATGTCCGAGCTCGCGATCGCCTGACCGAGGTTCCCGGCCCCGAAGAGGGCGATGTTGTGCTGGCCCGCGGTCCGGAGGATCTTCCTGATCTCGCGGACGAGCGAGTCGACGTTGTAGCCGACGCCGCGCTTGCCGAACTTGCCGAAGCCGGAGAGATCGCGGCGGATCTGGGTGGAGTTGATGTGCGTGTAGTCGGAGAGCTCCTGCGATGAGATCGTGTCCTTGCCCATCTTCCGGGCCTGGGTCAGGACCTGCAGGTAGCGGGAGAGGCGCGCCGCGACCCCGAGCGAGAGTCGGTCGCCGTCGGCGAGCTCCGAGGGCTGCTGCTCGGCGGTCCCCGCCGCCACGTCCTCGATCATCCCGACAAGGTATCGAGCATTGCCCGGAGCCCGTCCGAGTCGAGCCCGAGCTCGCCGATCACCTCGCCGTCCAGCTCGATCACCGGGATCCGCTCGAGGTAGCGGGAGAGCAGCCCATCGTCGGTCTCGATGTCGACCTCCTCCAGCTCGAAGTCGAGTCCCCCCGACCGGAGTGACTCGAGCTCCGCCCGGGCCTCGTCGCAGAGGTGGCAGTCAGGCCGCCCGTACAGCTTCACCAGTGGCAAAGGCGTCGAACCCCAGGTAGTCGGGATACGGAATCGCCTCCGTGAACCGGGCGGCCGATCCGATCATCGCGGCGTTGTCCGTGCAGAGCGAGACCGGCACGAGCTTCAGTCGCAGACCGAGCTCGTCGCAGATCCCCTCCGTCCGAGAGCGGAGCTCGGCGTTCGCGGCGACGCCGCCGCCGAGGGCGATCGCGGGCCACTCCCCCTCACGGGCGATCCGCTCGAGCTTGGTGGCGAGCTGACCCGTGACCGCACGCTGGAAGGAGGCCGCGAGATCGGCGCGATGGCGCTCGGTCTCCTCCGGCCCGAGGTCCCGCACCCGGTAGACCAGCGCCGTCTTCAGGCCGCTGAAGCTGAAGTCGAGCCCCCGCTCGCTCATCGCGACGGGGAACTCGAACGCGTCCGGGTCTCCCCCCTCCGCTGCCCTCTGAATCGCCGGGCCACCCGGATAGCCCAGACCGAGCAGGCGGGCGCCCTTGTCGAAGGCCTCACCGGCGGCGTCGTCCAGGGTCTCGCCTAGGGTCTCGAACGAGGACGGCTCGCGCACGCCCGCGAGGAGTGTGTGACCGCCGCTCGCGATCAGGCAGAGGAACGGCGGCTCGAGCGGGTCCGGCTCCAGGAAGTTCGCCGCGACGTGGCCGTGGAGATGGTCGACCGGGACCAGCGGCTTGTGGTGCGCGGCGGCGAGCGCCTTGCCGGTGCTCAGCCCGACGAGGAGCGCGCCGATCAGGCCAGGGCCCTGGGTGACGGCGACGGCCTCTACCTCCTCCAGCGTCACGCCAGCTTCCCCCAGAGCCGCGGCGACGACGGCGTTGACCAGCTCGAGGTGGTGCCGGGAGGCGACCTCCGGGACCACACCGCCGTAGCGCTCGTGGAAGGCGGCCTGGGAGGAGACGACGTTCGAGCGGATGCGCGGCCCGTCGACGACGGCAGCGCAGGTGTCGTCGCAGGAGGTCTCGAGCGCCAGGATCACGCCAGCGACGCGGGCTCCGGCGCCTCCAGCCACATGATCAGGGCGTCCTCGCCGTTGTCGTGGTAGTAGCGGCGACGGCGGCCCGCCGAGCGGAACCCGAAGCGCTCGTACATCGCGATCGCCGGTCCGTTCGAAACGCGGACCTCGAGCGTGAACCGGGCTCCGGCGCCGGCCTCCTCGAAGAGGCGCTCGATCAGGTCCGTCGCGATCCCGCTGCGGCGACGCTCGGGATGCACGGCGACGTTCATCAAGTGCCAGACGTCGTCGTAGCGGGCGCAGACGAGATAGCCCACGAGACCGTCGTCGTCCTCGGCCGCGAGGCAGATGCCCGAGGGCTTCGAGAGCTCGAGCACGAACATCGCAAGCGACCAGGGGGTGGGGAACGAGCGCCGCTCGATCGAGATCACGGACGGGAGATCGCCGTAGCCGAGCCGCCGCAGGGCCAGGCCGGAGTCACCCCTGGCCGTCTCGATCTCGCTCAAGCCATCTCTTCGCATCAGGGGGTCTCAGATATAGGGGTTCGATCTCGCTCGGCGCCGCCTCGGGTGCCGCCGCCCCCAGCCTGCACACGTGCCGCGCGGCGACTCGGTGAACCGGGTCCTGCGGCGGGGCGACCGTGGCACCGCCAGCCTCCAAATCTGCGGCAAATCGTAGCGCCCCGTCCCCGGCCGCCAGCGGCGCAGAATCGAGCTTCGCGACCAGCGCCGCGAGGTCGGCCGGCGAAGCGACGAGCGGCGATCGAAGCTCGGATCCGTCCGACGCGTAGAGGGCGGCGAACGCCTCACCGCGTCGAGCATCGATCACCGGAAGCGCCGACCGGTCCTCGGCCAGCGGGTGTGCGGAGATCGCCCGGGCCAGTGCGGCCAGGGTGACGACGGGCGCGAGCGGGATCCGTCTTGCCTGGGCGAGAGCCCGTGCGGTGGCGATCCCGATTCGAAGCCCGGTGAACGATCCCGGGCCGACCCCGACCGCGATACGCTCGATTGCGCCCCAACCGCCGGCTGCCTCCACACACCGGTCGATCTCCGGGAGCAGCACCTGCGAGTGCCGCGGCCGACCGGTCTCGTCTGGCGGCGCCGCGACCTCGCGGATCACCTCCCCGTCGTCGGCCACCGCAACGGCCGCATCGACCGTCGCCGTATCGAGTCCGACCACGACCGTCATCCCTTGAGCGCCCGCAATAGAGTGCCGCGGGCGGACGCCGACCGACCAAACCGACCAGGAGTGGAGCTCATGCGAGATCAGTCCAGCAGGTCCAGCGGAAACGCACGTCGTGCGACGCTGGCGACCGCGCTCGTCGTCGCGGGCCTCGGCCTCGGGGCCGTCGGCTGCGGCGACGATGAAGATGACGCCGTCAATTCGGTGAACGAAGCAATCGACAGCGTCCAGTCCGAGGCACAGAGTGTCCAGACCGAAGCCGAGACGGCCATCGACGAGGCCCAGGAGCAGGCCGAGAGCGTTCAGAGCGAGGCCGACGAGGCGCTCGAGGACGCCCAGAAAGAGCTCGAGGAGCAGCAGAACAACGACGGCGGCGGCAGCGGCGGGTACTGATCGGGCTTCGGGTCCGCACGCCTACAGCTCGATCTCGCGCTCATCGCCACCGGCGTGGCGGATCTCGACACGCCGGGTGACCCGCTCCAGCCGCGGCTCGGCCGCCGCCGGCCACTCGATGAACGAGACCGCCTGCGGGGTCACGTAGTCGTCCAGTAGGGCCGGATCCTCCTCGCCGAGATCGGCGAGCCGGTATAGGTCGAGGTGGGAGACGGGTACCCGGCCGGAGTAGGTCTGCCCGATCGTGAAGGTCGGCGACGTCACCGACTCGCTCACGCCCAACGCCCGGCACGCGCCCCTGATCAGCGTCGTCTTCCCGGCCCCCAGGTCACCGCTCACCAGCACGACGTCGCCGGGCCCGAGATCGGCCGCCAGCCTCTTTCCCACCGCCTCGGTCTCCGCCGCGCTCCGCGTCCTCTCGGTCACCCGCCGAAGAGGCCCATCTGGTCCGGCTCGGGCTCCCCACGTGAAAGGGGTGGCTCCTCCGACATCCCACGGGTCGCGCTGTCGCGCGCCCTCGCATCTCCGGGGCCCCCTCGCACGACCAGCGGTTCAGGTCCTTCGGGGAGCGGTTTCGCGAGCAGGTCCGGAATCCGGCGGAAGTCCTCCCGGAGCTGCTCGGCGACCCGCGGAGTGCGGAGGCCGGCGGCCGGGTGAAACAGCGGCAGCATGAAGACCGGCCGCCCGCCGATCACGTGCTCCTGCGGGGTGCCGCGGACCTTGGTGATCCCGGTGGGGTTCGCGGTGAGCAGCTTCGTTGCGAAGTTGCCGAGGGTGCAGATCACCCGCGGCTGGATCAGCTCGACCTGCTTCTCGAGGTAGGGGCGGCAGGAGTCGATCTCCTCCGGCTGCGGGTCGCGGTTGCCTGGAGGGCGGCATTTCAAAGTGTTCGCGATGAAGACGTCCTCCCGCTTCATCCCGATCCCCGCGAGCAGTTCGCTGAGGAAGCCGCCGGCGCGACCGACGAATGGGAGCCCCTGGTGGTCCTCCTCGGCGCCCGGTGCCTCGCCCACGAAGATCAGGTCGGCGTCCGCGTTCCCGGCGCCGAAGACGACCCGGTTCCGCGTCTCGGACAGCGGGCAGCGCTCGCAGACCGAAGCCTGGTTGTAGACCTCGATCAGCGCCGCGCGGCGGGACTCGGCGTCGCTCACGAGCCTCCCTTGCCGGATCGCCGCGTGGCCGCCCGCCTCTCCGCGGCGCGCTGCTTTCGGAACCGCTCCTTCGCACCGCCGCGGTCGGTCCCCCGCTTGGATTCCAGGCGCCGCTTCTGCCCGGCCGTCATCTGGCGGTGGATCGGCGCGTAGGAGCTGGAAACGAGGCGCTCGAGATTCGCTCCCCCGCACTCGGGGCACCTCACCTCGGACTCCGCCTTGCCGACGTGCGATCCGGTCAGCTCCTCGAAGTGGTGGCCGCAGGACTCGCAGGCGAATTCGTAGATGGGCACACCCCGATGGTAGTTCCGCCCGACGACCGTCCCGCGCCCGAAACGCGCCGCAAATTCGGCTCGTTTGACCGGCTGGAGCGCCGGGGACCCTCCCTATACTTGGCGCGGGCCGCGACCCCAGGCACCGGGCGCGGACCCTTGCACCGAAGAACGACTTCCACTTCGTCCTACACACACAACCGTCTGGTATCTCCGATGCGGGAACTGGAACGGGAGTATCTCCCCCTCCCAACCCCCCTCACCGCCGCTCCGCTGGCGGTGATCGGCCGTGGGCGCGTGGGGAGGTCGCTCGCGCGAGCCGCCGAGCTCGCCGGGATCGCGAAGGCCGTCGCGCGGGCATCGGAAGGGGTTTCGGCATGAAGACGATCCGGTCGAGGGCGGAATTGCGCGCGGCGCTCGCCCGGCCCCGCCGCGAGGGGAAGTGGATCGGCCTGGTCCCGACCATGGGCTACTTTCACGGCGGCCACCTATCGCTGATGCGCCGGGCCCGGGGGGACTGCGACGTCGTGGTCGTCAGCTTGTTCGTCAATCCCACTCAGTTCGCGCCCCGCGAGGACCTGGACTCCTATCCGCGCGACGAGGACCGCGACAGGGAACTCGCCGCGGCGGAGGGCGTCGATCTGTTCTGGGTGCCCGCGCCCGAGGAGATGTACCCGAAGGGGTTCGCCACCTCGGTCGAGGTCGGCGAATCGCTCACCGGGATCCTCGAAGGGGAGCACCGGGGGGCGTCCCACTTCCGGGGCGTGACCACGGTGGTCGCGAAGCTGTTCAACTCGGTCCAGCCCGACGTCGCGTACTTCGGCCGCAAGGACGCCCAGCAGGCGATCGTGATCGAGCGGATGACCCGCGACCTCGACTTCCCGGTCGAGATCGAGGTGCTCCCGACGGTCCGGGAGGAGGACGGGCTGGCAATGAGCTCGCGCAACAGCTACCTCACCGGCGAGGAGCGAGAGCGCGCCGCGGCGCTGTCCCGGGCGCTGAAGGCCGCCGAGCAAGCGGCTGAGCGCGGCGAGGGCTCCGCCGACGCCCTGGTCGAGGCGGTCAGGTCCGAGCTTCGCGGGGCCGGGGTCGAGCCGGAGTACGTGGAGGCGCGCGACGCGGAGGATCTATCCCCGCTCGCGTCGCTGAATGGGCGGCCCCTGCTCCTGGCAGTCGCCGCCCGGGTCGGCAGGGCCCGCCTGATCGACAGCATCGTTATCAACCCCCCTCCAACCGGCACTGCGAGGGAGTGATGCAGGAGGCTCTGCTGTGAGCACCGAACCGCCCCAGGCGAACGCCCCGGGAGATCGCTCGCGAATCACGCTGCCACGCCTGGTGGAGATGAAGCGCAGGCGCGAGCCGATCGTCATGGTCACCGCATACGACTACCCCTCCGCCAAGACCGTCGACGAGGCCGGTGTCGACGTCGTCCTCGTCGGCGACACCGCCGCGATGGTCGTGCTCGGGCACGAGGCCACCACCCCGGTCGGGATGGACGAGATGCTGATGATGGCGAGCGCGGTTCGCCGCGGGCTCGAGCGGCCGCTGCTGATCGGCGACATGCCCTTCGGCTCCTACGAGGGCTCGAACGAGCATGCAATCGAGAACGCCCAGCGTTTCGTCAAGGAGGCGGGCTGCGACGCCGTCAAGCTCGAGCGGGGTGGCCCCTCGGTCGACCGCGCTCGCGCGATCGTCCGCGCCGGGATCCCCGTCATGGGACACGTCGGGCTCACCCCGCAGACCGCGACCGCCCTCGGCGGGTTCAAGGCGCAGGGCCGGACCGCGGAGGCGGCGGCGAGGCTGACCGAGGAAGCCCTGGCGCTCCAGGCCATCGGCTGCTTCTCGATCGTCTTCGAGGCGATCCCCTCCGCCGTCACCGAGGCGCTGATGCCGAAGCTCCAGATCCCGGTGATCGGGATCGGAGCCGGCCCGGCCACGGACGGCCAGGTCCTCGTCCTCCACGACCTGCTCGGCGTCTACGCGGGGCACCGGCCGAAGTTCGTGAAGCGCTACGCGAACCTCCGCGAGGAGGCGCTGAAGGGCCTCCGCGCCTACACCGAGGAGGTCCGATCGGGGGTGTTTCCGAAGGAGGACGAGCACACCTACTCGATCCCCCAGGAGGAGCTCGAGGAGTTCGCCCGCTACCTCGAGGAGGAGGCGCTGGTGGGGACCGACACGCCCTGGGACTGGTAGCTACGTGGCCTGGGGTTCGGGGACCCCGGCGCTTGTGTGCTCGGCGCGAGCCTTTGAGAGATCCGCGGAGATCCGCACGATCGCCGAGGCGATCGGGGCCGCGAGGATCAAGCCTACGGTTCCGAACAGCGCACCCCCGGCGATCGTCAACACCAGGACGGCGAGCGGATGGAGGCCGAGGGCGGCCCCGTAGGCAACCGGCTGGACGACCTGCTGCAGCGGCCCGTTGGAGAGCAGCTGGATCACGACCATCCCGGCTGCTGCCTCTGTTCCGGCGCCGCCGAGCGCGAGCAGGACCGAAAAGGCACCCGCGGTCCACGCGCCGAGGTAGGGCACATAGCCGCCGATGAAGGTGATCACCGCGATCGTGCCGGCCAGCGGCACGCCGAGCGCCCAGGCGCCCCCGCCGACCAATACCGCGCTGAAAACGGCGACGATCGTCACCCCGAGGAAGTACCCGCGGAGCGACTGGAGCGTGCGCTCGGTAACCGTGTGAGCGACCTCCTGAGGGACGCCCATGTGGCGCTCGGTCCAGGAGCGGATCGTGGGACCGTCCTTGAGCAGGAAGAAGAGGCTGAGGATCGTCATCGCGACGAAGAAAGCCACCGACGCGAGCTTCTCGATCCCGCCGACGACGCCGTTGATCAGCGCATCGAAGGAGTCGCTTGCGCCGGAGCTGACGTCTTGGTTCGCCGCCTGTGCCTTGCCGGGACTGACCCCCAGATCCTTGAGCCAGCCCTCGATCTCGTCGGCCCCGGCGCTCAGGTGCTTGCTGATGCCGGACGTCTCGCTGCTGATCCCGGTGAGGACCAGATACGCAGCCAAGATCCCGGCAGCGACGATCAGCAGGAGGACCAGAGCTGCTCCCAGGCCACGCGGCACGCCATGTCGCTTGAGCAGGGCGACCAGCTGTCCTCCCACCGCTGCGATCACCCCGGCGACGATCAGGGGAACGAAGATCACCGCCGTCAGCGAGAGGAACCAGACGACTCCGACGGCGAGCAGGATGACGCCGACCAGCAGCCAGGCAGTGAACCCGGCGTCGCGAAGCCAATTGGGAGCGGCGAAGAGACCGGCGAGCTCGCTCGGATTGATCTCGATGAACTCTTCGCTTCGATCGTCATCGCCGCCGAAACGGCGAAGGCGGCCCCGGATCATCGGCCGATCCCCTTCATATGCTCACCTAATCACACGCCCACGATGGACCGCCTTATCTACATCGGCCACGCGACCACCCTGCTTCGACTCGACGGCGTCTCGGTTCTCACCGATCCGATGCTGAGGAGGTGGCTCGGGCCGCTGCGGCGACAGGGCCCGAATCCGGAGCCCGACGTCGCGCAGAACTCCGACGTCGTCCTGATCTCGCACCTGCACAGGGACCATCTCGACATCCCCTCGCTGCGGCGGGTTCCGCCCAGCACGCCGCTGGTGGTGCCAAGGGGCGCCGCCCGCTGGGCCGCGAAGGGCGGCGCCGAGGACGTGCGGGAGATCGGGCTCGGGGAGCGGGTCTCGGTCGCGGGTGTAGAGGTCAGCGGCGTTCCCGCCGTTCACGACGGATATCGCGGCCGCCATCGCGGGAGACCAATCGAACCGCTCGGCTATCTGGTCAGCGCCGGCGGGCGGACCGTCTACTTCCCAGGTGACACCGACCTCTTCCCCGGGATGTCCGGTCTCGGCAAGGTCGACGTCGCGCTGCTACCGGTCTGGGGCTGGGGCACCTTCGCCGGGGAGGGACATCTGGATCCCATGCGCGCCGCCAGGGCCGTGGAGATGATTCGCCCGCGACTCGCGGTCCCGATCCACTGGGGCACACTGTTCCCCTTTGGATTGCGGAGACTGCGTCCACAGTTTCTGACGGAGCCGCCGCTCGAATTCGCTCGCCAGGTCAGCCGGCTGGCCCCCGATGTCGAGGTCAGGGTTCTCGAGCCCGGCTCCACGACCGCGCTGGATAGAGAATGAGCAGCGCCCTCTGGATCGGCCGGGTGGCCTGGGCCGCGCTCCGCGGCCTTCTGCTCTGGCTTCTGATCGCCTTGTTCTTCTGGGGTCTCGCCGCCGTGCTGCCGGGGATCGACGTGCCGAGCTTCGGCGCAGTCCTGATGATCACTGCCCTGGTCGCGGTGCTCAACGCGGTGCTGTGGCCGCTCTTGATCCGGCTGCTTCTCCCGCTCACCGTCCTCACTTTCGGGCTCGGCTCGCTGGTCCTGAACGCGGCGATCATCTCGCTCTCGGTCAAGCTCGTCGACGGCGAGGCACCCGACTTCCTCGGCGCGATTCTTGTGGCGTTCATGCTCTCGGTCGGCCTGATGCTGCTCGCCCCCGCGCTCAGCATCGACGACGACGCGAGACAGCTTCGTCTCGTTCGCCGACGAGCGCGGAAGGTCCGCGACGCCGACCGCACCGACGTACCCGGCGTGATCCTGTTCGAGATCGACGGCCTCGCCGAGCCCGTCCTGCGCCGAGCGCTCCGCGGGGGGCACCTCCCGACGATGGCCCGCTGGCTGGAGCAGAGCACGCACCGAATCGTTCCCTGGGAATGCGATCTCTCCTCCCAGACCGGCGCGAGCCAGGCGGGGCTTCTGCTGGGCAGCAACGACGACATGCCCGCATTCCGCTGGTACGAGAAGGAGAGCGGACGGACGGTGGTCTCGAACCACGGAAAGGACGCAGTCGAGCTCGAGCGGCGCCACTCCGACGGCGGCGGCCTGCTCGCCGCGGGTGGCGCCAGCCGCGGAAACCTGTTCTCGGGCGACGCGCCCCACTGCTCGGCGACGATGAGCGTGCTGCGTGACAAGCAGCGCTCCAGTGCCCGCGAGTACTTCGCCTACTTCGCCGATCCGTATGGCTTCACCCGCACGGTCGCGCTCTATCTCTGGGACGTGCTGCTTGAGTTGCGGGCGGCGCGGCGGCAGCGGAGGCGCGGAGAGGAGCACATCGACCGGGGCGGCCTCTATCCGTGGATGCGAGGCGCGATCACGGTGGTCATGCGCGACCTCAACGTCGCGACGCTGCTCGGCGACATCGTCGAGGGCGTTCCGGTCGTCTACTCCACCTTCGTCGGGTACGACGAGGTCGCGCACCACTCCGGAATCGAGCAGCCTGACGCTTTCGCCGTCCTGAAGCAGCACGACGCCCAGCTCGCCCGCCTCGAAAGGGCGATCGAGCAGGCCCCTCGCCCGTACCACCTCGTGGTTCTCTCGGATCACGGGCAGACCCAGGGCCGACCGTTCCGCCAGCGATACGGCGTCGAGCTGGAGGAGCTGGTGCGGGGGGCTTTAGCGGGAGGCGACGTCTACGCGCCATCGGCGCCCGACGAGGGGTTGAGCTCGGTCGGCGCTGCGCTCACGGACGCGCGCGACGAGCAGACGGTCGGCGGCAGGATGCTCGCCCGCGCCACCCGTGACCGGATCGTGGATGGCAATGTCGTGATCGGGCCGAACCGTGAGGCCGCCGAGGAGTCGCGCGAGGACGCCTCGGCTCACACCGCCGTCGTCCTCGCGTCGGGCGGTCTCGGCCTGATCTCACTGCCCGAGCGCGGGCACCGGCTGTCGGTCGAGGAGATCGAGTCGCTGCATCCTCGCCTGCTCGACACCCTGAAGAGCCATCCGGGGATCGGGTTCGTGATGGTCCGCGCCGACGGCGACGGCGCGGTGGTGCTCGGGGCGAACGGCAGTCGGCGGCTCCGCGATGATCAGGTGACGGGCCAGGATCCGCTGCTCGAGTTCGGACCCAACGCGGCGGACCATCTCCGCCGCACCGACAGCTTTCAACACTGCCCCGACGTCCTCGTCAACTGTGTCTACGACGCCGACGCCAACGAGGTCGCGCCGTTCGAGGAGTTCATGGGCTCACACGGAGGCCTCGGCGGCTGGCAGAGCCATCCGTTCGCGCTCGTGCCGGCCTCCTGGGGTGCGCCGGAGCAGCCGATCGTCGGGGCGCGGGCGATACACGAGACGATCCGGAGCTGGCTTCGCCAGACGGGACTCGAGCTGAAGCCGCACCACTCGGCGTGAGCGACGGGCGCGTTGCTGTCCGTAACGCGCGAAGCGTCTCTGTGTAAGTAAGTTGCAATTAGCACTTTCTCTGTTTCGCTTTCACAAGGAGGTAAGCGATGGAGATGCTGAGGAGATTCGCGCCCATGGCTCTCTTCCTTGATGATCGTTGGCGCCCTCAACTGGGGGATCGTCGGCCTCACGGGTGGCGAGACCAACGTGCTCTCCGACATCTTCGGCACGGGGACCCTCGATGACGTGGTCTACATCGTGATCGGCGTCGCAGGGCTCCTCGCGATTCCGAGGCTGCTCGACGCCCTTCACATCGGCGCGGGCCCGCATCCGCGGGGCGCGTAAGAAGGACGGCTTCGCCGTCAAACGGGTTGCTCCTCGGCTACGCCTCGGAGCACCCTCGAATGATCCGAGCCGGGCCTGAGTGCCCGGCTCGGTCGTTAGACCAGCCTGCCGACTCTGCGGAGCTGGAAGGCGCGCATGATGTCCGTGATCCCGTTCATCAGCGCCCAGATGCCGGCGAACACGAGCAGGACGTACGCCTTGTCGATGAAGAACTGCCCGCCCGTGTAGAAAGCGAGCGCAACCATCAGGATCCCAGCGACCAGGCCGAGCCACCACAGCGGGTTGACCTCCTTGGCGGCGAACGCCTCGATGATCCAGAAGATCCCGACGATCAGGAACAGGAACCCGAGGATGTCGGCGATCGCGGCGAAGGTGTTCTCGGGGCTGATGAACGCGAGGATCGCCGCCCCAAGGAAGAGGACACCGAAGATCGCGAACAGCCACTTCAGGCGATCCGCGAGCCCGGCGAGCGCGAACTGCTGCAGCGACGCCCCGACGAACATGAAGCCGACGATGACCCCGACGGTCGTCACCGACGCCTGGTCGAACTGAAGGATCACGACGGAGATCACGATCCAGCCGATCCCGAAGACGAGCCACAACCACCAGTACCGCGACAGCGCCTTGATGGCCTCCCGCTCCTGGCCAGACAGCGACCCGCTCTCCATTTCGTTCTCCCTTCCGTGGTGGACGCCGACGCGATTGTTTCACCCCTCCCGGCGCCTTCGCTAGGTTGCGTTCGTGGCCGTCCATAGCGGGGAACTGCGCCTCTCGACCAGGGGCGACACCGACGTGATCGACATCACGGCCGACGTCGCCCGGATCGTTGCCGATGGGCCCGTGGGCGACGGGCTAGTGACAGCGTTCGTCCGCGGCTCGACCGCCGCGATCACGACGATGGAGTTCGAGCCCGGCGGCATCGCCGATCTGCGCGCCCTGCTCGACCGCCTGATCCCCGTCGAGGGCGACTACGAGCACAACCGGCTGAACCGGGACACGAACTCCCATGCCCACCAGCGCGCTTCGCTGATCGGAGCATCCGAGCAGGTCCCCGTCGCCGGCGGCCGGCTGGCGCTCGGCACCTGGCAACAGCTCGTCCTGGTCGACTTCGACGACCGGCCGCGGGAGCGGACCGTGATCGTGCATGTGGTCTCCTGAGGCGAGTCCGGCTCAGGCGCCCGGCGGCGAATCTCCGCGTTGTCCCGGGAGGACCGATCGCACCGCGTTGCGCCAGCGATCGACACCCACCTCCCAGGTCTGCTCGGGGAAGTCGCGGATCGCCTGGTGGCGAAGGGCCTCCATCCCGGCGACCATCAGCAGGATGATGAGGATCGAGGTCGGGAGCCGATCGAAGCCGGGGGTGGGTGACCACCAGAAGAGGACCAGCAGCAGGAGCGCGAGCGCCGCGTAGGCGGTGCCCCGGCTGGCGAGAACCGGCGCCAGCTCCCTGCGCGCCGCGTAGCCAAGCCCCTTCGGGCCGGCGAGCCATGCGCCGATCACGATCACGATCCCGTAGAAGATCACCGCTCCGCCTCCGTCCTGGAGCAGCGAGGTCCCGATGGTCCAGGTCGAGTCGATCGCCGGCTCGACCGAAGCGGTCTCGGCGAGTTGGTTGACGAGCGCCTCGCCGGCGAGCCCCCGGACGACCAGGACCGCGATCCCGACGCCGATGAACGCCCAGCCGACGTCGCGGAGGGCGACGCGCCTCCAACCCACAGCCAGGTAGACCGCGAGCGCGTAGAGGAAAAGCGTGATCGCGGTGAGGACCCAGGCGAGCGTCTCCAGGAGGTCCACCGCATCCTGCGCGGCGGCGAGCTCGTCGTTCTCGAATATCACGATCTCGGCCGCCCCAGCCGGCAGCTTGCTGGACGCGTCGCTCACCCCAACCTGCTCACCGATCTGGTCGGCGATGTCACCGAGGTCGATCGTGACGTCCTCGCTGCCCCCCTTCTCGACCAGCGCGAGCAGCCTCTGATGGGCCTCCTCGTTCGCCTGCTCCCAGAGCTCCTGCACCTTCGGGCTCTGAAGCGCCCTCAAGGCGAGGTTGTTCGCGCCCTGCCGAATCGCGCCCGCGATCGGGCCGGCGGCGGGGGCGGCTCTGGGAGGAAGGGCCTGCTGGACCCGCTCCTCCACCGGCACGTTCGTGAACAGAGCGTCGACCGTGAAGGTTGCGACGGCAGCCCGGATGTCCTCATCCTTGAGCAGCTCGGTGCTCGTCTCCGTCCAGGTCTCGGTCTCGAGCAGCTGCCGCTTCGCCCAGACGGCGAACACCGCAAGGACGCCGACCAGCGACGCAACCGCGATGAGTGTGAATACGACGCCCCGGCGGGGGCGCGGGGTCGCCGCGGCTTGATTCACGAGCCGAGCAGCTTCGCCTTCTGTGCCGCGAACTCCTCATCGGTGAGGACGCCGGACGTGTGCAGCTCACCGAGCTCCTTGAGCTGGTCGACCGGGGCAGCAGCGGGAGCGGCCGGGGCAGGCGCCGCCTGTGCGTACTGCTGCTGATCCTGCTCCGCCCAGCGGGACTGCTGGCGCCTCGAAACGCGACCGCTGACGGCGGTGGCCGTGCCGGCCACGACCGCGGTTCGTGCGACTCCTCTGATCAGTCCGGGCATCTTCTGCTCCTTTCGCTCCTCAGGTCGGTCACGACTTGGCGGCGGCGGATTCGGACTCCTCGGCGGCATCGAGTGCGGCCAGCACTGCTTGGACGGGGATCCGGCCGGTGGCGACGAGCTGACCGCCCGAGCGCCGTACCGCCGATGCGAATGGACCTGCCCAGCGGTTCTCGTACACGAGCAGCGCGGCTGAGGTGCCAGGCTGAAGCGCCGCGGCGGCCTCCTCGATGTCCTCGTCGCCGAGCACCCCCGAGGAGGCCCCCTCGAACACCTTCATCTCCTCCACCTGCTCGCCGACATCCTTGATGTCCATGCCGGCAACCGACCCGTCCTCGGCCTTGGTGATGAAGGCGAGGTCGAGCACGCGGATGATCCCGCGCTCAACGAGGTCGACCAGGTAAGGCGCGGCCTCGCCCGTCGGCTGCTTTCCCGGCCATTCGACCAGGATGAAGTCGATCGGGCCCATCTCATCGAGCTCGTCCGTGCTCACAACGACTCCTTTCCGAGCCAGCGCTTGTTGGCGCTGATCCTATGGGTATGCCATCTGGCATGCCAACACCCGTCCACCAAAAACCGCTGTTGCGGACACGCCAGCCGCAAGCGAAGATGGACGCCGCCACCGATCAAGTGAGGATGCCGATGCCGCCTGATACCCAAGCTCCGGGTCTGACCGACGAACAGCTTCAGGAGGTGCTCCGCCTGATCGAGGGGGCCGACAGCGTCGAGCTGAAGCTGACGATCCCCGATGAGGATCGACGCTCGACCGTGGTCGCGCTGGGAATCGATCCACTCGATGGGTACCTGCGTCAAGTGTTCTTCTTCGACACCCCTAACCTGGCGCTCGACAGCGCCGGACTCGTCACGCGAGCCCGGAGGAGCCAGGGCAAGCCCGACGACTCCGTTGTGAAGCTGCGCCCCGTAGTCCCGAGGGATCTCCCGGAAAAGGTTCGCGAGAGCGAGTGGTTCAACGTCGAGGTCGACGCGATGCCGGGAGGCTTCGTCTGCTCGGGCTCGTTCAAGGGCGAACTCAAGGCCGGTCACGTGAAGGAGGCGATCGCGGGCGAGCGACCTCTGGGAAAGCTCTACTCCAAGGAGCAGCGAGCGTTCTGGGAGGAGCACGCCCCGGACGGCCTTGATCTGGATGACCTCTCGGTCCTCGGCCCCGTCACCGTGCTGAAGCTCAAGTACGAGCCCGAGGGTTACGGGCGCAAGCTGGTCGCAGAGCTCTGGCTCTACCCGAATGGGGAGCGCATCCTCGAGCTCTCGACCAAGTGCAGGCCGGACGAGGCGTTCGACGTAGCGGCGAGGACGCGCGCGTACCTGAGTGAGAGGGGCGTGAACCTCTCCGGCGAGCAGCAGACGAAAACACGGACCGCGCTCGAGTACTTCAGCAGTCAGCAGTCAGCCGAGCTCAAGCCGTAGGGACCGCGCGGCGCCGCGCAAGCCACGTCTGCACCGCGAGCGTCACGCTTCCGGAGACGATCAGCAGGGTGACATTGACCGCGAGAACCAGCGCGGCGCCACCCGCCTTGTCGAAGTCTCCCAGGCCAACCGCGACGCCGAGCAGCGCCGACGCGGGGATCGTCGTGACCGAGATCGCGACCCCGACCGCGGCGGCAGCTCTCGTCTCGAAGGAGAGCATCGCCGCCACGCCGGCCGCGAGCGCGATCAAGACGGTCGAGTAATCGGTCGTGCCAAGCGTCTCGAGTCCGCCGCTGCCGAACCGGAGGACCCCGTCGATCACATCCGTGGCATCGAGCAGCGCCGCGAGCCCGCAGCCGACGCCGGCGACGAGGAGCAGGCCGAGTAGCAGCGTCGTACCCGACCGTAGGGCCAACGCAAATCGGCGGCCGACGAGCCCCACGCACACAGCGCAGATCGGGAGGAGGTCGGGGCTGACGGCCATCGCGCCGACGATCAGGATCGGGTTGTCTCTGATCACCCCGAGGGCGGCCACAACGGCCGCAACTGTCATCAGGGCGAGGTAGCGCCCCAGCGGGCGGGAATGAACCCGTGCCTCCCCCATCACCTCGACCCAGGCGAACTGCTCCTCGCCCCTGAATCGCCCGTGCCCGTGAGGGGCGGGGGCGATCACCTCCTGTCGGGTGAGCAGATAGTCCGCCTCCACCACCTCCCACTCCCGGATCAGCCCCATCACCTGGTCCGCCACCGCGGGCATCACGTCTGCCGCCAGGACGATGCCCGTGCCGGTCCGCTCCGGATTGAGGGCGACGATCCGATGGACCCCGCCGGTTGCCTCCAGGGCCTCCGTAACGGCATCGGCCCGGTGTTCCTCGACGGCGAGGCGGAGTCTCAGCATGCTCCGATCACGCCTTCCTGAACTCGATCTCGCGGATCACCTTCGCCGGGGCGCCCGCTGCGATCACCGCGGGCGGCAGGTTCTCGGTAACGACGGAGTTGGCTCCGATCACGCACCGCTCGCCGATCTCGACACCTCCCGTGACGACGCAACCGACCCCGAACCAGCAGTTCGAGCCGATCCGCACCGGGCCGCGTGGGTCGAAGCCCTGCCAGGTGATCGGCTTGGTCGGATCGTCGTAGCGGTGATCCGCGTCGCCTACGAAGCAGTTGTTGGCGAACATCACGTGGTCCCCGATCTCGATCAGCTCGGTCGCGGCCAGCATCGTGTTGCGGTTCAGGAAGCATCCTTCGCCGATCCGGATTCGTGCCTCCGGGGAGAGCGTCAGCCAGCAGCCCGGCTCGAGCAGCGTCCCTTCCCCGACCTCGAGCCGCCCGGAGTCGAGCGCCTCGAGCACCTCACCCTCGATCGGGTAGCGGATGAAGAAGCCTCCCTCCGCGGCGTGTCGATTGAGCCGCAGGCGCCGCCGCCTGCGGCGATTGCGCTCATACCAGCGCCGTTTCACCCACCAGGTGCGCCATTGGCCTAGCGACGCCACAGCCGCAGGTTCTCAAAGACGCCGGGCGTCGTATCTTCTCCGACGTGAGCCCGGACTCCGAGCAGGCGCCCCGCGGGGGAATCGACCTCGGCGGGACGAAGATCCAGACCGTCGTCGTCGATCCGAAGAACAGAGTTCTCGGCGAGTCGCGACGGCCCACGCCCGACACGGGCGGGCCCGCGGACGTCGCGCGCGAAATCGCCGCCGCGCTCCGAGAGGCGGCCGCGCAGGCAAACCTCGGCACCCAGGATCTCGCCGGAGTCGGGATCGGCTCCCCGGGTGACGCCGACGAGAGGACCGGCGTGGTGTCCGGCGCCAGGAACCTCCCAGGCTGGGAGGGGGCCTTTCCCCTTGGAGAGCATCTCTCCGACCAGTTCGGGGTACCGGTGCGAATCGGCAATGACGTGGACGTCGCCGTCCAGGGCGAGTTCGAGCTCGGCGCTGGCAGGGAGTTCGACACGATCCTCGGGATCTGGTGGGGCACCGGGGTCGGGGGCGGGCTGATCCTCGACGGCAAGCCCTGGATCGGACGTGGGGCCGCAGGCGAGGTGGGTCACATCGTCGTGAAGCGTGGCGGAGCCCGCTGCACCTGCGGCCGAAAGGGCTGCATGGAGGCCTACGCCGGCAGACTCGCGATGGAGATCAAAGCCCGCAAGGAGGTGAAGCGAGGGGCGAGGACCGACCTATTCCGGATCATGGAGGAGCGGGGCCGCGACCGGCTGACCAGCGGAGTCTGGGAGCGTGCGCTAAAGCACGGCGATGACCTCGCCACCCGGCTGATCGACCGCGCGGTGAAGGCCCTTGGCGCCGGGATCGCGTCCGCCGTGAACCTGCTCGACCCGGAGGCTGTGATCATCGGCGGCGGACTCGGGGTTCGATTCGGCGAGAGGTACGTCAGCCGGATCGCGACCCGGATGCATCCTCACCTGTTCGTCCCCGACCGGCCCCCCCACATGCACGTCGCCACCCTCGGGGACCTGGGCGGGGCGATCGGCGCGGCGCTGCTGGTCGATGCGAGGGTCGCCGCCGCGGCCTAGGGGCGAGAGGGGGAGCCCGGCCGACGGCCGGGCTCCCCGATCAGATCAGGCTCCCGCTCCCCTTCCGGTTCCGAGCCGCTCGTCCTCGCCGAACACGATGATTCCGTGCACGATGTAGATGCAGAGCGCGAAGACGGCGAGCGACCACCAGGGATTGCCCTCCCCGATCGAGAGCAGGGCACCGATCGCGCCGAGGCTGCCTCCGACGATCCCGATCACCCGGCCGTAGGTGTTGCCCGCCATCAGCGAGAAGCCTCCGGTGAGCTGGATCACCCCGAGAATGATCAGCACCCAGCCGAGGGTGTTGAGGTTGTCGAGGACGAACCTGGTGTCGTTGACAAAGTAATTCGCGTCGTCAAGCGCACCGATCCCGTAGATGATGTTCAGCGTGCCGACGATCAGCAGCATGATCGCTGCGAACACGACGCGGCCTGCACCTCTCACGTGAGTCTCCTCTCGTTGCCGGTCACCGAGTCGAGGCGACCGTTTGGCGCGAGGCTACTCCTCGGAGCGGCCGGAGCCGGGTGCGCCGGGGCTCGGCAGGTGCGGAACCCCGCCGACCAGATCCTGGAGGCGGCGCATGCGCCTGTCGTGGCGCTCCTTGCGCGCCTTTGCCTTCCCGAGCTTCCTGCTTCCCTCGGCGTAGCGCCGCCTCGCCCAGAAGGACCCAGGACGGGCGAGGCGGATCACCGCGACCCAGGCCACGGGGGGGATGAACATGCCGATCACGGCGGCGCTGATCTTTCCCTTCAGGGCGACGAGCACGCAGATCAGCAGGTTGACTCCGACGGTAGCGACGATCGCGATCGTCGAGCCGCCGTCGCCCGCGTCGAGGGGCACGAAGCCCATGATCACGCCGCCGCCGATGATCGCGGCGAAGATCACCGCGTCCACCGAGCTTCTCCCCTCCTCGGACCAGTAGACGTCGTCGAGGTAGAGCCAGAGGGCGAACTCGTCGAGCGTCAGGCCCATCCCGATCCCGAAGAGCCCGGCGAGGATCTCGAACCAGGGGCTATACGGCTGGATCGCGAAGGCGATGAAGCCGGCGAGCATCATCAGAACGATTCCGAACACGAGATGGTGGATGTGCAGTCCGCCCGGGGTGACGTTCCCCGGCCACCACGAGACCTCGGCGCGGATCATCCGGGTGCTGAAGCGGATGAACCCGAACGAGAGCAGCATCGAGCCGAGCAGGATCAGGCCGGCGCGCTGATCGGCCTTCTCGAAGGCGGCGTCGGAGTTGAGCCGGAACGTGAGCTCGGCGAGCGGCAGCTCGAGCATCACGCGGCGACCGGGGCCTTGCGCTTGCCGGCACGAGTCACCTTCACTTCGGGCTCGACCAGCTCGGTGAGGAACTCGCCGGTGTAGGACCCGGGCGTGGCGGCGACCCGCTCGGGCGTTCCCGCGGCGAGCACCTTTCCGCCCTCCTCCCCACCTTCCGGTCCGAGGTCGATGATCCGGTCCGCGGTCTTGATCACGTCGAGGTTGTGCTCGATCACGATCACCGTGTTGCCGGCCTCAACGAGCCGGTCGAGGACGTCGAGCAGCCGCTGGACGTCCGCGAAGTGGAGTCCGGTGGTCGGCTCGTCGAGGATGTAGAGCGTGTCGCCGGTCGCGACCTTCGAGAGCTCCGTGGCGAGCTTCACCCGCTGGGCCTCGCCGCCGGAGAGCTGGGTCGCCGGCTGGCCGAGGCGGATGTAGTCGAGCCCGACATCGTGGAGGGTGTCGAGGCGCCTTGCGATCTTCGGGATGTCCCTGAAGAACGCGCAGGCTTCGGCGACCGACATCTCGAGCACGTCGGCGATCGACTTGCCCTTGAAGCGGACCTCGAGCGTCTCCCGGTTGTAGCGCTTGCCGTGACACTGCTCGCAGGACACGTAGACGTCGGGGAGGAAGTGCATCTCGATCTTGATCTGGCCGTCGCCGCGACAGACCTCGCACCGCCCTCCCTTGACGTTGAAGCTGAACCGGCCCGGCTTGTAGCCGCGGGCACGAGCCTCCCGCGTCTGCGCGTAGAGCTGGCGGATGTGGTCGAAGACGTTCGTGTAGGTCGCCGGGTTCGAGCGAGGGGTCCGCCCGATCGGCGACTGGTCGATGTTGATGATCTTGTCGACCTGATCGATCCCCTCAATCCGGTCGTGGGACCCGGGCCGGAGCTTCGCCTGGTGGAGACGGTTCGCGACCGCCGGGTACAGCGTCTCGTTCACCAGCGTCGACTTTCCCGACCCCGACACCCCGGTAACGCAGCAGAACACCCCGAGCGGGATCGGGACGTCGATCTGCTTCAGGTTGTGCTGCCTCGCGCCCTTCACGATGAGCTCGCCGCGGGGGTCGCGCCGCTTCTCCGGGAGGTCGATCTGCCGCTTGCCTGCGAGGTACTGGCCGGTGAGCGAGGCCGGGTCGCCCTCGACCTGCTTCGGCGTTCCCTCGGCGATCACGTGCCCGCCGTGCTCCCCGGCGCCGGGACCGAGGTCGACGATGTGGTCGGCCGAGCGCATCGTGCCCTCGTCGTGCTCGACGACGATCACGGTGTTGCCGAGGTCGCGCAGCCGCGCGAGCGTCTGGATCAGCCTCGCGTTGTCGCGCTGGTGAAGGCCGATCGAGGGCTCATCCAGGATGTAGAGCACCCCGACCAGGCTCGAGCCGATCTGCGTCGCCAGCCGGATCCGCTGCGCCTCGCCGCCGGAGAGCGTCCTCGCCGAGCGCGCCAGGTTCAGATAGCCGACGCCGACGTTGTCGAGGAACGCGAGGCGCTCCGTGATCTCGCGGACCAGCAGGCGGGCGATCGCATGCTCGGTATCGGTCATCTCGAGCTCCTCGATCCAGCCGAGGGCGGCGCGGGCGGAGAGCTCGGTGTAGTCGTGGATCGAGATCCCGCCCACCTTGACCGCGAGGCTCTCGGGCCGGAGCCTCGCTCCCTTGCACGCCGGGCACGGCTGCTCGGCCATGTACCCCTCGATCCGCTCCCGGACCCCGTCCGAATCGGACTCCTCGTAGCGGCGCTCGAGGTTGTTGACGATCCCCTCGAAGCGGACGCTGTAGGAGCGCCGCCGGCCGAAGCGGTTCGTGTAGGTGACCTTGTGGCGCTCGCCCCCGGTCCCGTAGAGGAAGATCTCGCGGTCCTCGTCGGAGAGCTCCTGCCACGGTGCGTCCGGATCGACGTCGTAGTCGTCGGCGACGGCCTCGACCAGCCGCTTCCAGTACCGCGAGTGACCCTGACGCCAGGGCTGAAGCGCGCCCTCCGACAGCGACAGGGTCGGATCGGGAACGACGAGGTCGGGATCGACGACGCGCTGGAAGCCGAGTCCATGGCAGCGCTCACAGGCGCCGTGGGGCGAGTTGAAGGAGAAGATCCGGGGCTCGAGCTCCGGGATCGAGGTGCCGCAGTTGAGGCAGGCGAACCGCTCGCTGAAGGTGAGGCGATCGGCGACGTCCGGCGGCAGCTCGCCGGCCCCCTTGGCCCCCTTGGCGCCCTTTCGCCTGGCTTCGCCACCAACCGGCACGTCCTCGGCTTCGCCTCCGGGCGTGCCGGGTTTGGGTGCATCTGCCCTGGCAACCTTGTCACCGTTGACGACGTCGATCTCGATGACCCCGCCGGCCAGGGAGGCCGCGGCCTCGATCGATTCCGAGAGCCGACGTCGCAGGTCGCTCTTCATCACCAGACGGTCGACGACGACCGAGATGTCGTGGTTGTACTTCTTGTCGAGCTTGATCTCCTCAGCTTCAGAACGGGTCGCGCCCGGCGGCGCACCCTCGAGTAAACGGAGCTCGTTGTCCACCCGGACCCTGCTGTATCCCTCGAGCCGGAACTGCTCGAACAGCTTCTCGAACTCGCCCTTCCGGCCCCGTACGACCGGGGCCATCACCATGAACCGCGTCCCCTCGTCGAGGGTCATCACCCGGTCGGTGATCTGCTCCACCGATTGGCCCTCGATCGGCTCGCCGCACTCGGGACAATGGGGCCTGCCGATCCGCGCCCAGAGCAGCCGCAGGTAGTCGTAGATCTCGGTGACCGTCCCGACCGTCGACCGAGGGTTACGAGAGGTGGTCTTCTGATCGATCGAGATCGCTGGCGAGAGGCCGTCGATCGAGTCGACGTCGGGCTTCTCCATCAGACCCAGGAACTGGCGTGCGTAGGCGGAGAGCGACTCGACGTACCGGCGCTGCCCCTCCGCGTAGATCGTGTCGAACGCGAGGCTCGACTTCCCGGACCCGGAGAGCCCGGTGATTACGATCAGGGCGTTGCGCGGCAGCTCGAGGTCGACGTCCTTGAGGTTGTGCTCGCGCGCCCCACGGATCACTATGCGCTCGGAAGACGCCATGCGAAGGAGTGTACGAGTGCCCCCAGACCGGCCCGTGCGTTGAAGGTGCGCGGTCGGGCGCGATCGGACTGAGGGCGATTAGGCTCAACCGATGAGCGAGCCACCCCCGGTCACCGGGATCTCCGAGCTGGTCCTCGAGGTCTCCGATCTGGATGCCGCGCGGCGCTTCTACCGCGACGTGCTCGGCTTCGAGGAGACCCTCTACGGAGAGGGGCGCGAGGGCCGTTACTGGTACCTGATCGGCGATACGGCCCGGCTCGGGCTGTGGACGGAGCAGGTCGGCCTCGCCGGCGGCCGCGGCGGAGCCCACGTCCACTACGCCTTCAACGTCGCGGACGGAGAGATCGACCGGCTGAAGGACCGGTTCGAGGGGACCGGGGAAGAGATCGAGGGACCGGTCCAGCTCGGCCCCGGGCGTGCAATCTACGTCACCGATCCCGATGGCAACGTGGTCGAGTTCTGGAGCCAGGACATGTCCGCCTACGCGCGCGGTGCCCGCAGCGGCGGTGGGCCCGGAACATTCAAACGCCCGGACGCGAACTAGCGGGAGATGCGCGAGAGCACGTCCTTCAGCAGCTCCGAGCGGTCGCCGGGTCCGAACTTCTCGACCAGCGCGGCCTCGATCGCGGCCGGGTCCTTGCCCTCCACCGCGAGCTTCATCGCAACCAGCCGCTCCGCCGCGTCGTCGCCGTTCCCGGCGGACGCCGCGGGCTGCTCCGCCGTCGCCTGCTCGGGTTCTTGAGCGGGAGGCGAGACCGGGGCCTCCGGTGCACCTGGAGACTCGGCGGGCTCGGGCTCCTGCGCAGGCTCGGGTTCCGTATCCGGCTCGGGCTCCGCCGGAGGTGCCTCGGACGAAGGCGAGGCAGCTGAGACTGCCGCGGCGAGGCTGCCTCCGAGCTCGTCGAGCGCCCTCCGGGCGGCGTCGATCTGCTCCCGGGCGTCCGACTCGGCGCGTTCACGGATCCGGGTGGCCTCGGACTGGGCCTCCTCGCGGATCCGCGCCGCGTCGGCCCCGGCCTCGCGGACGATATGCTCGGCGCGAGCGGTCGCTTCGGTGATCGCCTGGCGAACCGCCTCAGCGGCCTGCGACGCGAGCTCCTCCGCCCTCTGTAGATCAGCCATCGCCACGAAGCGTACTGACGCATAGGATTGCGGGGCGCAAGAACGCCTCGACTTGGACTCGACGAAACTCCAGATACTTCCGCTCGCCC
>DASUYK010000022.1:0-16904 GCA_036377415.1 Solirubrobacterales bacterium
CCATCGGGATCGACCGGCGGGATCGGGCTCCCCAGCGCATCGCGGATCTCGCCGCGCGTCACCCGCTCGCAGAAGCAGACGATCCGCCCGTAGTCCGGATCGCGTCCGATCAGCTCCTCGTCCTGGTGGGGGCGCGAGCCGAACTCGCCGATGTTGGGCATCCGGACGGGGCTCGGCGCGGGACGGCGGTTCAGCTCCAGCCCGGCCGAGCCGAGCCCCTCGCGCACCCACTCCGCGATCGCCATCGAGCCGGTGATCCCGGTCGAGCGGATCCCTCCGGCACAGACGTAGCGCCGATCGGGGTCGAGCCGGAGCTGGTAGTCGCGGTGCTCGGTGGCGGCGCGGAGCCCGACGTAGGTGGCACTCACCTCCTGCTCGGTGAGCCGGGGAATGATCCTCGCGCCCGCTTCCATCAGGGAGGCGAGGCCAGCCGCGGTGGTCGCCCGGTCCGTCTTGTCGTCGATGTCGTCCGCGGTCGGTCCCAGCAGGACGTTCCCGTAGACGGTGGGCGAGACGAGCACGCCCTTCGTCTTCTCGGTCGGGACCGGGAGCAGGACGTGGTTGACCAGGCCCCGGGCGAGCTTGTCGAAGACGATGAGCTCGCCGCGCCTCGGCCGCACCCGAAAGCCCGAGTGGCCGAGCATCGCATCGATCTCGTCGCTGCGCAGGCCCGCCGCGTTGACCAGGTACCTGGCGCGAACCGGTCCCCTCGCGGTGTCGAGCCGGTGGGCGCCCGAGCCATCAGCGCCCACCTGCACGCCGGCGACCGGGGCGCACAGGATGAGCTCGCAGCCGCCGGCGAGCGCCTCGGTCGCCAGCGCCAGGGTCGTCGTGAACGGGCAGACGATCCCCTCGCCGGGGATCTCGAGCGCTCCCTGCGCCCCGGGGCCGAGGTTCGGCTCGCGCAGGTAGAGCTCGTCCAGCTCGACCGGCCGCGCGTCCTCGTAGCCGTTCTCGCGGGCGGTCGCCTCGATCCCGTCCAGGGCGTCGCGCTGCTCGCGGTTCCAGGCCACCATCAGGGCGCCGGCCCTGTCCGCCGGGATGCCGACCTCGGAGGCGTAGGCGCCGAGCAGCTCGTAGCCTCGCCGGACCAGCCCCGATTCGAGCGTCCCGGGCTTGGCGTCGAACCCGGTGTGGAGGATCGCGGTGTTCGCCTTGCTGGTCCCGGCGCCGACGTCCGGACCGGCCTCGATCAGGGCGCAGCTCGCCCCGTGCCGGGTCAGCTCCCGGGCGATCGCGCAGCCGACCGCTCCCGCGCCGACGACCGCGACGTCGAAGGGACCCTCGGGTGCCGGTCCTTGGCGGAGCGATCCGCTCATGGGAGCGAGCATATTCGCCGCCCGGCGCTACCTTCCGCCCATGTCCCGGCCATTGATCGGAATCTGCGCCGCGGTCGAGCGCGCGCACTGGGGCCCGTGGCGGGACGAGCCCGCGGCGCTCGTCCCGCTCACCTACTCGCACTCGATCCAGGGTGCCGGGGGCATCCCGGTCCTCCTTCCCCCCGATCCCGCCTCGGCGGACGAGCCCGACGAGCTGCTCGAGCGAATCGACGCGCTCATCCTCGGCGGCGGCGCCGACATCGATCCCGACGCCCACGGCTCCGATCCGCATCCGGAGACGAGCGGAACGAACCCCGACCGCGATCGCTTCGAGCTGGCGCTCGCCCGCAGGGCGCTCGAGCGCGGAATGCCCCTGCTGGGGGTCTGCCGCGGGATGCAGGTCCTGAACGTCGCGACCGGGGGGAACCTCGATCAGCACCTGCCGGAGCGACTCGGCCACGAGCGACACCGCGCGGCCCCGGGAAGCTGGACGGAGCACGAGGTCCGGCTCGCGCCGGGCTCGCTGGCGGCGGAGGCGGCCGGGAGCGAGCGGCTCCTGATCAAGAGCCACCATCACCAGGGAGTCGGGGTGCTCGGTGAGGGCCTGGAGGCGACGGGCTGGGACAGCCACGACGACACGGTCGAGGCGATCGAGTCCCCCGATGGCGACTTCGCCCTCGGCGTCCTCTGGCACCCGGAGGAGGACCCCGACGACCGGGTCATCCCGAGCTTGGTGCGGCGGGCCGCGAGATGACCACCCCGTCGTCCCGGTTGCGCGCCGCGGGTTCCGTCTGACGGAGCGCCCGGCGGGTCCATTCCTGGGCGCGCCTGGACGGCGGCTCCGCCTCCGGCTTCCTGCTCGGCCTGAGGATGAGGATCTCGCCCGGGACCTGCTCCAGGAGCCAGGCCACGTCATCGGCGCTGAAGCCGTCTCCATTCGCCGCGGCGGCCGCCACCACCCGGTCGAAGCTCTCGTGATCCATCAGGAAACGGAAGGCCTGCCGCACGCTGCGGCCCGGCTCGAGCCGGGAGTCGACCGGCACCCCCTGGGTGGCGGCGCGCCGCTCGATCGCCTCGAGCAGCGGGAGGGCGGTCTCCGCCTGCTTCTTGAGCGGCGTATCGAGCTGCACGCTCAGCGGGACGATCGCGAGGTAGGCCGGCACCAGCGTCGCGCCCTCGGCACGGGCGAGCCGCAGGGCGGCATCCAGTGCCGGGATCGAGAGCGCCTCGCCGATGAACGGGAACAGGATCCGCGTCGCCGACGGAGTGATCGCCGCCTCAGCCCGTCGGCGCCGGAGCTCGCGCGCGAGCAGGTAGCCGGTGGAGCAGGCCAAGGCGACCACGAACACGAGCAGCGCGGTCACGCTCCCTCGTCCCCTTCATCCCGCAGCGTGGGGTCGGCCACCACCCGCAGGTCGACCCCCGGGAGGGCCTCGATCAGCCGCGTCGCCAGGGAGGGCCTGATCCGGTCGAGCCCGGTGCGCGGAGACGGCGTCCCGATCAGCACGTAGGTGCTGCCGCGCTCCTCGACGACGTCCTTCACGGTCTGCACCAGGTCGTCCCCCTCCTCCACCAAGAGGTGCGCTCCGAGGACGGACGCGAGCCGGCGGAGCGCCTCGAGCTGGTCCTGCTCGTCGGGGCTCAGCTTGCGACCGGGACTCTTCACCCAGAGCAGGTCGAGCTCGGCCCCGAGGCGCTGAGCGGACCTCCACGCGCGCCGCACGAGCCGCTGCGAGCGAGGAATCGGTCTGAGCAGGGCGAGGAGCCGCTCCCCGACCGCCTGGACGGCGGCGGTGTCGATCATCCGGTCCTCGCGATTCGCGACCACCTCGCGGGTCAGCCGTTTCGACTCGACCTCCTCGGCGACCTGGCGCAGGGCCACCTCGCGCAGCGCGGCCAAGTTCTCGATCTTGAAGAAGTTGTTGAGCGCCGTGTCGATCCGCTCGGGCGGATAGATCTTTCCCGTCCGCAGCCGCGCCAGCAGGGCCTCGGGGGTGAGGTCGATCAGGACGACCTCGTCCGCGGCGCTCAAGACGTCGTCCGGCATCGTCTCCCTGACCCGGATGCCGGTCAGCTCGCACACGCTGTCGTTGAGGCTCTCGAGGTGCTGGACGTTGACGGTCGAGAAGACGTCGATTCCCGCCTCGAGTACGTCCTCGACGTCCTCGTAGCGCTTCTCGTGCTCCACACCGGGGGCGTTGGTGTGCGCGAGCTCATCGATCAGCGCGAGCTCCGGGGCGCGGCGCAGGACGCCGGGCAGGTCCATCTCCTCGAGCAACATCTCGCGGTAGGGCACCCGACGGCGGGGGATAAGCTCGAGACCGGTCGCCTGGGCTGCCGTCTCCACCCTGCCATGGGGCTCGAGGTAGCCGATCACCACGTCCCTTCCGGACTCGTCCTCCGCGCTGCCCTCCTGAAGCATCCGGTAGGTCTTGCCGACTCCGGCGATCATCCCCAGGAACACCTTGTGCCGCCCGCGTTCGCTACCGCGCTTCCATCGGCTCTCCGCCTGCTCGCTCGCCGGGTCATCCATTTCCACCAAGTCTGCTACCTGCCCTCGAGGGCAACGAGGATCTCGTCGAGAGCCTCTCTGAGCTCACCCTTGTGCTTGGGGTAGTACAGGGGGCTCAGACCCTCGGTGAGAAGCACCTGAGCCATGGCCACCCCGCGGCTGTACACCGGCGTCTCCACGAGGTCCAGAATCGACTCGATCCGGGCGAGCTCCATCCTGTTCGAGGTGAGCTCCGCCCAATCGGGAGGAATTGCGGACGTGATCGGGACACGGCCGCGAGACCCGAGCTCGCGGACGGACCGGATCGACCGGGCAAGGGAGCGGCGCTGACGGGCGCGGGTCAGCCAGGCTGCGCGGTGGGCCAGCTCGGCGGATGAGGCGGGATCCTCGCCCACGGCGAGCCGGCGGTCGAGAGACCTCCCCCGAAGCCTGGTCCTCGCCTTGGTGAGCACGTCAAGCACCGAGCACCCCGTGGACGAAGAGATCGACCAGCTTGATCCCGACGAAAGGCGCGACCACGCCGCCGAGCCCGTAGATGAAGAGGTTGCGGCGAAGCAGGGCGCTGGCTCCCGCCGGCCGGTACCTCACCCCCCGCAGCGCGATCGGGATCAGCAGCGGGATCAGCAGCGCGTTGAAGACGATCGCCGAGATGATCGCGGACTCGGGCGTCCCCAGGTCCATGATGTTGAGCCTCTCGAGTGGGCCGTCGCCGCCCTCGGTCGCGTAGGTCGCCGCGAAGATCGCGGGCAGGATCGCGAAGTACTTGGCGACGTCGTTCGCGATCGAGAAAGTCGTCAGGGCGCCGCGGGTGATCAGGAGCTGCTTCCCGACCTCCACGATCTCGATCAGCTTCGTCGGGTTCGAGTCGAGGTCGACCATGTTCCCGGCCTCGCGAGCGGCCTGGGTCCCGGTGTTCATCGCCACGCCGACGTCCGCCTGGGCGAGGGCCGGGGCGTCGTTCGTGCCGTCCCCGGTCATCGCGATCAGCCGGCCTCCGCCCTGCTCCTGCTTGATCAGCTCGAGCTTCTTCTCCGGCGTCGCCTCGGCGAGGAAGTCGTCGACCCCGGACTCCTCCGCGATCTTGGCGGCGGTGAGGCGGTTGTCGCCGGTGATCATCACCGTCTTGATCCCCATCGCCCGGAGCTGGTCGAACCGGTGGTTCATCCCCTCCTTGACGACGTCCTTCAGGTAGACGACGCCGAGCACCTGGCTGTCGCGCGCGACAGCCAGGGGCGTACCTCCGTCGCGGCCGATCCGGTCGAGCTCACTCTGGAGCTGCGGAGGCGCCGCGCCGCCCTCCGCCTCGACGTGGGCGATGATCGCGTCGCCCGCTCCCTTGCGCAGCCGCCGGCCGTCGACGTCAATCCCGCTCATCCGCGTCTCGGCGCTGAACGGGACGAACCTGGCCCCGTCCGAAGACATCTCGTGCTCGCGGATCCCGTACTTCTTCGCCAGGACGACGATCGAGCGGCCCTCCGGCGTCTCGTCGGCGAGCGACGACATCTGGGCCGCCTCGGCGAGCTCGGCCTCCGGCACCCCGGGCATCGGGATGAACGCCGTGGCCTCCCGGTTGCCGAGCGTGATCGTGCCGGTCTTGTCGAGCAGGAGAACGTCGACGTCGCCGGAGGCCTCGACTGCGCGGCCCGAGAGGGCGAGCACGTTCCGGCGCACGAGCCGGTCCATCCCCGCGATCCCGATCGCCGAGAGCAGCGCCCCGATCGTGGTCGGGATCAGGGCGACCAGCAGTGCGATCAGCGTCGCCACGGAGGCGTCGGTCCCGGAGAACTCGGCGAACGGCCGCAGGGTGACGACCGCGATCAGGAAGATGATCGTCAGGCCGGCGAGGAGGATGTTGAGCGCGATCTCGTTCGGGGTCTTGCGCCGCTCGGCACCCTCGACCAGCGCGATCATCCGGTCGAGGAAGCTCTTCCCCGGCTCCTGGGTGATTTCGACGACGATCCGGTCCGAGAGCACGCGGGTCCCCCCGGTGACCGCGCTGCGGTCACCGCCGGCCTCGCGGATCACGGGCGCCGACTCGCCGGTGATCGCCGACTCGTCCACGGACGCGATCCCCTCGATCACGGTCCCGTCGCCGGGGATCACCTCGCCGGCCGTGATCACGACGACGTCGCCGCGCTGGAGCTCCGAGGCCGGGAGCTCCCGGCCGTCCTGCAGATGGGCGACTGTCTCGGTCCGGGTCGCCCGCAGCGCATCTGCCTGGGCCCTCCCGCGGCCCTCGGCCAGTGCCTCCGCGAGGTTCGCGAAGACGACCGTGAGCCAGAGCCAGACCGCGACCGTGAAGGTGAACCATGCGGCCTCGTCACCGCCCCCGAGCGGCTCGCCGCCGAAGACCTGGATCAGCCAGCCGATCGTGGTGATCACAGCCCCGACCTCGACCACGAACATCACCGGGTTGCGGACCTGGTGGCGCGGGTTCAGCTTGGTCAGGCTCCCGACCAGCGCCGGCATGAGAATGGCGCGGTCGAACATCGATGAGCGGCGGTCGTTCGCGCTCACGTCGTCTCCTCGTCGAGGTCCAGGTTCAGCTCGAGAACGTTGACGCCGGGCTCACCCAGTAAGCCGAAGTCGCGGTCATCGGTGTTCTCGTCGATCAGGTCGTTGACCCGATCGAGCGGGATCCCGCGCACCTCGGCGACGCGGTTCGCCTGGATCCGGGCGTTCGCGATCGAGATGTGGGGGTCGACGCTGGAGCCCGAGGTCATCACCGCGTCCACCGGGACGTCGTCCTCCCCGAGTTCGGGCGTGAATGGACCCTCCAGCTCCAAGTAGTTCTCGAGCAGCTGAGCGGTCCGGTTTGCGAGCTCCTTGTTGTTCGGGCCCAGGTTGCTGAATCCGGTGCCGGCGGGGTTGTAGGTGGTCACCGACGGGCGCGGCTGGAAGTAGCGGGGGTCGGGAGCCTTGATCGCCTTCGGTCCACCCTCCTCTCGCTCTGCTTCCGGGATCTCCTCATGGGTGAGGAAGCTCTGCGCGATCAAGCTCGAGCCGACCGTCTCCCCCTCCCGCTCGATCCGGCTGCCGTCGGACTTGCCGGGGAACAGCACCTGCGCCACCCCGGTCGTGATCAGCGGATAGGCGATCCCGAAGATCACGGTGAAGGCGAGGGCGGCGGCGATCGAGGCTGTCAGGTCGCGCCGCATCAGCCGGGGAAGACGAGGGAGTCGGTCAGCCCCTCAACGATCGGGCCGAGCATCAGGGCCGGGAAGAAGGTCAGCGCTGCCACCAGGACCACGACGAAGATCAGCAGCGCGACGAAGGTCGGCGTGTCGGTGCGAAAGGTCCCCGGCCCGGCGGGAGAGATCCGCTTGGTCGCCATCGACCCGGCGACGCCGAGCGCCGCGAGCAGCGGAACGAAGCGCGCGAAGAACATCGAGAGGCCGCCGATCAGGTCGGCGAAGGTGATTCCGTAGGCCCCGGGGTTGCCCGGGGCGTTCGGCTGCACGAAGCCGGTGTAGCCGGCGAAGGCCGATCCGTTGTTGTTGCCCTGGGAGGTGTAGGCGTAGAGGGTTTCCGAGAAGCCGTGCGGGCCAGGGTTGAAGATCGAGACGTCCCCGTGCTCGCTCGCGATCGCGATCGCGGTCGCGACCAGCACCAACAGCGGCACGACGATCGTCCCGATCATCACCAGCTTCACCTCGCGGGCCTCGACCTTCTTGCCGAGGTACTCGGGCGTCCGTCCCACCATCAGGCCGGCGATGAACACCGCCAGCAGGACCATCAGCAGCATTCCGTAGAGGCCCGACCCCACCCCGCCGAACACAACCTCCCCGGTCATCATGTTGAACAGGAGCGGCAGGCCGCCGCCCCCGGTGTAGGAGTCGTGGGCGGAATTGACCGAGCCGTTGGACGCGGCGGTGGTGGCGTTCGCCCAGGTGACGCTGGTGGCGATCCCGTTGCGCTGCTCCTTGCCCTCGAGATTGCCACCGGCCTGCTCGTCCGAGCCCTCAACGTCGACGTCGCTGGCGCCCGCGTCGACCTCGATCCCGGCCGCCTCCTGGGCCGGGGAGCCGTTCGACTCCGCGGCATAGCCCACGCCAATCGTCACCACCAGCATGATCAGCATCGCCACGTAGATCGCCCAGCCCTGGCGGCGGTTTCCGACCATCCGGCCGAAGGTCGCGGTGAGCGCGGCCGGGATCAGGAGGATGAAGAGGAGCTCGACGAAGTTCGAGAACTGGGTCGGGCTCTCGAACGGCATCGAGCTGTTGACGTTGAAGAAGCCGCCGCCGTTGGTGCCGAGCTGCTTGATCGCGATCTGCGACGCGCCCGGCCCGAGCGCCAGGGTCTGGTCAACTCCCGTGACCGTCTGGTAGCTCACCCAGCCGGAGAAGGTCTGGATCACGCCCTGCGAGACCAGGATCAGCGCGCCCACGAACGAGAGCGGAAGGAGGATGTAGAGCAGGGTTCTCGTCACGTCCCGCCAGAAGTTCCCGAGCTCCCTTGCGCCGCGGCTCGCGAGCCCGCGGATCACGGCCGCGAGCACCGCCATCCCGACCGCGGCGGAGACGAAGTTCTGGACCGCTAGCCCCGCCATCTGCGAGAAGTAGCTGAGGGTCGTCTCCCCCCCGTAGTACTGCCAGTTCGTGTTGGTGACGAAAGAGGCGGCGGTGTTGAATGAGAGGTCCCAGGGCCCTGAGTCGAAGCCCTCCGGATTGAACGGGTGGATCCCCTGGGTGCGGAGGATCACGTAGAGGACGACGAAGAAGACGGCGCTGAAGACGATCGTCGTCTTCGCGTACGCCTTCCAATCCTGCTCGCTCCGGGCCGAGGGCCCGAGCAAGCGGTAGACAAATCGCTCGAGGGGTTCGAGGACGCGCTCGAGGAGCAGCGGCTGGCCCTGGTACACGCGTGCCATGTATCCGCCGAGCACTGGCGTGAGCGCCGTCAGGACCGCGAGGTAGAAGACGATCTGCAGCCAGCCGTTGGCGGTCACAGGTTCTCACTGCGCAGCAGCGCGTAGCTCAGGTAGATCAGGACGAGGATCGACACGGCGAGCATCGCCCCCTCGGCGAAGCTCATACGCGGTCCAGGCCGTCGACCAGCAGGTAGAAGATCGCGAAGGCGACCAGTCCCACGGCGATCGAGACGATGTCCATGGGACGAGGATCGGCGCCCTTCCGTGAAGGGAACGTGGGGCTTCAGCGCCCGCGCATCAAGATGCTGTGAAGGGTCAGGCGGCGAACCTGTAGCCGACGCCTGGGTCGGTGCGGATGTAGCGGGGGCCGTCGGGCGGCTCGATCTTGTGCCTCAGGTTCGCGATGTGGCTGCGCAGCGTCTGGGTGTCCTCCTCCCAGCCCGGCCCCCAGACCTCGGTGAGCAGGGCGCGGTGGGTCATCAGCCGCCCCCTGCTCTTGGCCAGGGTCTCGAGCAGACGGAACTCGATCGGCGTCAGATGGACCTCCTCCCCGTCGCGGCGAACCGTGTGCGCGGCGAGGTCGATCTCCAGGCCCTCGGCGGAGATCGTCGGCTCGCCGTTCCCCTCGCCGGCCCGCCGCAGGACGGCGTTCAGGCGAGCGACGAGCTCCCGCGGCCCGAAGGGCTTGGTGACGTAGTCGTCGGCGCCTGCCTCCAGGGCGCGCACCTTCTGCTCCTCGTCCCCAACGGCCGAGAGCACCAGGATCGGCATCTCGCTCCAGGAGCGGATGCTGCGGCAGACCTCGATCCCGTCGCCGTCGGGGAGGAGCAGGTCGATGATCGCCGCGTCCGGAGGCTTGACCGAGGCCGCATCCAGCGCCTCCTGGGCGTCGGCCGTCTCCACGACCTCGAACCCGGCGTCCTTGAGAACCACCCTCAGGGCCCGGCGGATCTGCATCTCGTCGTCGCAGACGAGAATTCGCTGGCTCATCGCGCGGGTGCCGCCGTCGTTGGCTCGGAGGATGGCTCCGTCTCCACGTCAACGAGCGGGAACTCGACGACGAAGGTCGTCCCCTGGCCCGGCAGCGACTCCGCCCAGATCCGCCCCCCGTTCGCCTCCACGAACCCCTTCGCGATCGCCAGGCCGAGCCCGGCGCCGGCATGGGAGGACTCGTTCACCGTGTAGAACGCCTCGAAGACCCGCTCCAGCTCGCGCTCGGGGATTCCCGGGCCTCGATCGACCACCCTGATCACGACCCGGCCCCCGACCTCCCGGGCGCGCACCGAAACCCTCTCCCCGCCGGAGTGGCGGGCGGCATTGGAGAACAGGTTGACGAAGGCGCGCTCGAGCTGAGCCGAGTCGGCACGGATGAACGGCAGGCTCTGGTCGATCGAGAGCGCGAACCGGTCGCGCTCGACGGCCAAGTCGTCCAGAGCGGCGTCGATCACCTCCTCGATCGAGCACCAATCCCGGGAAGGCTCGGCGGTACCGGTGCGAAGACGCGACAGGTCGAGCAGGTTGTCGACGAGCGATCCGAGCCGGTCTGAGTCCTCGACGATCGCCTCGCGGAGCTCAATTCGGTCCGCCTCCGCGATCGTCGGCGACGTCAGAGCCTCGGCTGCCGCGCGGATTGCGGTGATCGGCGTACGCAGGTCGTGGGAGACGGTTCGGAGCAGCGCGGTCTTGATCTCGTCGCTGCGGCGAAGCGCCTGCGTCTCGACGGTCGCCAAGAGCAGTTCCTCGCGGTCGATCGCGGCGGCGAGCAGCGCCTCGAGGCCCGGGATCAGCCGGTCGCGGAGCCGGGCGAGGTTGTCCGGGTCGATGCCCGCGGGGACGATCAATGTGCCGAGCGGCCGGTCGTCGTGCACAAGCGGCAGTGCGAGCCTTCCGGGCTGCTCAGCGATCCCGCCCCGTCTGAGAGCGGCGGAGGGCAGATCGAGCGCACGGGCGATCCGCTCCGCCGCGGTCGGCAGGGCCGCGTCGAGGTCGGGGGCGCCCAGCAGCGTCCGGGCGAGCTCGGCCATCAGGTCGGCCTCCTTCCGGCGGGCCTCGGCCTCCTGGGCGCGGGACCGCGCCACCTGGGCGAGGGAACTGGCGACGGTCGCTGCCGCCAGGAACACGCCGAGAGCCACCCAGTTCTCCCCTCTGGCGATCGTGAAGTGCCCGGTCGGGGGGATGTGGAAGAAGTTGAAGGCGGTCGCGCTGAGCAGCGCCGTGAGCAGACCCAGGCCCAGACCCCAGAAGGTCGAGACAAGGAGTACGGCGAGGAGATAGACGACGCCGAGCGAGACCGCGGGCGCGACGTCGCGCAGCCCGTACAGGGCGAGCGTCGTCAGCGCGACCGCGGTCAGCGATACCACGAGGCCGAGACCGTGGGAGCGCGGCGGCTGGCGCAGGAGGAGCGGGGTGCGCAGCTCCATTTCGAGTTAAGTATGAGCGCCCGCGGCAACCGACCCGCGAGTAACAAACCCCGCGATGCGCGCGGCCATCACTTTCGGCGGCCACACACGCCGCCGCCGGATCGACCGCGGCCGAATCTAGCCCCGCTCGAACATCCGGCGGCGCTCGTAGTCGGTGACCACCTTGTCGAACAGGCCCTGCTCGAGCCTGCCGTAGTTCAGGTAGTGCTTGTGCACCGCGTCGCCGAAGGCCGCCTTCGCGAACGCGGAGCCCTCCCACAGGTCGACGGCCTCGCGCAGCGAGGCGGGGAACCCCTCGGCCTCGGCCGCCTCGTAGGCGTTCCCCTTCAGCTCGGGGCCGGGATCGATCTCGTTCTCGACTCCGTCGAGGCCGGCCGCGAGCAGGGCCGCGAACGCCAGGTAGGGGTTGGCGTCGGCGCCCGGAATCCGGCATTCGATTCGCCGCGACTGGTCGTGCCCGACGATCCGGAACCCGCAGGTGCGGTTGTCGCGGCCCCATGAGACCGAGGTCGGTGCCCAGCTCTCGGCCGCGTAGCGCTTGTAGGAGTTGACCGCCGGCGCCACGAACAGGGCGAGCTCGCGGATGTGGTTGCGCACCCCGCCGAGGAAATGCCGGAAGGTGTCGGTCTCCTCGCCGTTGCCGTCCACGAAGGCCGACTTGCCGTCCTCGCCGACCAGGCTCTGGTGGAGATGGCAGGAGCTTCCGATGTCGTCCTCCGACGGCTTCGCCATGAAGCTCGCCGAGATCTCGTTCAGGAAGGCGATCTCCTTGACTCCGTTCTTGTAGATCGTGTGCCGGTCGGCCGCCGTGACCGCGTCCGCGTAGCGGAAGTTGACCTCGTGCTGGCCGTACCAGGCCTCGCCCTTCGAGAACTCGACAGGGATCCCGGCACCCATCATCCCCCGGCGGATCGGCCCGAGATAGGCCTCGTCCATCGTGGTGGCGAGGATGTGGTAGTCGAGGATGTAGGGGATCGTCGGGGTGAGGTCCTTGTAGCCCTTCTCCCACGCCTCGGCGTAGCTCTCCTTGTACAGATAGAACTCGAGCTCGGAGGCGGCGTAGGGCGTGTACCCCATCTCGGCGGCCCGCTCGTACTGGGCGATCAGGACCTGGCGCGGGGAGGCGACGACCGGGCTGCCGTCGTGGTTGACGACGTCGCAGAGGACGAGCGCGGTGCGGTCGAGCCAGGGGATCCGCCGCAGCGTCGACATGTCGGGCTGGATCCCGAAGTCGCCGTAGCCGCTCTCCCAGTTCGCCATCTCGTATCCGGGCAGAGGCTCCATGTCCATATCGAGGGCGAGCAGGTAGTTACAGCCCTCGACCCCGTGATCCGTCACCTCATCGAGGAAGTACCCGATCTCGATCCGCTTCCCGAACAGCCGGCCCTGCATGTCGGTGAAGGCAGTGACGACCGTGTCGATCGTGCCCTCGTCGCCCTCCTTGCGGAGATCATCGAGGGAGAGCATCCCCCGGGTTCCGCCGGGTCCTCCAGGTCTGGGGGTAGCTTCCTTGCTCTTGTCCCCTGACGCCATGGGCGGCACCCTATATCGTCGAAACGTGGCAAGCAAGGAAGCGATCCAGGTAGTCGAGCCAGCCACGGCTGAGGTGATGGCGGAGGTGCCGCGCGCGGGCGCCAAGGAGACCGACGCAGCGATCGCCCGGGCCAGGGAGGCCTTCCCCGCCTGGCGGGCGGTGGCGCCGGCGGATCGGTCTTCCCTGCTCCAGCGGCTCGCCGACGCGATCGAGGGGCGGGTCGATGAGCTCGCGACGCTCGAGGCCCGGAACGCCGGCAAGCCGATCTCCGACGCGCGCGGCGAGATCGGAATGGTCGTCGAGACGTTCCGCTACTACGCGGGGGCGCCGGAGCGGCTCACGGGCAAGACGATCCCGGTGTCCGGGGGCGTCGACATGACCTTCCGCGAGCCGCTCGGCGTCGTCGGGCTGATCGTCCCCTGGAACTTCCCGCTGACGATCGCCTCCTGGAAGGTTGCGCCGGCGCTCGCCGCCGGCAACACGATCGTGTTGAAGCCGGCCGAGCTGACGCCGCTCACCGCCCTGGAGCTGGAGAAGATCGCGGTGGAGGCCGGGATCCCGGAGGGCGTCCTCAACGTCGTCGCCGGGAAGGGCAGCGTCTGCGGCCAGCGCCTGGTCGAGCACCCCGACGTCGCGAAGATCGCCTTCACCGGCTCGACCGAGGTCGGCCGGGGGATCGCCGAGGGCGCGGCCGGGACGATCAAGCGGGTCACCCTCGAGCTGGGCGGCAAGTCCGCCAACGTCGTCTTCGCCGACGCCGACCTCGCCGCCGCCGCCTCCTCGGCGCCGCTCGCCGTCTTCGGGAACGCGGGCCAGGACTGCTGCGCCCGCTCCCGGATCCTGGTCGAGCGCGCGGCGATGGACGAGTTCATGGCCGAGCTGGAGAGCGCCGTGACGGCGCTGCGGGTAGGCGACCCGCTGGAGGAGTCGACCCAGATGGGCCCGCTGATCTCGACCGGTCAGCTCGAGACGGTCTCCTCCTACGTGAACGGGGACGCGCCCGTCGCGATCCGGGGGAGCGCCCCGGAGGGGCCCGGATACTGGTTCCCGCCCACGGTCCTCGCACCGGTCTCGAACGAGGACAGGGCGGCGAGGGAGGAGATCTTCGGCCCGGTCGCCTGCGTGATCCCGTTCGAGGACGAGGCGGAGGCGATCCGGATCGCGAACGACACGATCTACGGGCTCTCGGGGTCGATCTGGACCCGCGACGGGACGAAGGCCCTGCGGACCGCGCGGTCGATCGAGACCGGTGTGATCTCGATCAACTCGAACACCTCGGTCCGGGTCGCGACGCCCTTCGGCGGCTTCAAGCAGTCCGGGATCGGGCGCGAGCTCGGCCCGGACGCGCTCGAGGCCTACACCGAGGTGAAGAACGTCTACTACGCCACCGACTGATGGGACGGCTGGACGGAAAGGTCTGCGTGATCACCGGCGCCGCAAGCGGGATCGGGGCGGAGACCGCCCGGCTGTTCGCCGAGGAGGGCGCGCGGGTCGTCGGCGTCGACCTCGCCGAGGGAACCGAGGGGGAGCTGAACCTGCAGGCCGACGTCGCCGACGAGGATGCGGTCCGCGAGATGTACGCGAAGGCGGCCGAGGAAATGGGCCGGATCGACGTCCTCTTCAACAACGCCGGGATCAGCCCGGACGACGACGTCTCGGTGCTCGAGACGTCGGTCGACGCGTGGCAGCGTGTCCAGGACGTCAACCTGAGGTCCGTCTTCCTCTGCTGCAAGCACGGCATCCCCCACCTGCTGGAATCCGGTGGCGGGTCGGTGATCAACACCGCCTCGTTCGTCGCCGTGATGGGCGCGGCCACCTCCCAGATCTCCTATACGGCGTCGAAGGGCGGAGTTCTGGCGCTCTCCCGCGAGCTCGGCGTCGAGTTCGGCACGCGGGGGGTCCGGGTGAACGCGCTCTGTCCCGGGCCGGTCAACACACCCCTGCTCCAGGACCTGTTCGCGAAGGACCCCGAGAAGGCGGAGCGCCGCCTCGTCCACCTGCCGATGGGCCGGTTCGCCGAGGCGCGGGAGATCGCCCAGGGCGCCCTCTTCCTCGCGAGCGACGAGAGCTCCTACGTCACCGCCTCAACCTTCCTCGTGGACGGTGGCCTCTCGGGCGCGTACGTCACACCGGAGTAATCCCCCGGCGGGGCGAACCTGAGGCTCGCCCCGCTTATGCCGGTGGGACAATGGCCGCGATGTCCGACCGCGAGATATTCGAACGCATCGATCGCCGGCTTGAGCATGGCGACGAGTTGATCGCATCCTGCCGCGACTCTCTCGATCGCAACAGCGAGGCGTTCGAGCGCTTCATCTCAACGATCGACCGGCTGGACAACCGGCTTGACCAATTCGACGACCGCCTCGCGACGGGGAACGCTTTCATCGCGGACATGGTGCGACGGGTTGAGGTTGCCGGTCAGAGGTCGGATGCCCTGTTCGAGCACATGATCGGTCGGCTCGACGCCTTGACCGAGGCGGTGATGCGGATGCTCGATCGACTCGACGGCCCCGCCACCGCCTAGGGGGACGAGGTTCCGTGGACCCGCGAGAGGCTCCACCGCCCGCTTTGAGGAGGTCTCCGATCGCCACTGCAGCCAGACCCCAGCCGACGCGCGTACTCGAGCTCGAGCGCCCGCTGAAGCCGGTCCAGTGGGCGGCGATCATCGGATCGGTCGCCGTCCTCGTCTGGAGCGTTCCCGGGATCATCGTCAATCCCGACTTCGCCACCGGCGACTCGGCGACCGCCGAGCGGGTGCTCGGGGTCGACATGAACGGATGGCATGCGCTCTCGGGCTTCCTGGTCGCTATCCCCGGGTTCTTCGCCGCCCTTCGGCCCACCTGGGCGGCGCTGTTCGACCTCGCCGCGGCGGGGTCGCTGATCGCCACCGCGATCTGGGCACTGCTCGACACCCAGGTCGCGGGCGGCCTCTTCTACTTCCCGAACGGGGAGGCCGACGCACTCCTTCACTTCGGCACGTCCGCGATCTTCCTCGCCGGCGCCGTCCACTACGGCCTCACGGGAGGCCGACCCGCACCGGCCCGGCGCTAGCCGAGCAGGTCGAGAAACCGCCCGCAGAGCTCGCGGCCGACCTGGTTCCACGCCCCGATCCTCTCCCGCGTCTCGGAGCGGAACCGATCCGGGTCGACGCCGATCCGCACGGCGTCCTCGTCCTGGCGCCACTCGTCGATCCACCTCTCGGCGTCGCCGGCGGGGACCTCGGCGTGGAACTGGATCGCGTAGACGCGGTCGCCGATCCGGTAGGCCTGGGGGCAAACCGGGCTGCGCGCGAGGATCGCCGCATCCGGAGGCGGGACCGCCTCGTAGCTGTGCCACTGAAAGCCGGTCACGCTCGGCGCGAGCGGCCCGATCACGGGATCGTCGCGGCCCTCCGGGGTCACCTCGATCTCATACCAGCCGATCTCCGGCTCGCTCGCCCGGCGCGCCGATCCCCCGGCGGCCTCCGCGAGCAGCTGGCAGCCGAGGCAGACCGCGAGGATCGGCATCCCGTCGTCGAGGATCGCCGCGAGGAAATCCTTCTCGAAGCGCAGCCACGGGTGGAGCTCCTCCTGGTCGGCGTGCATCGCGCCACCGAAGGTGAGGACCGCGGCGTACTCGGCGATCTCGAGCGGGGGCCCGGTCCCGCGCTCGCTCAGCATCCACTCGTGGAGCTCGATCCCGCGCTCACGGATCTCGTCGGCGAACACGCCGGGGCCGGCATCGGCTTGATGGGAGATCACGAGGACTCGCATCCAATGGATTTTGCCCGGTGCTCTAGATTCGGCGATGTGGACGCCTCAGATCGGCTCAGGCGGGTGATCGAGACCGGCGAGGCGCCGGCCCCGATCGGCCCCTACTCCCAGGGCGTTGTCGCGAACGGCGTCCTCTACTGCAGCGGCCAGGTGCCGCTCGACCCGCAGAGCGGCGAGCTGGTCAAGGGCGGAGTCGCGGAGCAGGCCCGCCGCTGCCTCGAGAGCCTCGACGCCGTCTGCCGGGCGGCCGGGACGCGGCTCTCGGAGGCGGCGAGGATCGGCATCTACCTCACCGACATGGCCACGTTCGGAGAGCTGAACGAGGTCTACGCGACGTTCTTCTCTGAGCCCTGCCCCGTGCGCACCACGATCGGCGTCGCCTCGCTGCCGAAGGGTGCCCTGGTCGAGATGGACGCGACCGTCCCGCTCCCCGCCGGTTCCGAGTGATGGAGCCGGCGGAGGAGGAGGTCTCGCTCGATCGGATTCGGCGGGCG